>CAZJYM010000021.1:10418-22191 GCA_964550245.1 uncultured Blautia sp. | reverse complement strand
TATCCAGCAGGATCCGGTGATTTCCCGATTCGATATAAATGGAAAGCCCGTGCTGCGCAACAAACCCGGGTGAGCCAGGGGTATCTTCCATCAAAACCACAGCCTTCATGCGTTTCCCTCCCGATATAAAGAAAGACCACCCCGGAATGATGACGGGGTGGTCCATATTTTCCGACAGCTTCAATATATCACTCCCAGCAGCCGGATGCAACCGGAATTTCAGCCCTTTACGCTTCCCACAGTCAGACCTGTGGTAAAATACTTCTGCAGGAAGGGATACACAATCATCAGCGGGATCACGGAGATGAAGATCTGAGCCGCTTTCATGTTGGTGTCGTTTACCTGCATCAGATCCATCAGGGAATTCAGATCCCCGGACTCGATGGCCTGGGTGGTGGAGGCCACCAGCGTCTGCAGGTAGGACTGCAGGGGATAGTTCTCCGTATGGTTGGAGTAGATCAGCCCCTCAAACCAGGAATTCCAGTGCCACACCAGGCTGAACAGCGTGACCGTGGCGATGGAGGGCTTGGACAGGGGAATGAAGATCCGGGTCAGGATCTGCATCTGATTGGCCCCGTCCAGCCTGGCCGATTCCTCCAGCTCCTCGGGAATTCCCCGGAAGAAGTTCATGAGCACGATGCAGGAAAACACCGGCAGAGCCCCGGGAATCACCAGGGACCAGATGGTGTCAATAAGGCCGGTCTTGGCCACCACAAAGTAGGTGGGCATCAGGCCTCCGTTAAACATCATGACCACCAGCATGTAGGCCACGTAATACTTCCGCTGGGGAAAGACCTGATCCGACTTGGAAAGGGGATAGGCCGCCAGCAGGGTGAGGGTCACGTTGATGGGCACGCCCAGCAGCACCCTCTTTAAAGACACCACCACCGAGGTCCAGAACCTGTCGTTCTTCATCACGTAGGCATAGGCCTTTAAGGTAAAGTCCACCGGGGTGAGGAAAACTCTGTTGGCAATGATGGCCTGCGAGGAGCTGAAGGAGTCGGCCAGCAGGTTCAGGATGGGGATCATGCAGCTGATGGTGACAAATGTCACCAAAACGTAGTTGGCCACCAGAAAAATCTTCCGGCTGGTGCTTTTCGCGATTTTTCCCTGTTTCAACTGCTCCACCTCCTACCATACCCGGTATCCCGCATACTTGTCCGCCAGCTTGTACCCGGCCATCACCAGAATGCAGGAGACAACGGATTTCAGAAGACCTACGGCAGCCGAGAGAGAGTACTCCCGGTTTACAAGGCCCAGACGGTATACCAGGGTGTCGATGATGTCTCCGGTCTCGTACACGGCAGGGCTGTACAGGTTGAAGATCTGGTCGAAACCGGCGTTGAGCACGTTGCCGATGGAGAGGATGGTCATCAGAGCGATAAAGGGGGCAATGCCCGGAAGAGTGATGTGAATGGTCTGTTTCCACCTTCCGGCCCCGTCCACGGCCGCCGCGTCATACAGAGTGGGATCGATGCCGGTGAGGGCAGCCAGGTAGACAATGGTATTGTAGCCGAAGTTCTTCCACACATCGCTGATGACCATGGTGGCCCGGAAGGTATCATTGCTTCCCAGGAAATAGATGGGACGGGAAATGATGCCCAGCTTCATCAGCACCGTATTTAAGAATCCGGGGCCGGCAGCGGCGCTTCCCGGAGAAAGGAAACGGATCAGAACGCCGGCCAGGATGACCCAGGAGAGAAAGTACGGAAGATAGGTGATGGTCTGAACCGTTCTCTTGAAGAACCTGTTGCCGATTTCGTTTAACATCAGGGCAAAAGTGACCGGAACCACCAGGTTCAGCACGATCTTCCACACCGCAATGATCAGGGTATTCCTCAGTGCGGGCAGGGTGTTGGGCAGCAGCAGCAGTTTCTTGAAGTTGGCCAGTCCCACAAATTTCGAGTGAAAGAATCCCAGGCCCGGCTGAAAGTTTTCGAAAGCCATGAGGATTCCGGCGGGAATCGGCAGTATGTTGTAAATAAACACCACAATGACCGGCAGCAGAAGCATCAGATGAAACATCCACACATCTTTGGTCAGTCTGCGTTTCTTTTTTCCTTTTGGATTTTTCACGTTTTCCATCTTCTCCCCTCCCATGTCTGAAAAAGGGCAATGAAAGATATTCACTGCCCTTTCGTTAAACCCCAAATTTCTATTTGTTTGAATCCGCCCAGGCCTGGGCATCGGCGATCACCGTCTCGCCGCCCAGAGCGTACCAGGTGGAGAGCATGTCGTCATAGCTGTCCACCGGTTCCCCGGTGATGATCTTGACGATGGTTTCCACCAGCAGTTTCTTTAAGGTTGCGGCATTTTCCGCCATGGCATCCGTGGGAATGGAGTTGTAGGCCGAAAGTGTGAACTGATCACTGGTGATCAGCTTGTCCAGTGCGGCATAGGAGCCGTTCGGATCTCCAAAGACCGTGTAGAGTCCTACGCCCGCCTGGAATGCGGGATCCTCCGGATCGTAGTCGCCGGAATTATAGGCATCCAGGAAAGCCTTCATGTTGGTGTAGTCGCCGGACTGCTCCGTATTGAGCTCACTGGTATCCCCGGTCTCCAGGGCTTTGGACTCCTTCTGGTAGTTGTCATAGTTCTTCAGGGGAAGCAGGGTGTCCGTCAGGCTCAGCTTCCACCCGTCGTAATATTTGTTGTACTCCTCCTCGCTTTCAGGATAGCACAGTTTCTGCACGCTGAGGTTCATCAGCTTGATCAGCACCTCGGGATGCTCGCACTTGCTGCTGACACTGAAGATGCTGCTCACAGAGGATACCAGGAAGGGTCTGGTTCCTCCCTGATCCAGCCCGTCGGGAGCGGGAGCGCAGACCATGTGGGCGTCCGGATCGGAGATGATGGCGTTGGAATTGGGAACCATGGCGCCCCACATGGGAGCAAACCAGATGCCGCAGCGGCCGCCGCCGGTCTCCTCAAAGATGCTGTTGCTGTCCATGGTGATAAAGTCTGTGGGCAGGGAGCCGTCCGCATACATATCCTGCAGAAGCTGCAGGGCGGCCTTCATCCCCTCTACATTGGTGCCTCCCCAGGTGACGGTTCCGTCCTCCGCTTCCACGAAGGCCATGCCGTCGGTTCCCAGGGATGCCCCAAAGGCGTTAAAGATGGCGCTGGCATCGCCCACGTTGTTGGTGAGCACGTTCATGCCGTCCAGGGCCAGCCCGTAGGTGTCGTTCTGTCCGTTCTGATCCGGATCATCGTAGGTGAAGGCGTGAGCCACTTCCTTAAACTCGTCCATGGTCTGGGGAACGGAAAGCCCCAGGTTGTCCAGCCAGTCCTGACGGATGAACATCAGCATCACGCTGTCATAGGGGCTTCCCATCAGGGGCAGGCCGTAGAGCCTTCCGTCCACCATCACGCTCTGCATGGCCAGTCCCCCGTCGGTATTCAGGTATTCCCGCAGCTCATCGGTTGCATACTCCTCGAAGACATCGGTGATGTCCGCCACCACGCCTGTCCGGGCGTAATTCATGTATTCGCTGGGATTTCCCCTCAGGATGTCCGGGTAGTCCCCGGACATGATGGCGGTGGACAGCTTGGTCGCCGCCTGGGACGAATCCACCTCGTAGAGAAGCTCGGGGACGATGTTGTGTTCCCGGTACAGATCCATCCAGTGGTTCTCCAGGGCGGTTTCTCCCTCGTCGTACTCAAAATCGGCGGCCCTGGAGATTCCGATCTTGATGGTTACAGGCTCCTCAAACCCGTAATAATCGACTTCCTGTGCGGCTCCTTCTTCTGCTTCGGCAAAGACAGCGGTCTGGGATCCCAGAAGAGTCAGTGCCAGCAAAACAGCCATTGCTTTTCTTTTCAATGTAAAACCCTCCATTCCTGTAATGATTGCGGACTTTTTTGTCCTTTGCTGCCTCCATTATAGGCACCAAAGCCCCTCATTTTCCATGGTACGGTTTTTACATCCTTGCATTCTCTTTACTGTTTTCTGTGCAGCTCCCGGTATTCCGTGGGCAAAAGCCCGGCGTAGTTGCGAAAGGAGCGGGTGAAATACTGGGCGGAAGGATACCCCACCTGCATTCCCACATCCTGTATGCGCATCTGGGTGGTGGAGAGAAGCTCTTCGGCCCGCTCCATCCTCTTCTGAAAGATGTAGGCCGTCAGGTTGACCTTGAACTTCTGTTTGAAAAGCCTGGAGAGATAGCTGGCATTGAATCCCCCGATATCCGCCAGCCTGGTAAGGGACAGATCTCCCCCGGGATTTTCTTCTATATAATCCGTCACCCGCTGCAGGGCCCTTCCCGACAGGGCGTTCTCACTCTGGCCGATCTGGTCAAACACCACGGTGGAGATCTGAAACAGGTATTCCGTGGCCTCCTTCCAGGATCCGTGGGCATCCAGGCTGGTAAGCTTGTAAAGGGCCGCATGAAAGGCCACCTTATCGCCAAGCCCGTTCTCGCTGATAAACTGTAAAAGCTGCACCGCCACGCTGTAGTAAAGACCCATGGCGGAAGTATCATGCCTCCCTTTGGCCTGCTCCATCTCCCGGCAGCAGGCGGTGAGAAGCTCAAAGTACTTCTCCCGCTGACCCAGTTCCAGGTAGCTCTTCAAAAGAGAACTCCTCTTGATGCAGCCCACCTGCTCCTGCTCCCTGCTCTCCGACTCCAGGGCCTGTGCATGGACGATCACCTCTTCCTTGTCCCCCAGGTATCCCACCATGATGCGCTTCAGGCTCACCATGATCCCGGGCATCCTCCGGAAATCCGACTCCCGGGAGGAGAGCACGGCGGAAAAACTCCGGTGACAGTTCCGGCGAAAGATCTTCTGGGCATACTCGATGGCCCCCTGCAGCACCATAAAGCACCGGGACCAGTCCTTCTCCCCTACGGGCTGCACCAGGATCATGGCGTACTCCTGCTCCAGCCTGTGCAGGTAAATCTTCAGGTCCCCGGGCAGGTTTCTGCGGATCAGCTGATCGATGGTCTCCAGAGTGCCCAGGTTTTCCTCCTCCTTTCCGTCCTGCACCGGATCCAGCCGCACCAGAAACATGAGGAAATCCTCCCAGAGGGCGATGGGAAGCTCCAGCTGGGCGCACTTTTTGCGGACCTCGTCTGCGGATACGTCCTCCCCGTTTAAGAGATCGTTCATAAAGTCCTTGCAGATCCAGTACCGGGCTTTTTCCAGCTCCTCCTTCTGCAATTGATTCAATGTCTCCGCATCCAGTTCCCTCTGGAATTCATCAAAGGCCTCCCGCACCGCCTGGCAGATCACCTCATCCCGCTCGCTCTTTAACACAAAGCGCACGTCCTTGTGGTTGACGATCCGATACATGTCGTCAAAGCTGCGGTACCCGGTGAGAAAGACGATCTTGCACCGGGGCCAGTTTCCCTTGATCTCCTGAAAAAGGGTGATTCCGTCCATGGCCGGCATGCGGATGTCGGTGAGAACCACCTCAAACTTGATCTGCTTCATCAGCGTCAGGGCTTCCACACCGCAGGAAGCCGTGTAGACGCCGATCTCCATGTCGAAGTTTTCCTGAAACATCTGCTTTAACCACACCAGGATGTCATACTCGTCATCCACGATCAGCAGGTTCTGGACCATTGCTCTCCTCCGCCTTTCGAGACACAAAAATCAGAATACATAATCCTCCCAGCTCGCTCCTTCGAACCCGCAGTCCCGCCTTCTCCCGGTAGTAGATCTGCAGCCTGCGGTGAATGTTGAAGATGGCCGAAGTCTCCCCCGGATCCTTTCTCTTCAGGCCTTCCCGGATCTCCTCCAGCTTTTCCTCGGAGATGTCCCCGTTATCCTCCACCCAGACCTGGTACTCCTCCGGGGTTTCCACGAAGCGGACCTGCACCAGCCCGTCCCGGATCTTGTTTTCCAGCCCGTGCTCAAAGGCGTTTTCCAGGAGGGGCTGCAGGATCAGCCTGGGAACGGAGATCTCCCGGAAGGAATCCGGGATCTGAGCAAAAGAGACGGAAATCCGGTAGATGAACCTGGCCCCCTGGATGGCCGCGTAGTTTTGGGCATGCTCGGCTTCCTGCCACAGCTGCACATAGTCGGACTCGTTTCTGGTGAGATACTGGAAATAGTCCCCCAGATACATGGCCATCTCCTGGGCCAGCTCGTAATCCCCCCGCTTGATCTTGCTGCTGAGGGAGAAAAAGCTGTTAAAGAGGAAGTGCGGGGCGATCTGGGCCTGCAGCTGCTTCAACTCGGCTCTTTGCGTCAGGTTGGTCTGAATGTAGACCTGCTCGATCATGTTTCCCATCTGGTCTTCCATGTCGTTGAAGCCGTCGTAGAGATCACAGAATTCATCCTGCCGGTTTAACAGGATGTGCTCCGACCAGTCCCCGGCCTTCACTCTCTGGAAAGCCTCCAGCAGGGTTTCGATGGGGTTGTGGATCAGGCGCTTCACATAGATCCCGTAGAAAACGGCCGCTAAAAGCATCAGCGCAAAGAGAACGATGACCAGGTTGCGAAAGCGGGTGATGGGGGCGGTGACGGCCTCCTCCTTCATGTATTCCACAAAGAGCCCCATCTCCCCGCTGCCCCCGGCAAACACCAGGTACTTTTCCCCGTTAATGCGGATGCTTCGTTTTCCCAGGCTTCCTTCCTGCTCCAGCTTCAGGTTCTTCAGGATCTCCTCTCCCACATAGTCCCCCTGGCTGTACTCGATCAGAGCCGGTCCCTCCTCAAAGTACAGGAAACAGCCGCTGCCCCCGATGGAACACAGGGAGGAGAGTTTCTCCCGGATCTGCTGCTCGGAAAAGCGCACCGCCAGAACATAGTTGGGCACCGTATCCGAGCGGATCCGGGGAGCTCCCGCCCCGGCCACAAAAAATCCCCCGTCGTAGTGGAGCTCCCCGTCCAGGCTCTCCCCGTAGCCCGTCATCTCCTCCCGGTCTTCCTCCTCCATGCGGCGGATGGAAGAGGAGGTGATTGTGTAACCTGATTTGGGAAGATACAGGGTGCCGTTCTGGATCAGGGCGCTGACTCCGGTCAGGGTATCCATCCTCTCCATCACGGACAGCAGGGCATCCCTCTTCTCATAGGGCGTCAGAGTCATGTCCGGCCAGACCAGAAACACCAGGTTCCGGTCCGTAAAAAACTGGTTCAGCAGATGTTTCACATGCTTCACCTCCGTGTCCAGGGACTGAAGGCAAAACTCGGCCTGAGAGTTCATCTTTTCATAGTTGATCTCTCTGGTGACCCGGATCATCCCCGCGTAAATAAAAAGGGAGGCCGCAAGGATCACCACAATGACCCCGCCAAATCCCGCGATCAGTTTTACCTCGATGGAATCCCTCCATCTCCTCTTTCCGCCTGTATTCATCTTCATTCTCCCGGGAAGCCCTTCAGTACAGCAAAGGCTCCGTCAATACTCCCATGGGCCGCAGCACATACCCCTCCGTCCAGGAATCCCCTTTTGTCCTCCAGGAGTCGGGTCCCATCCACATCACATCATCCCCTGCCAGGTGAACCTGACCAAAGCCGTTGAACCGGTGTCCCAGACAGGTGATCTCGATGCGGTTTCGTCCCTCCCGAAGCCTTTCCAGTCTGGCGCCGTAAGGCAGGAAAGCGGCCATCTGCGCGGAATCCCCGTTCACCGACACCTTCAGGGCTGCACCTGCGTACTGAGGGATCCGGATCCGCCAGGGCAGTTCCCCATGCAGAGTCATCTCTGCTTTGTAGGTCATGTTTCCGGTGTAAAAGGGAAATCCCTGCCGGGTGTAATCCCCCCAGTAAAGAAGGGAGGGCTTTTTCACCAGCCGTTTTTCCGTCCCTGCAACTTCCACTCCGAAATCTCCCAGAATGTACATCCACTCCAGGTTGGACCTGTCCCCAAAGCGGATGATAAGCAGAAGCTCATTTTCACCCCGGCGGATCTTCGGAAGTTTTACGGTGGAGATGGCCCTGTCCACGTAGAAGCCAACCGGTTCCATGGGGATTTCCTCTCCGTTAAAAAATCCCTGAACATACTGCGGTTCTTCCAAAGCCAGCAGACAGCCGGACTTTTCGGTCTCCGACGCAAACTGCACACGAAGCTTCAGTTCATGGTCCCGGATGTCCGGACCCTTTAACGTGTAGGGCTGGGCCACAAACTCGCTTCGAAGGTGAAACCCCAGCCTCTCTCTTACAATGTTGTCCAGGCGCAGCAGTTCCCTGGTCTCCTGAAACTCCCCCTGATCCAGGGCAAACTGGAAGCGGTCCAGCAGCAGCGCATTGGGTTCATCCAGCGAATATTTCACCGGTCCCGGGATGGGTGTAAAGTCTGTCCCGGACCAGTCCCTGCGGACAAAAATCGATTCCAGCCTTTCCTTCTTCCCCCGGGGAACCAGGCGAAGCAGCAGGCTGTCCTCCCCGTAGAGCCAGTAGTCCAGAATCGTCTCCTCATCTTTGTACCGGGCCGGAAGGGGACGGATCTCTCCCGTCGGGGCATCGTAGAGAAAGACATTCCATCTGCCTTTCAGGTGAAAGGAGAGATCCTCCTTCTCATGAAGAGCATGCCTTTCCCTGGAATCCTGGACCTTAAAGGCCTGAGCCACAAAAAGCCACCTCTCCGGTCCGTCCTGGCGGAAGCGGTGCAGGTAAGACCGGGTTCTTCTTCCCTGCCGGTCCCGGATGTCCAGCTCCCTCCAGGGATCCAGGGCCTTTAAGATGTCGTTTCTCTTAAAAGGCACCTGCATGCAGCTTTTATTAAACTACTCCAGTTCCGGCTCCCTCTTACAGTCCACGTAGCGGGGACCCTCTCCGCAGAGAATTACCGTGCCGCCTCCCGATACAAAGCTTTTCAGACGGTTCCAGGTGCTGGAACGGAGGTTTATGCAGTCAGAGATCACGATTACCTGATAGCGCATCGCTCCGCAGCAAAAGATTCCCTTCTCCTCCGGCTCATCCCTCTCCATCATGGACTCGGAGATGTAGTCAAAATCGATTCCTCCGGTCAGCAGCCACTCTGTCAACGCCTGGAAGTCCTCCTCCATCTGCTCCTGCTGCCCGGATACCTGACTGGCCGGTCCCTGGCAAAGCCACATGGATTCCAGGGGATGAAGCACTCCCACATGGACCAGAGGTTTTCCCCTGGTCATACAGGCATTGACTCTGGCAAAGTAGTCGGAAAGATACCGGTAATCCCGGTACCAGGGGGACTGCCAGCCGATGGCTGCCGGGTAATCCCGTTTGGCCTCCCCTGCCATGGAAGCCCAGGCCAGATGGGGAACCCGCAGGGTAATGCCCAGAGCCGCCTGCCAGTCACCGGAGAGTTTGTAGCCCTCAAAGCCGAAATCCCACTGGGTAACCCCGTAGAGTTCACTCATGGTGCCCTCTCTTCCCATCTGGCTGGAGATGCTGGAGGCCTGCTTGACCGTGCTGAAGCTTCTCTCATCGCACAGGTTGTCAATACCCGGGATCTGGAATTCCTGATAACTTCTCATGGCATCCCCGGCGGTACTCATCTGTCCCCGCAGGGTCTCCTCACTCAGGATGTGCCCGGTGGAAGCAATGCCGTGTTTTTCACACCACTCCCCGATGGGCCGGCAGTAGTTCTCCGCAAAGAGTTCGGAACAGGCCCTGTACAGGTAGTAGTTTTCCGGGGAGATCTCCTGTCCCTTCCTTCTCCAGATCATGGAGGGCACCGCATCAAAGAAATCTCTTCCGCAGAGTTTCCGAAATTTCTCCGGAAGGGCCTCCGTAAAGGGAAGAACCGCATCCTGACATTCCTCCGGGCCGGAGAGATACCTGGGCCCGGTGAAATGGGGCTCATCGGTAAAGATGGCGGGAACCAGGGTTCCGAACTCATCTGAAAGAGTCTTACAGTACTTCTCATGGGTGGTCCGGATAAAGAAATCCGTGGCCTCCCGGTTCAGGACGTCCACGTAGGTCTGGTTGTTGCACCAGGGTGTCTCTGGGGCCAGTTCCTCATAGAGATACCACTTGGTCCCCGAAGCTTTCCCGCGCGGTCCCAGAATCCGGGCACTGACCAGGTACCCGTCTTCAAGGACGATGTCGTAGGTCTTTAAAAGACAGCCGGCCGCCTTTTCATTGTTTTGCTGAAGCTTTTGGAAAACCTCCGGATCCAGGGAAAGTTCCGGCCTCCAGATAGGAGAAAACCGCAGGGATCTGGCCCGGAAGGCAACCCTTTTTGTCACCTCTCCCCCGGCAATCCCCGAGGCATACCGGTCCTCATCGTAGAGCCAGCAAAGAAGTCCCAGTTCTCTGGCCTTATCCGCACAGTAGCGGACCAGATCCATGAACTCCGAACCCAGGTACTGATTCTTAAGGCCCACCCGCACATGGATGAAGAACCCTCCCATGCCCATCTCCTTAAAGCATGCCAGCTGTTCGTCGATCATCTCCCTGGTCATGTATGTGTTCCAGGCCCAAAAGGGGGCGTCTCTGTATGCCGGGCCGGGAAAGGCATAGTCGTCTGTTGAAAACGGTTTCCCGGATTTCTCATAGAGCATTTCTCTCTCCTCCTTTGCGATCATGGGACAGATTTCAGGGAATGGTACTATCTTACCATAACTCCCTGCCTGCTCCCATGAAGAGATTTTTACATCCTTGACTTTGTTTTACCTTATCCCACATAAAAAAACTCCTCACTGCCGCTTCCGGCAGTGAGGAGTAAAACTTCTACTTCTTCATCAGTCCAGCTCCGCTGTTCCATGCCTGGCCGATCTTCTCCCCCACGGCATAGTAGCCGTTTCTCATCTGGTCAAAGAGGAAGGCGTTGATCTTGCCGGCATCAATCTTTCCCTTCTCATCCAGCACCTTCTCATCCGCCATCACGTTTACAATGCGGCCCAGAACCCGCAGTCCGTAGGGTTCATCTTCCATCCTCTCCACGGTGCACTCCAGGGTGACGGGGTATTCCTCAATCACCGGGGCATCCACCCGGCTGCTCTTTACCGCATGCAGACCGCTGCGCTGGAACTTATCAGCCATCTTGTTGGCTGTGGCAATGCCGAAGAAGTCCGACTCCTTCAGGGTGTCCGTTCCCGGAATGGCCAGGGTAAAGGCTCCCCGGGCGCGAATGTTGGCGACGGTCTTATGGTCCGCCTCCAGATTCAATGCCACCATGTCCTCCGCACAGATGCCGCCCCAGGCCATCATCATCACATCCACCGTATCGTCCTCATTGTAGGTGCCGATCATGTAGGTGGGCATGGGAAACAGATAGGGCTGTACTCCAAAATCTTTTTTCATGGTCTGATTGTCTCCTTTCTTTTCACTCCGCCTGTTTTGCCGGAGCTACTTTCCCGTAACCGTTCCAGGCAAACAGGGCTTCCTCGGATTCGTCCCCGTACACCTGCTCCACGGTGCAGATGTAGAGGTAATGATCCCCAACCTCATGGTATTCCTTCAGGGAACACGAAATGGCCACCCGGCTGTGAACCGGGATCTGAATACTGCTTCCCTCCACCGTAGCAAGCTCAATACCGAACTTTTCCACCTTGTCCGTGTTCCGCCCCGTAGTGCTGCCGCAGCCCAGCACCGTATCCGCGATCTCCGCTCCCGGTATGGTGAGGATCACCTTCCCGTTATTGCGCACCATCTCCCCGCTGTAGGAGGTCTTCGCCATGGCATAGGCGATCATGGGGGGATTGTAGGACAGATAAGTCCACCAGGAAACGGTGGCCAGGTTGGTGCTTCCATCCGGCTTTTCCGTACACACCAGAGTTACGGGGTTGGGGGATGTAAGGCCGGAGGCCTGTGGTAAACTGATCTTTTTCATGTCTGTTCCTCCATCTCTACTGAATTGACTTTCCAAGCTCAAACGCTTTTGTTACTTCCTCTTTTCCCGACA
>CAZJYM010000021.1:1314-10318 GCA_964550245.1 uncultured Blautia sp. | reverse complement strand
TACTGAATTGACTTTCCAAGCTCAAACGCTTTTGTTACTTCCTCTTTTCCCGACACATCCCCGACTTTCATGTTTCCTCCCGCCAGCACATGGCCCAGATTGGTCCATTTCAGGTGCTCCAGGAGATGGTCGTAGTACTGCAGGGCATCCTCAAAGCCATGGCCCTCCGCCGCCATCAAAAGAGCGGAGGAGCGGTTGCCCCGAAGGAAATTTCCATCCCCCTCTTCCAGCGCAAAGAGCCGGTCAAAGGCGGTGCGCAGCTGTCCGCTGAAGTTCCAGTAGTAGAGAGGACTGGCCAGCACCACCACATCCGCTTCCCGGACAGCCGGGTAGATCTGGTTCATGTCATCCTTCTGGACACAGGGGCATTCCCTGCTGCTGTGTCCGCCAAAACATCCCCTGCAGCCGTGAATGTCCATCTCATTCAGGAAAAAGGTGACCACCTCGTTTCCGGACTGGATGGCCCCCTCGGTAAAAGCCCGGACCAGTTCCGAGGTATTTCCCTTCTTTCTGGGGCTGCCGTTTAAAATCACAATCTTCTTTCCCATTTTTATGGTTTTCTCCTTCCAGTGTTTACTTTCTCTATCCCTGGTACTATAATCATACTCAGAGCTGGAAAAGTTTCAAGTACGCACTTACAAGATATATACTATCCCGGAGGAAAGCATTATGAGCAAGGAATGTATCGCCGACTGCAGGCTGGAGGACACGGGGTTTAACTACACCATGTCCCTGATTCAGGGGAAGTACAGGATGTACATCCTCTACACCCTGATGGAGTTCGATGTGGTGCGCTTTAACGAGATGCAGAAGTACATCGGCGGAATCACCTGCAAGACCTTGAGCTCCACCTTAAAACAGCTGGAGGCGGACGGTCTGGTAAACCGGAAGGAATACCCCCAGATCCCCCCGAAGGTGGAATACAGCCTGACGGAGAAGGGAAAGTCCCTGATTCCCATTCTGGATTCCATGTGCGACTGGGGAGCCAGTCACAGAGATTCCTAAAAAACCTCAGGCCAAAGGCCTGAGGTTTTTAGAGGATCACTATAATTTAAAGAACAAGAGAGGGAGCCGCATAGGTTCTTCCCTGCAGCTCGCTGTTTAACATGTACAAGCCTTTGGAATCTCCTCCGAAGAGTTCCATTTTGGTGATCTGATCGGAAGAGTTCTTCTCCTCCTCTCCCTGCTCCCGGATGAACCAGTCCAGGAACTGGGTGGTACGGAAGTCGTTGACGGCCTGGGCAGCTGCATAAATGTTGTTGATGAGGGAGGTCACATACTTCTCATGTTCCAGAGCAGCATGCAGGGGAGCGGCCAGATCGTCAAAGGTCTTGTCCGGTTTGGCGATGGCTTCCAGAGTCACATCCTCCCCGTTGTTGTGCAGGTAACGGTAGAACAGCAGGGCATGATCCTGCTCTTCCCTGGCCTGAACCTCATACCAGTTGGCGAAGCCGTCCAGTCCCTTCCTGGTGTAATAGTTGGCAATGTCCAGGTAGAGATACGCGGAATACAGTTCCTTGTTGATCTGATCATTGAGCAGACCGGCTACCTTTTTATCCATATATCATTCCTCCATTCGTCGCTGCAGGAAACTCCTGCTGTAAAACTTGTCTTTCAATGGAGAAGTATAACACCTTCCGAAGGATTGTCAACACAACCATGAACATCAAACTCTCTGACCATTTCACCTGCAGTAAGCTGATGCGCTACACCCTTCCCGCCATCGCCATGACTCTCTTTTCCTCCCTCTACGGGATCATGGACGGATTCTTTGTGTCCAACTTTGCGGGAAAAACCTCCTTTGCGGCCGTGAGCCTGATCCTTCCCTACGTAAGCGCCATGAGCGCCTTCGGCTACATGCTGGGATCCGGAGGTGCGGCCCTGGTGGCCAAAACCCTGGGGGAGAAGGATCCCAAAAGAGCCAACGGTCTTTTTTCCCTGCTGGTTCTCTCCACCTTCATCCTGGGAGAAATCCTCTCGATCCCGGGACTGATCTTTCTGCGCCCGGCAGCCGCTGCCATGGGAGCAGACGGAAAGCTTTTAGAGGAGTGTGTCCTCTACGGAGGCATCATGATCACCTGTCAGTCCGCCTTCATGCTGCAGACTGTCTTTCAAAGCATGTTTGCAGTGGCGGAAAAGCCTGCCCTGGGACTGATCCTGACCGTAGCCGCCGGTTTTACCGACATGCTCTTAAATGCCCTCTTTGTGATTGTCTTCCACCGGGGTGTGGCCGGAGCTGCCCTCTCCTCCGTTTTGGGACAGCTGGTGGGAAGCCTGATCCCCATCCTCTACTTTTTACGTCCCAACACCAGCCTTTTAAGGCTTACCGTTCCCGTTTTCGACATGAAAGCCCTTTTAAAGGCCTGTTCCAACGGCCTTTCCGAGACCGTAACCCTTCTTTGCTCCTCCGTGGTGGGATTTCTCTATGACTACCGGCTGATGCATCTGGCCGGGGAGGACGGCATCGCAGCTTACGGGGTGATTCTCTACGCCAACGTGATTGTCTATGGGGTCTTTATGGGATTCTCCACGGGAAGCTCTCCCGTGGTAAGCTACCACTTCGGAGCCCAAAACCGGGAAGAACTGAAAAGCCTCTGTAAAAAAAGCCTGACACTGGTGGGAATCGCCTCCCTGGTTCTTACCGGAGCATCGATCCTGGGATCCCGCCTGATTGCCGGCTTCTTTGTGGGCTATGATCCCCGCCTGCTACAGATGTCGATCAGAGCCTATTCCCTCTATTCCATCTCCTTTCTGCTTTGCGGCTTTAACATCTGGGGAAGCGGTTTCTTTACGGCCCTGAACAACGGAGTCGTCTCGGCTCTCATCTCCTTCGGGAGAACCTTTCTCTTTCAGACCCTGGCGGTGATGATCCTTCCCCTCCTTATGGGTCTGGACGGCATCTGGCTTTCCATGACGGCAGCCGAGGCCATGGCCTTTGGCAGCACGGTATTCTTTCTTATGAAAAACAGAAAGAGGTACGGATACGCCTGAAGA
This sequence comes from uncultured Blautia sp., assembly GCA_964550245.1. Classification (GTDB taxonomy): domain Bacteria; phylum Bacillota; class Clostridia; order Lachnospirales; family Lachnospiraceae; genus Blautia_A. The sequence goes on along the minus strand of CAZJYM010000021.1, from coordinate 7,324 downwards.
CACAAAGGACAGAAAACACATTTGTTTGCACAATCGGTTTCCTTTTTTGCACTATTGATGGGGCCCGGGTAAATTTTTTGTATGATATTTTTTATTGCTCTTAACTGACCATTTCTTCCTCATCTTTTCCACAAAACTTCCCCATAAACACTGGATTTTTCCCTTTTGATGGGCTATAATGGGTTCATACACATCTTTCACTTTTCTCTTCCAGAAAGCCCCAGGGGAGGAACCGCCATGTACAGAATTCTCATTGCCCACAGCGATCCCGATGTCCGGAAATACCTGAGACTGATTCTGCCCTGGCGGGAGTACGGATTTGACACCGTCTCAGAGGCGGATTCCTTCTCCAGTGCCCTGGTTGCGGCCTTCAACCTGGTTCCCAATATAGCCCTGATCTCCCGGGAACTGGACGGAGGCCGGGGCTGTGATCTGGTGAGCCAGCTTTGCGCCTCCGGTCTTCACTCCACCGCCTTCTGTGTGACCTCCTCTTCCTGTGAAGCCGATCTGATCCTGGAAGCCCTGCACGCAGGAGCCTCCTACTTTCTGCGGGAACCGGCGGATCCGGAGGAACTGCGGCACTTTCTCTCCCGCTTCACCCCTGACAAAAAGGATCTCCTCCCGGAAGATCCGGTGCTGGGAGGAAACTGGGACCGGTTTTCCTCTCTTACCAGGCAGATCCTCCTCATCGCCAGAAACAGCCTGAACAGTTCGCAGGGTGTAAACCTTCTCTCCATGGGGGAAGCCCTGCACATGAACAGCAAATATCTGGGCCGGATCTTTCTGCGGGATACGGGAATGACCCTCTCCTCCTACATGACCGCCTGCCGCATGGAACAGGCCTTCCATCTGATCTCCCGGACGGAAGAGAAGATCTCCGTCATCGCCTCCATGGTGGGATACCGGCACCTGAACCGCTTTTACGTCCACTTCCGGGACTACTTCGGCTTCTCCCCGGGGACCTTAAGGGAGGGAAAGAGATGAGCGCAAAAACCTCAGTGATGCAGGCCGTGGAGCAGATGAAACCCAATCAGGTGTTTTTAGCCGGCCGGCTTTACCGTGAGGAACTGTCCGGGCAGGTAACGGAAGCTGAATTTCACAAAACTTTGAAACAGCTCTGTAAAGAAGGTGTGCTCTCCAGAATCGCGCAGGATACATACTGCCGGCCGAAAACCGGAAAGTTCGGACTGGTGCCGCCCTCTGAGGATGAAATCGCAGACGCATTCATGAGAAATAATACCGGTATGGTGATTGGATATTCCCTTTACAATTCCCTGCGTCTGACCACCCAGATTGGAAAAAGCATCGAGGTTCTGACTTCCTGTATCACGCAGAAACGCAGGACCATCGGAAATGTCCGCCTGATGCAGTGCATGGTGAAGTTTGAACCGGAAATACAGTCTGTCATCCAGATGCTGGAGATTCTTTGGAATTATGAGCACATTGAGGATTTGAATGCCTGGCAGTTCCGTGCTTACGCGAAAGCGTTTTCCAGAGACTACAGCGAGGAAGCGTTCCGGGCGGTATACCAGGTCCGCAGATATCCGAAAAGAGTCATTGCCTCTCTGGCAGAGATTCTGGATTATTACGGTACTGCACATGGATTACACCGCTATCTGCAAACCCGGCCAAAATAATAAGCCTGCCGCCCCATGGGCGGCAGGCTTTCATACTTCCGTTTTCTTAATCGCTTATTTCTCTCCCATCCAGGCATCCAGCTGACTCTGGGCTTCCGCCACGATGTCGTCAAAGCCCTCTGCCCGCATGGCCTCCATCATGGCCGGCACTTCCGTATCCGGATCGGCGGTACCGGTCTGGATGATTCCCTTGTACTCCTCAAAGATGGCTCTGCAGGCCGCGATCTGGTCGGCCACCGGCTCCTGGTCAAAGCAGAAGCCCAGAGCGGGGGAGGCAGTGGCACTGGCATTCTGGACCAGCACCTCATCCACGTAGTAGTTGCCGGAGATCCCGGTATCTGCTTCCGCTTCGATGGTCATGGTAAAGAAGGATCCCTGGGTGTAGCCTGCCAGTGTCCAGTCGGTGTTAAGCTTATGCACCCTCTGTTCGCCGTTTTCCTCGACGTATTCAAAGTTCACGCCCTCTTCCCCGTACATCATGGCATCCCGCAGCCAGGTGTCCGTGTTGACCAGCTCGATGAGCTGCAGGGCTTTCTCGGGATATTTGGAAGAGGCGGAGATGGCCAGCATGGAGCCCTGCACCGTATCGTTGGAGAGCACCGTGTCCTCGAACTGGCTTACCACCACTTCCGCTCCCCGGCCCTCGCCCCAGCCCTTGGCGGCTGCGGGCCAGCCCTGAGCCACGCCCAGAGCGCACATGCCGGTGGCTTCATCCAGAACGGCCGCATCGGAGTTGATAAGACCCTCCGTGTAGTAGCCGTGCAGGATCCGCAGATCCTCCATCACATCCTCCTGCTCAAAGGCGGCAACCACCTTGTTTTCTCCGCTTCTGTAGCTGATGCCCAGGGTGGGAAGACCGGAGCCGATGCTGTCATACTTGTTTCCCACAATGGCGGAGACTCCGTCCCGGTTCAGGAAAAGGCCTTCCCCGGTCTCCTCGTGTACCGCCCGGAGCACATCCCCGATCTCACCCAGGGTGTGGGCATCGGCATACTCGGGATGATTCTCCACATACTCCTTCGTCCAGACAAAAAAGTTGGTCATGGAAGAATCCTTGTAAGCGGGGATGGCGTAGAGTCGTCCTCCGATCTCACAGGCTTTCAGATAATCCTCCGGGATCAGCTCCGTAAGGGCCGGAACCTGCGGGAGCAGATCCGTCAGATCCAGGAAGGCTCCCATGGCCACATCCGATACATAGGATCCCATGTCCACAAACATGATATCATACGGCTCGTTGGTCTGTACGATCACCGAGCGGTTGTTGGCCCAGTCTCCCCAGCTGATGCATTCCACATCCAGATGAATGCCCAGCTTCTCCTCCAGATAAGCGTTGACGGTTTCGCTCCAGCTCTCATAGTTGGCCGGCTCTCCTCCGCCCACCGTGTACCACTTCAGTTCCGGGATCTCCTCTGCCGCGGGACAAAGGACGGGGGCAGTGCACATCAGCTCCAGTGTCAGAGCCGCAGCGACGGCTTTTGTCAGCTTTTTCATTTGTTTCCTCCTTCTTTTAAAATATGGGGTTTACAGGTACTTTTTGCGTCAGCCCTTCACCGCACCCACGGTGAGACCGGAGATGAAGTACTTCTGGAAAAAGGGATAGACGCAGGCGATGGGCACCGCCACCACAAAGGCGATGGCCATGCGCACGCTCTCCTGGGGCATGTTCTTTTTTAAGTCGCTGGCCGTGGCCAGAAGAGCGGTGGGATTCTTGGTCAGATACTCCATGTTGCTCTGCATGGCGTTTAACATGGCCTGCAGGGTACGCAGAGAATCATCCCGGATGTACAGCTGGGCCTGGAACCAGTCGTTCCAGTACCCGAAGGCCAGAAAAAGGCCCAGAGTTGCCAGCACCGGTTTGGAGATGGGCAGTACCACCCTGGTAAAGATGGTGAGTTCCCCGGCTCCGTCGATGCGGGCGGATTCGATCAGTTCCTCCGGCACCGTGGTGAAGAAAAAGGTGCGGGCGATGATCACGTGGAAGCTGCTGACACAAAGTGGCAGGATCAGCACCCACACCGTGTTGGCAAGACCCAGCACCTGGGTGTTCACCATGTAGGAGGCGGCCATTCCCCCTCCGAAGATCATGGGGATGAAGACCAGCACCGACATAAAGCCGTTGAGCTTATAGCTTCTTCGGCTGAGTACATATCCCATCAGGGTGGTAAGAGTCACTCCCAGTACGGTTCCCACCCCTGTAGTAAAGATACTCATCCACAGCGCCCGCAGAATAGTCTCCCTCTGTCCCCAGAGGTAGACATAGGCATCCGGGGAGAAGGTTTCCCGGGTCACAAACAGCTGATAGCCGTTCTGACGGATCACCTCGTTTCCGGTGATGGAAATGACAAAAATAAAAACAATGGGTAAGAAACACACCAGGGCCAGCAGCAGAAAGATCACGTTTAAAACCCCGTTGGTAAATGGTTTGATGCGGTTCCTTCCGGTAAAGTCCCCGTCCTAACCATCCTTGTTCCTTCCTGCCAGAATAATCACCTCCTTAAATCAAAGCGCTCTCCGGATCAATCTTCTTTACAATCCCGTTGGCGGCCAGGATGGTGACACAGCCCACCGCCGACTGGAACAGGCTGGCCGCCGCCGTCTTGCCCAGGCTCACGGAGTTGCTGGTCAGCATCTGGTAGATCTTCACGTCAAAGGTGGCCACCACCGGTGTCAGGGGCTGTCCGGCTCCTCTGGAAACCTGATAGAAAAGTCCAAAGTCCGAGGAAAAGATGTGTCCCACGGACAGGATAAACATCATGATCAGGATGGGCCGCAGGGAGGGCAGGGTGATGTACCAGGCCTGCTGGGTTTTTCCCGCTCCGTCCAGAACCGCCGCCTCATAGAGAGAAGTGTCAATGCCGGTGATGCCTGCCAGATAGACGACCATGTTGTAGCCGATGGTCTTCCAGAGATGCATGATGATCAAAATGGCGGGCCAGTAGCCGGGGGTAAAGTACCAGTTGATGTTTTCCCCGCCGAAGAAGCGGATCAGGGAGTTAAGAAGGCCCTTGTCCGTCACCAGAAAGGCGTAGACAAAGTAGCTGACCACTACCCAGCTCATGAAATGGGGCATGAACATCAGCGTCTGGTAAAACTTGGACCGGACTTTGGAATACAGGTTGTTGATCAGGATGGCCAGCAGCACCGGCAGCACAATGTCCAGCACGATGAAAGCCAGGTTGTAGAGCAGGGTATTGCGGAGAATCTGGGGAAAATCCCGCAGATGGAAAAAGTAGTTGAAATTCTCCAGTCCCACCCAGTCACTCTTTAACAGGCTGGTGAGAAAACCGGCTCCGCTTTGGATCCGGTAATCCTTAAAGGCAATGATCACCCCAAACATGGGCAGATAGCAGAACAATACGTACCAGATGACGGTGGGCAGCGCCAAAAGGGTCAGCTCCGTGTCGTCTCTGGTCCATCTGCCCCTCTTTCTCTTCCTTTCCGGACCGGCTCTGGATCCCGGATTTCTCATAGATTTTCATCCTCCTTTCCGCTTTGCTGCTTCGCAGCCTGTGCACTGTAATCATTATAAATGGAAAAACTCCGCTAAAAAAGTGCACAAAGGATACACTGCAGTAACAAAAGGACCCATCTGAGCCCTTTTATCAGATCAACAAAAAAGGTGCCCTCATCAGGCACCTGAAAAATCCTTCCTATTATAATATAATAATCTCTCTTACTCTCTTTCCTCCCGGCTCATCCTCTCCTTATAGGCATTCCCCCACTGCTCCATGGCATCCAGCACCGGACGCAGAGACTCTCCCAGCTCCGACAGAGAATATTCCACACGGGAGGGAACCTGGGGATACACGGTGCGGATCACCAGACCGTCCGCCTCCATGGACCGGAGGCACTGGGTCAGCACCTTCTGGCTGATCCCCTCCAGATCCCTTTGCAGTTCGTTGAACCGCCAGGGCCGCCGCAGCAGGTTCCGTATGATCAGCAGCTTCCACTTGTTCCCAATGAGATGTACGGTTATGGCCACCGGACACTCCGGAATCAGTTCGGCCTTGGTTTTCATCTGTCCCCACCTCCAAAACAAACGCTAAAAAAGAATGCTGCAGCCTTATTGTAGGGTATGCGGACAGAACCGTCAACCGGTTACAAAAAGGTGCCTACTTGCACTCCCCGGATACCTCTCTACAATAAGAGGTACAGAGGTCAAAACCCCTGAATCGAAAAGAGGAGGACGAAACCATGGCACTTTCCAATCTTGCCGGATGGGCCGGAACCTACAGGGCTTCCTCCTGCGGAGCAGCCTGCGGGGCTTCGGATAAACCGTCTGAGACTCCGGAGGAAAAACCTGCTGCCTGTGGGACTGCCTGCGGAGCAGCCGATCAGCCCGAAGAAAAGCCCGCTGCCTGCGGGACTGCCTG
>CAZJYM010000021.1:0-1214 GCA_964550245.1 uncultured Blautia sp. | reverse complement strand
GCAGCCGAAAAGTAACAACAGCCAGTCCTTCCCCGAAAGCGGTTCCCGCTTTCGGGGAAGGAAAAAGAGGACAGGATCATGAAGCAGTATTTTTCCTTTCAGTGGCACATCACGGACGAATGTGACCAGCGGTGCAGGCACTGCTACATCTTTTCGGGAAATGAAGGCAAAAAACCGGATTCCATGAGCTGGGGGCAGATGGAGGACACCCTGGCCAGCTGTCTGGATTTCTGCCGGGTATTTAACCGTCTTCCCTATGTTTACCTCACGGGAGGAGATCCCGTTCTCCACCCGGATTTCTGGAGACTGCTTAGTCTCTTCAAAGAAAAGGGCATTCCCTTTACCATCATGGGCAATCCCTTTCACCTGGATGACCAGGTATGTAAGGAGATGAGATCCCTGGGGTGTGAGAAGTACCAGCTCTCCCTGGACGGTCTTCGGGAAACTCACGACTGGATGCGAAGGCCCGGCTCCTTTGACTGCACCCTGGAAAAGGTCGGCTGCATCAACCGTTCCGGCATGAAAAGCGTGGTCATGACCACCGTATCCAAAACCAACCTGGCCGAGATTCCAGGCATTATCGATACAGTAGTTGCAGCGAAAGTCAATGTGTTCGCCTTTTCCCGGTATGTCCCCTGGGGCGGAGATCTGGACGCCTCTTTGACTTCGGAGGAATACCGGCAGCTTCTCTCCCTCTGTGATCAGAAGTTTAAGAAGTACCAGGAAGAGGGCTGCCGGACCTGGTTTAACAAAAAGGACCATCTCTGGACTCTCTATGAGTATGAGACCGGTACCTTCAGGATCCCGGAAAGCACAGAACCCGGCATGATCTACGCAGGATGCAACTGCGGCAACTGCCATCTGACCATCCTGCCCACGGGGGATGTGTATGCCTGCCGAAGGGTAGCAGACAGTAAAGTGGGAAATGTATTTGCCGACAGGCTCTCGGATCTGTGGATCTCAGAGATGGAAGCCTACCGGGACTACGATAAATTTAAAAAGTGCAGCCGTTGTGAACTTCTCGCCTGGTGCAGGGGCTGTCCAGCCGTAGCAAAAGGCACGTCGGGAGACTTTTATGATGCCGATCCCCAGTGCTGGAAACAGGTGGAAGGAGGATCCTGATGAATGAGGTGATGAATACCATCCTGCACCGCCGGTCCATCCGCAGGTTTGAGGAAAAGCAGATCGAGGAGGAATCTCTGGAGACTATCCTG
>CAZJYM010000020.1:14601-22326 GCA_964550245.1 uncultured Blautia sp. | reverse complement strand
CATATGTTTCCGCAGACCTTGCAGTAGGAAAGCAGTGATTCCGGAGGCTCGTGGGTACAGGTACCCTCACCGGTAACAACCCTGGTGAGAGTCCCCAGGGTATGGGAAATCGTCAGCTGCTCTTCCGCTGTGTTGCTGGACTCGTCTTTTGCCTCTATGTTTACCACGAAGCTGGAAATGGTTTCGGTGTCCGGCACATAGGAGGAAAGGCTGATCTCCGCTCTTCCCTCCGCCACGGAAACACTGGGAGTATCCGTCTGCAGCGTCTCTGAAGACTTCTTCTTTTCGACGGTCACCGTCACGGACTGAAGATGCTCATCCGTAACAATTACCCTGGGGCCGTGGCAGTAGGTGCTGCCTGTTACAAACCCATCCCCTTCGATCTGGATCACCGGTCTTACCGAATCCAGAGAGAGCTCCTGCATGGAATCCGATGAGGGATCTGATGAAGGATCTGAAGAGGGATCCTCTCCAGGCTCTTCATCCTCCAATTCCTCACCATTTGGCTCCTCTCCCTTTGGTACTTCTGTTTCTGGCTGATCCGACACATCCGGGGCCGGTTCTTCCGGAATACCCGGAATCTCCGGCTGCGGAGAAGGCATTGCCGGTTCCTCCTCCACTGCAGTACCATCGGTGAGCAGAGCATCCGCCGAGTCGGTAAAAAGCTCCACACCGACTGCCGGCTCCTCCACCGGTACGCTTTCCGGGGAAATGCCCTCATCCGACTGGGCATACACTCCCGGCGCCGCTGCGGAACACAGTGTCAATATTCCACAGAGCATGAGAGACAAACATCTGTTCTTTTTCTTTTTCATACGTACCTCCTTCTTTTCTTTTTTTGATCAACAGATCTTTTTTTATTAAAAAACTGCACGTCCGACCTGCTGTTGACATCAGTGACACTATTCCTGCCCAAAAGCAGCCGTGCAGAAAAAACCGGGACGCACCGCTTCCTTCCCCTGTTACGCCGGATTGTCTCGTAAAATGCGTGAAATTTAAAAACGAAAGAGGCATTTCACATTCGTTCGTATAATCCTCTTCCGTTTCCTATATATTAATCCACTTCCGGGAAAAAGTCAAGAGGATCCATGCATTAAGATCTGCGACGGGGGATTTTCCGGCTGGAGTCCCCGGATCTCTTCTATGAGAGATTTCTCATATCTGATGAGTTTACACTGTGCATATAAATATGACTTCAGTATGCTTTTTGCATCCATACCCCAATGAGATCAAAATCCTTCCGGGATCTGTTTTTGATCTCCGGATCCCGATCATAGTATTGCATGGAGCATACTTTCCGGCATAACCTGGTCCACAAGCTGAACACATCCGGACACATCCTGCATTATAATAGGAAACAGTCCGGCCCATACCGGGCTAAAATGCCGGAACAAAAGCCCCTGAAACAGCGTTTCCATCTTCTTAAAAAGAGGGAGTATTGAGTCCATTTTAAAAATTCTTTAGAAATTTTCTTTTTTCTTTATAATTCGTACATAGTTTAAACACAACTTGCCCTTATACTGGGTTTCGGATAGATGAAGACCACTCTCTATCTCCCCCCTCTAAATAGAAAGGAAAAAAGCCACCTGCGAAGGCAGGTGGCTTTTCCTCGTTTTAAGTCATTTCGTCAATAATATACTTCTACCTTGCTATTTATGTCTTTTTTGTGAACTTGTATGTGAACATTGTACAATTTTCCCTGAAAATATGGGAAAATTTTGTGCATTCATACGAAAAATCAGGGCAAAATACAACGGATTTGTGAACATTCGACAAAGCATCTCTCCAAAATTTCCAACTTTTTCAATTGACTTTACCCGGAAAGAATGGTAAACTCATGAAGATTGAAAAGATTAATGAAGTGTTCAGGATATATTACAGTCTTACTACTTCGCCTTTGTCAAAAGAAAATCCGGCAGAGGCATTCGAAAGGTTCTCTATGGAAGGTTTCGTTGATATTCATTCTCATATACTTCCAGGCATAGACGACGGTTCAGACAGTCTGGAGACCACGGTTGAAATGCTTGAGATTGCATGGGACGAAGGAATCCGCACCATGGTCGCTACCCCGCACTTCCGGGAGGGTCGTCTGGAAACGCCTACCGAACAGCTGCTGGATCTCTACCGTCAGGTTCTGGCGGAAGCTCAGAAAATTGACCCATCATTTCAAATCTATCTTGGCAACGAACTCTACAGCAGCTACAGTCTGGCGGAACTGCTGGATATGCAGCGGGCCCACAGCCTCAACGGCACCCGCTACGTCCTGGTGGAGTTCTCGCCCTCCAAGACCTACTCCGAGATGCGCATGGCCTTTAGAAATCTCCAGATGGCCGGCTACCGGCCCATCCTGGCCCATGCGGAACGGTACGAGTGTCTGCTGGAGGATTCCAGCCGGGTGGGAGAGCTGATCAACTCCGGGGTCTTCATCCAGGTCAACACCGCCAGCATTGCCGGGGATTACGGCTTTCGGCTTCGCATGTTCACCCGGAATCTGCTGAAGCGACGGGAGATTCACCTTCTGGGCACCGACACCCACAATCCGGATGACCGGGCTCCCAGGATACGCAAATGCATGGACTACATTGAAAAGAAGTACGGAAGCCAGTACGCCAACCGGATCGGGAGGGACAACGCTCTGGCTGTTTTGAAGGATGCTCCCATCCGGGGGTTGCGGTAAAGCGGTAAAGTGGAAAATACAAAATAAAAAGCAGGGGGAATATTATGTTATGGAAAAGATAGCAGATAATGAAGAGACTCAACAACTCCGGGTCAGTGAAGTACCGGATGATGAAATAGAAATAGACCTGAGGGAGATTTTCTTTGCGCTGCTTGCAAACTGGAAATCCATCCTCATGGCTTTCCTGATAGGGGCTGTTCTGCTGGGAGCCTACCACTCTTTCCTGCTGGACCGTTCTTACCAGGCTGATGCCAAGATTTACATCACCAACACGGATTCTCTGATCACCTTCTCGGATCTGCAGTTAAGCGCTGCTCTGACCGAGGACTACGCCAACATCATCAACAGCCGTACGGTGTTAAACCAGGTGATTGACGACCTGCAGCTGGATCTTACATATGAAGAGCTTCAGGAACTGGTGGAGGTGGAGAACCCGGATTCCACGCATATCATTCACCTGATGGTGACCTGCAATGACCTGGAACTGAGCCGGAACATAGCCAACGCTCTGTTAAACGTGGGCATTGACCAGATCTATCAGATCATCGGAAGCGGGGAGCCCACGGTTATCGATTATGCGGAGGCCGATGCCGTCAAGGATGTAACCCCTTCACTGCTGGTTTACATGCTGATCGGCGGAGTTGTAGCAGCATTCGTGATCTGTGCACTGTTAGTCGTACGTCTCCTGACCAATACTACCATGAGATCCGAGGAAGATGTGGACCGTTATCTCCATCTTCCTGTACTGGCAGCTATACCATACTATAAAGAAAAATAATGAGAGGAATGTGAACAAATGGATCAACAGTGGAGAACAAGCTACGGGGGCCCTACGAGGAAAACAGTGACTCCTCAGGTAGAAAAACTGCCTTTTCAGGCCCGTGAGGCCATCAATATATTAAGAGGAAACATTCAGCTGAGCGGATACAATCTGAAATCCATCGCTGTTACCAGCGCCCTGGCCCATGAAGGAAAGTCTTCCATCGCCTTCCGTCTGGCCAAAAGTATGGCCGGTCTTGACAAGTCCGTGATGTATATCGACTGCGACATACGAAATTCCGTAACGCTGTCCCGGTACAACATCCAGCAGAAGACCACGGGACTTTGTGAATACCTCTGCGGTCAGCAGGGCCTGCGGGACACCGTGTACTCCACGGATGATCCCAACCTGAACATCATCTTTACGGGTGCAGCCGCACCCAATCCCAGTGAGCTTCTGTCCGGAGAGCGTTTTGACGAGCTTCTGGCCTGGACGAAGGAAAATTATGACTACGTGATCGTGGACACCCCTCCCATCAATCTGGTTATCGACGGGGTTCTGGTGGCCAAAAAGTGCGACGGGACCATCCTGGTGGTAGAAAGCGGTCTGACTGAGCGTTCTCAGGCTGTCCGTGCCAAAAAGCAGCTGGAGCTGTCCGGGATCCGCATCCTGGGTGCCGTCCTCAACAAAATCGGAACCAAGCGCAGCGGATACGGATACGGCTATGGTTACGGCTACGGATACGGGTATGGCTACGGCTATGGTTATGGAAGCTACGGATACGGTTACGGGGAGGAGAAGGAAGAAGAGCTGGAAAAGAACAGCACCGCTCCCGCTTCCTATTATAATACGAACACAGGAACAGCTCCCCAGTCCGAAAGTGTTCCCCGCCGGGACACCTCCAAAGGAGCCAATCCCTACCGCCAGCGGTTCAATGAACCCTGATTCCTCTGAAATCCGACGGTACCTTTATGATTGTTCTGTAAAAACAGAACAGCAGTTGATAGCAGGGGTAGGATATGAGTGAAAACACCAGCCGCAGTTCCGGGAAGCACAGGAAGAAAAAGCCTTCCCTGATGCACCGGATTAAACATTTTTTACGTCACAATAAACTCCAGGTGATTCTCAGCATCCTCATCATTATTACTGTAATTGGAGTAGGCGGCATCTTCCTTCTGCAAAATTATCAGAAAAGCAGAAAAACCATTCAGTCCGGCAACTCCTACAACATGGGAACCGGGTACCGGAACATCGTCTACAAGGGCAAACAGTACCGGTACAATGCACTGATCACGACCATCCTGTATGCCGGTGTTGACTCAGTAGGAAAGATGGAGGAAACCGGATACCAGCTGGCCCCACGTTCTGATACGGTATCACTGGTGGTACTGGACAAGAAAAACAACAAGATGACCATTATGGCCTTCAACCGGGATACCATGACGGAGATCCGGGAGTACACCGTTATAGGCAAGGATCGTGGATATTTTGTAGATCACCTGGGTTATGCCTATGCTTACGGAGACGGTACAAAAATCAGCTGTGAAAATCTGGTAGACGCAGTTTCCAGAATGCTGGGGGGAATCCCCATCAATGAGTATGTGGTGACCAATCAGACTTCCATGCCCTATATCAACCGCCTGGTTGGAGGAGTTACCATTACGGTTCCCAATGACGATGTGGTAGAACTTCATCCCGAGCTTCATAAGGGTGCTGTGGTCACGCTGGATGATTCTAATATTTACGATTATCTCCATTATCGAAACATTAACATTCACTTCAGTAATGAAGGACGTATTGAACGTCAGCAGGCGTATGTGACTGCCTATATAGAAAAGGCCAAGGCTGCGGCCCGGGAGAATCCGGAAGGCATGTGGAATCAGCTGGAAGACATGTCCGATTATCTTCAGACCAGCATTACCAAGAATAAATATTTGAATCTGGTCAATACCATCGCTCCTCTGGAGTTCTCCGATGATAATTATTACCGCCCGCTGGGACAGGATGAGATTGGAGAATTTCATGATGAGTTTTATCTGGATGAAGACAGTTTGAAAGAAAAAGTCATAGAACTCTTTTATGAAGAGATGTAAATCCGGTTTAAACTCCAAAAGAGTTTGAACATAAACCGGCCGAAAGGCCAAAAAATATGAAAGAAAGGAGGAGCTCTATCATGAAAAAGTTAGTTGCATTACTTACCTCTGCAGTAATGGTTGTGGGACTTTCCACCGCAGTTTTTGCTTCTAGTATTACTGGTCCTGTATCAAATGTTACTGCAAGTACAGCCAGCGGAGAAGCATTAAAGGCCAGCTCAGTTGCTGACTTAACGACAGAAGTCCTGGACAAGGTTGTAAAGAATCCCGCAGTCCGTTCTATCGTTGATAGTTTAGTAGCTGGAAATGCTGAAGAAGCTTTCGAACTGCTGGTAGACCTGGCTGGCGAAGATCTTACGCTGGAAGATGGTACCCCTGTGGACCTGAATAACTATGCGCCGGTTGACACATTAGCTTTGGTTAATACGGACAGTGTTGCTGTTGATCCAGTAACCGAAGAGATCGAAGTTACCAGTGATTTCGTGCTGAGTGAAGGTAAGGCTATTGAGGATTATCTGGAAGTAACCATTAATCCAGCATCCGGTGATGTTGCAGTTGTAAAACCTGAGATGGATGAGGTTACCAACAAATTCTCCTACAAGCTGGGCTTCTATCCGGCATTTGTTCAGACTGTTGAGGCCAAGTAATAAGACAGCTTGAATGACTCAGAATGCGACGGGAAGGAACACGGTTCTGCCATGTTTTTTTCCCGTCCGCATTTTGTAAAGAAATAGTGAAGGGGACGCGAAAATATGTCGTCAAAAAAGCGGAAAAAGAAGAGTGAAGGTGAAAGCAATCCATTTAAAATGGTTATCTATATCGTCTCAGTTGTCGCTTTGGTTGCCTGTATCGTGTTTTTCGTATACAGAGATTTCCAGAAGGAGAACGCCTTCGAAGAACAGGTAGCAGAACTGAGTTCTCAAGAAAAGGCAGACATGTGGGATGAGTTTGAACAGGAAAGATTTGCTGACAGAACCCAGAATGAAGAAAATCCAGAAACTGTCTCAGAAGAAAATCCAGTAGCTACAGATGGCAACGGAACTCCCAGGAAGAAAAGCGCAGCTGAGAATGAAAACGGCAGTGATATAGTAACTGATACAGGCAACGAAACGGGTGCTGATGTAATTGTAGAAGAAACACCAACTCCAGAGCCGGTTGTGACAGATATGATCACAACAGAGCCGGTGCAGGATGTCTCTCCCACCCCTCTTCCCAGTCTGACTCCGCTTCCCACTGACGTTCAGGCGGCACTGCTCAGTATCACTCCTCCGCCTGAAGAAACTGCATCCCTTTCAGTACTGATTCTTAACGGCACCCGCAGACAGGGTGTGGCAGGATACTGGAAAAATGTGCTGGATCAGGCCGGGTATAAAAATGTTGTTCCCGCTACCTATACCGGAACAGTAGGTCCTCAGACCGTCATCTATGCTTCATCAATCGCAGATGCGGAGCCCCTTCTGCAGCTGTTTCCCAATGCTTCCATTCAGGTTGGAAGCGTCACCACGGGAATTGAAGCCACCACAGGATATCCTCTTCCAGAGCATACCGATATCTTTGTAATGGTAGGAAGCAACGACGCCAGAAGCTCCTGATAAGATTTTCAGTATGAAATGGGGAGAGGATAGGTTCTCAAACGAAAGTACTTTTATTCGTGTGGGAACCTATCCTCTCCCATTTTTTATATCTACCTGAAATTGATAAAGGAGAAAGACATGAAGAAAAAAAGAGACATGAAAATGATCATCGGAATGACTGTGCTGGTCGTTGTCTTTCTGCTCATCAGCGGAGCCTTCTGGGTCAGTGTAAGCAGGGAGGCTGCCAGGGAGAAGGAGGCACAGCAGGAAGAAGAAAACGCCGCAATCACAGCGATCTATCTTGAGAACGGGGATCTGCTGAAAACACAGGTCTTTGTGGATATGGACAATGAAACCATCTTTACCGCTCCGATCCCGGAGGACGGAATCCTGGACGAAAATGGAAAATCCACCGGAGAAACATCCCTCGAAAACGGGGATATCGTCCGCATCTACGGGAACGGCATCATGACCATGTCCTTCCCCGGCCAGTACAACGGTGTCACAAAGATTGAGAGAACCGGCCACGCTTCCGATGAAGAACTGGAAAAATACTCAGAGCTGGTACAATCCGCCTTTAAGGGAACGCAGGTTGAAATCCCTGAATAAACAATAAAAAAA
>CAZJYM010000020.1:5293-14501 GCA_964550245.1 uncultured Blautia sp. | reverse complement strand
TCTTCTACCAGGTAAAAGAGAGTGTCATCATCTTTTCCCTCCGGGTGAAACTCAGCAAGGTAAGCGTCCAGATACGAAACTGCAACGGAGGGAATGGGAATAAGCCTTGTTTTGTTTCCCTTCCCGCAAATCCTGATCTGAACGGAATCTCCGTTACGAAGGATGTCCCCCAGTCTCGTATTGAGCACCTCTTCGACTCTGCAGCCGGTTACGCAGGAATGAATCATGAAATACTGATCCCGTCTTCCGTCTGATGTCGATGTGTCTGGCTGCGCCAGTATGGCTTCCAGTTGTTTTGCATTTAAATATTCACTCATTGAATCTTCCCTTTCTCATTATCCGCATCTTCTATTTATATTTTTAACTTATCACAATAGCTCGCCATTGTAGAACTGTCTGTGGAGAGCATCCACCTTCACCGGCTGATGTTCTCCTGCCCCACCCACTTGACGGAATGCTCCGGCGCTTGTATATTTCCCTTCTTTTGATGCAAATCTATGATAGCATTCCCCAGGAGGGTTGTCAAGACATCATTAGAGCAGACAGGGGTCAGGGAACATAAGGGGGAATTCCTGGCAGCTGGCTGCATGAAGCCAGACAATTACTTCTACTGTCGCGGAAAGATCGCGGGAGGATCACTTTGATTCCAACAAATAGATCGGCACTGCAGGGGTTGCGATGCTCACTTTCAACACAGGACTAAATGTGATGGATATCGTAAGACAGACATCAACAGCATGAACTGGAAACCTGACATCAAAAAAATTTCCCGGGATGAAAGAAAGCGAACAAATGCGATGGGAAATACCTGAAGATTTCACATCGCTCCCTCTGGCACTGGAGGCATGGGTATTGGTCCAAATCCATTATAATTTATGTAAAATATTTTCACAATGTTAAATCCGCCAGTGCCTGCCAGCAGATCTCTATCTTCCATTTGAATCGGGATTAGAACGAAGTTATACAATTTTTCCGATGTTACATTTTTGCTTTAATGGATTTTACGCAACTTATCTGTGAAGCAAATCGAAAACAGGTACAAAAAGAGAATGCGGTACGGCACAGTAAGTGTTCCAGTGGAGGATTCCGTCCTCCCTGTATCCTGATCTGACCAATAAAAAAGCCATCCCCTGTGGGATGGCTTTTGTTCTTATCTTTATCTGCGTCCGTACTTCCGTGTCCTCTCATCCTCGATCACACCCGAGAAATTCAGTCCATACCCGAAGTCGTACACATGGCCTTCCGTATCCTGGTAGCACTCCATGTCAAAGGCCACATCCTCACACTGCTCCTCCACGGTTTTCATATCCTTCGGGATCTGTACGGGAAGCAGGGCACTGGGCTCATACTTTCCTGTCAGGATGTCCAGCACAGCCTTTGGGGACACGCCAAACTCCATCAGAATGGCATCCGCGTAGGGTTCCAGCTCGGAAAGAACCATGGGATTCTTTGCCGTGACGGATACGATCACCGGTTTGTCCTTCATCAGTTCTCTGGCCCTGATCACCAGATCCAGATCCTCCTCATTGGCTGCCGTATTCCACTTATTCTTATAGGACCTGTCTGTAAAGTCCTCCAGGGGATCTCCTCCGGCAATGCTGTGTTCTCTGGCATCCGAAGCCTTATAAGGTCGATACTGCAGGGTGATGGGTACATACCCATTACCTCCCGCCTCCCTGTCCTCCGGGGAATAGCCCACCGAGATGGGGGATTCAATAAAGCAGATGGCGGCATCCGCTTCTGCGGGATCATCCGTCACCTGGAAGACTTCCCCGGCCAGTATCTTGCCATAGGGAGTCACGGTACACTCCTGCGTCAGCATACTCACAAAGTTCCGGTAGGAGCGGATGTGCCGGTCAGGGATGTACACCCGGATCTTCTCCTTCAAGGGAAGAGTCTGATCTTTGTTTTTGAGCATCACTACAGATCGCAGCTGGGATTCATATCCCCTCTGGACAAACTCAGGGTTGCCCACAATCTTCTCGGAGGTCTCCAGATCCAGGTAGGGGTTTTCAAAGAGCCCCGTATGAAACATGTTGACCAGGATCCGCACCGCACTCTTTTCAAAGCGGGCACGCATGACTTCTTCCCCGTACTTCTCACAGCCCATGCGGTAGGCTTCCAGGATGGGACCGGCATCATTGTTGCCTCCGAACTGATCCACTCCCGCCTCCAAAGCCAGGAAGTGACGCTCCGCCTCTGTGAGACCTTCCACGCCCCAGCACTTTCCGGCAAAGGCTTCCATATGGTCTCCCATGTTGTGGGTAATGCCCCAGTCCGTACACACCACGCCCTCATATCCATATCTGTTCCTCAGAAGCTCTGTAATAATGGTCCTGTTGTAGGAATTGCCCACATTTTTCTCTCCCTGATTCCAGGAGATGGTGTAATAGGGCATTACCGCTGCCGCACAGCCGGTAGGACCATCCAGAGCAAAGGCACCCTCTGAGAAGGGCTTCAGGTGTTCCTCAAACTGTCCTCCCGGATACACCGCATACTTTCCATAGGCATAGTGGGCATCTCTTCCCCCTTCTCCGGTGCCTCCTCCGGGGAAGTGCTTGACCATGGCATTGACACTCTGGTCTCCCCAGCCGTTTTCACTGCCCGGGGTGGTCTGAAAACCGTCGCAGTAGGCTTTGGTCATGGCAATGGTAAGTTCCGTGTGTTCCCCGAAGGTATCCGCAAAGCGCATCCACCGGGGCTCGGTACTAAGATCAATCTGGGGAGACAAAGCCGTGGTCAGACCCAGAGCCCGGTACTCCATGGATCCCATTCTTCCGAAATCGTATACCAGGGAGGGATCAAAGGAGGCTGTAAAGCCGATGCCGTTGGCCCATCTGGAAATGGGCTCTCCGGCCACTCCCTTGTACTCCGCGTCTGTTTGTGCCCCGTGTCGGGGATCGGAGCAGTTGTTGGCGGGAATCCCAAATCCGGAGTTTTCCGCCAGGGCCTGCACATTGTTGTTCCAGCGCACCGCCGTCTCCGTATCCTTTAACCCGGTGACCAGGATGTGCCGCACCCTGTCCTTTTCCAGAAACTCCTTCTGCTGATCCGTCAGATCCCAGGGTGCGGCCCCGCTGCTTTCAAAGTCCTTTCCGCCATAAGTCCCCCCAAAGGCAGAGCCGGTGGATGCCGGAATCATCTGATGGCCGCTGTAGAGCATCAGTCCCGCGATGTCCTCTATGTCCAGTCTGGATGCCAGATCCTCCGCTCTTTCCTTATCGTCCAGTCTCCAGTCCTCATAGGGGAGAAGTTTCCCGGTGCCGCAGTAATCCTTGAAGGCATAACCATCTACCGTCAGGATCTTAACACGGCTCCCCTCCGAGATTCCTAAAGTCTTTCCCTTTTCATTGTGTATGAGACGGTATCCGTCCTTTTTCTCCTCACTCCAGTTTTTTGACATGTCCCTGTCCTCCATCTCACTTGATAATGGTCCCCGTCTTTTCCCTGTATCCGTCCCGGGCATGGGCAAGATCGGTAATGATGGCCCGTCGTCCAGTTCCCTTTTCAACAAAGGAGACGCCCGCCTGGATCTTGGGCAGCATGGAGCCGGGACCAAACTGGTTCTCTTCCATATATTTCCTGGCATCCGATACGGAGATGGTCCCCAGGAACTCTTCCCTGTCGGTTCCCAGGTTCAGGCTCACTTTTTCCACACTGGTGAGAATCAGCAGGGTATCCGCATTACACTCCTCCGCCAGCAGTCCGCTGGCCAGATCCTTTTCAATGATGGCGCTGGCTCCCCGCAGAGCGATACCCTGCTCCATCACCGGGATCCCGCCGCCTCCGGCGGCGATGACGATCTGGCCCGCATCCAGCAGAACACGAATGGTATCCAGTTCCACGATCTTTTGCGGATGGGGAGCCGCCACTATCCTCCTGTATCCGTCCTGGGAAACCCGTACCACATAGTTGCCCCTGTCCTCCTCGGCCTGGGCCTCCTCTTCATTCAGTACTCTTCCGATGATCTTTTCCGGTCTGTCAAAGGCCTCATCGTAGGGATCAATCACCACCTGGGTGAGAATCGTACTCACCGGTTTATAGATCCCCCGGGAGAGAAGTTCCTGACGGAGGGCATTCTGGAGGTCATACCCGATATATCCCTGACTCATGGCCGAACACACGGACATGGGGGCAAAGGTGTAATCGGGATGGGCCTTGCCAAATTCGTTCATGGCGGTATGGATCATTCCCACCTGGGGACCGTTGCTGTGGGAAATGGCCACCCGGCTTCCCTCCTCCACCAGATCGGCAACGGCTTTGGCTGCGGCTCTGGTGGCAATCTTCTGCTGGGGCAATGTTGTGCCCAGTGCCCTGTGTCCCAGGGCCACCACGGTTAGCTTCTGGTTCATGTTTCACCTCTTTCAATGAAAAAAGCGGAGGGAAAAAGCCGTTCATTTCGAACATTATCCTCTTTTTCCCTCCGCAGCAGTTATTTCTGGTTTCGTTTATCCTTAGTTCTCACATGGACTTCCGGTCGGCAATCTCTGCCATCTTGGCGGAATTCAAACGGGTATCCCCGTGTACCCGGCTGTAGGAAAGGTATCCGTTCATCCGGTCGATCTTGGTCAGGTTCCTGGATCCGCACACCGGACACACATCCATCTCCAGCTCCTGGTGACCACAGTCGTCACAGTAAGCCAGGGAAAGGTTGACTCCCTCATAGTAGCCCAGATCCATGGCCCGGCGGATCAGGGTACGGATGGCTTCCTTATTGTAGTCGATGGGATAGCGCACGTACTGGATCTTTCCCCCGTTGCAGAACTCCCAGAACCTTCCCTCCAGATCCTGCTTCTGGATGGGGGTTACATCCTCCGTCACATGGCAGTGGAAGCTGTTGCTCACATAGGGCCTGTCGGACACGCCCTTGACAATCCCGTACATCTTCCGGAACTGCTCCACCTGCAGTCCGCAAAGGCTTTCTGCCGGTGTTCCGTAGATGGCGTACAGGTATCCGTCCTCCTGCTTGAACTGGTTCACCTTCTCGTTGATGTACTTCAGCACATCCAGGGCGAACTGGCCGTCCTCGGCGATGGACTTGCCGTTGTAGAGCTCCTGCAGCTCGTTGAGAGCGGTGATGCCAAAAGAGGCGGTCATGGGCTTCAAGATCTTCTCGATCTTCTCCTCGGGTTTTAAGTGTCCCCCGTAGAATCCCCCTTCACAGTATCCCAACGGATTCGTGGAGGCCCGCATCTGTCCCAGATACTCATAGGTTCTCTTGTGGAGGTTGCGGATCATCTCCAGGTAGAAGTCCAGCACCTCATAGAAGTCCCGGCTCTCTGCCCTTGCTTTGGCCAGGATCATGGGCAGGTGAAGACTTACGGCCCCGATGTTAAACCGGCCCACAAACACGGGCTGGTCATTTTCATCCGCCGGGTTCATGCCTCCCCGCTCATACCAGGGGCTTAAGAAGGCCCGGCATCCCATGGGGCTGATCACCTTGCCGTACCGCTTGTACATGCTGGCGATGTATCCCTTTCCCGTCAGGGAGAGCCAGTCGGGATACATGGTCTTGGAGGAGCAGTCCACGCCGGCCTCAAACACATCCTCGCAGCACTTGCCCGGTCCGTGCAGGTTCTCATCGTAGAGGAAGACAATCTTGGGGAAGAGTACCGGTTTCTTTCTGCCGGCCTTTCCCTGTCCTCCCTTGTGTACCTCCAGCAAAGAGAGGTTGCACATCTTCTCAAACTGACTGGTGCCCAGACCCATGGTCACGGTCACGAAGGGATAATCCCCCCGGGAGGATCCCACCGTGTTCAGCTTGTACTCGATGCCCTGCCATCCCTGATCAAAGTCCCGGCGGACCTTGTCCAGGGCGTATTCAATGGCCTTTTCCTCTCTTCCCTCCCAGGAGGGATCGGAATACTTCAAAAATTCCCGGGTATACTTGTCATAGCTCTTCTGGGCGTAAGGGGCCAGGATCTTGTCCACCTCCGGCACGGTAAAGCCCCCGTACTGCTGGGCCGCCGTGCTGAGGATGATGTCCCCCATCACGTCAAAGGCGGTATCCAGGGTCTTGGGCTCGTTGTACCAGACGTTGCCCATCTCAAAACCGCCCCGGAGAACGGACTCCACGTCGAAGAGACAGCAGTTCATGGTATCCAGCCTGGCAGACTGGTCATGAATGTAAATGTACCCGTCCTTGCAGGCCTGCAGCTCATTGCGGTTCATGAAGAACTTTCTGTAGAGCTGCTTGTTCAGCTCGTTAAAGATCAAACTTCTCTTGGTAGCCACCAGGGCGCTGTCGGTGTTGGCGTTGCTCTTGTCGCCGATATAGCGGATGGCCTGGCTTCTGGTATAGACGTCATCCATCATGTGGATGAAGTCCTGCTTGTAGTTCCGGTAATCCCGGTAGCTCTTGGCCACGGCGGGATTGACTCTCTCCAGGGCTCCCTCCACAATGTTGTGCATCTCCTGAATCTGGATCTCTTCCTTTCCCAGGGACTCCGCATGCTCCTGGGCAAACCTGCAGATGAATTCCTTCTCCTCATCCGAAAAGGTATAGAGGATACGCGCGGCGGATTTATTCACGGCTGCAATGATCTTCTGAGGGTTAAACTCTTCTCTCGTGCCGTCTTTCTTAATTACATAGATCATGTGATTTCACTCCCGAAATACTACATCTTGGGTCTTTCCAGAAATTTTTACTATATCTGGTGTTTCTAGCAGGAGTATATCACACCTGGGACAAAAAGGAAAGAGGAATTTTCCTCTCAGGGCATGCGGTAAAATTCCAGCCGCAAAGCAGCGCCGGATCCCCCTGTAAAGATCACCTGCTGCCCCTCATCGAGATCCATCCGGTCCCAGGGCCTGTCCGGGTCCAGGGTAAGGCTCTGGGAATGCAGGCGTGCCCCCGTCCAGTTGACGATGGAGATCCGGACCTGTCCCTCCGGGGCAAAGAGCACATAGTCCCCGGCCGGAACGGAATCCCCCACAAAGAGATCCTGTCCCGGGGAGAGATAGCCCATGTACTCCCCTTCTTCCAGGAAAAAGCGGCTGTCTGCGGAGTTTTCTTCGTAGCTCTGGTACAGGATGGCTCCCACACACACCACGAGAATCACCAGAAGGGCCGGAAAGACAAATCTTCTCCATCCCCTCTTTTTCTCCCTTCCCGCCAGGTTCCTGCGGTTTTCCTTCTCCTTTTTTCTGCTCTGCTTCCGCTCCTTCTCCACCCAGACGTTTTTCCCTGCGGAAGCAGAGCTCTTTCCCTTATCTGGACCTCCGGGACCCATGCCCTGGGCGTCCATCCTCTTCTTCTCTTTCTCGGAAGCGTGCTGATAGTGGTCCTGCCGTTCCTCATTCACATGGTAAAGGCTCTGTTCGTCAAAGGCGGGCATACCGCACCGGGTACACCGTCCATTGACCACCGGTCCTCCGCAGAGCTCACACTTGCCGATTTTATTATCATTCCTGCTCATTGTGGTATTCAATCCCCCCTGTTGAGCTTTACTTTACGCCCATTGTATACAATTTTTGCCCGGTTTTCAAGGTAAAAATGAAAATTGCAAAGGGCACCTCATCCTGTTATAATGGGGTGGTGTGAAAAAGCCAGGCGGGAGATCCCGCCGGAGAAACGACAAGGAGGAGCTCATTATGGAATGTATGAAAATTCCGGAGGGATACCGGCCGGACCTGAACCTGTACGACACCCAGGTGGCCATCAAGACCGTGAAGGACTTTTTCCAGCAGACTCTCTCGAAGAAGCTGAACCTGCTGCGGGTTTCCGCCCCGGTGTTTGTTGCCCCCTCCACGGGATTAAACGACAACCTGAACGGGGTGGAACGTCCTGTAAGCTTTGAGATCAAAGGCCAGAAGGAACCGGCGGAGATCGTCCACTCCCTGGCCAAGTGGAAGCGCTATGCCCTGAAGAAGTACGGCTTCAGCCATGGAGAAGGACTCTACACGGACATGATCGCCATCCGCAGGGATGAGGATACCGACAACATCCACTCCGTCTACGTGGACCAGTGGGACTGGGAGAAGATTATTGACCGGGATGAGAGAAATGTAGAAACCCTGAAAAAGACCGTTCGGGACATCTACAGCGCTCTAAGAAAGACCGAAAAGTACATGGCGGTTCAGTACGACTACATCCAGGAGATCCTTCCAAGGGATATCTTCTTTATCACGGCCCAGGAACTGCTGGACCTGTATCCGGACACTACCCCCAAAGAGAGGGAGTACAGGATTGTTAAGGAAAAGGGTGCGGTCTTTATCATGCAGGTGGGAAAGACACTAAGCAACGGGGAACGCCACGACGGCAGAGCCCCGGACTACGATGACTGGGAGTTAAACGGAGACATATTGGTGTACTATCCCGTCCTGGACATTGCTCTGGAGCTTTCTTCCATGGGAATCCGGGTAGATGCCGAATCTCTGGACCGGCAGCTCACTCTCTCCGGCTGTGATGACAGGAGATCCCTGCCCTTCCAGAAGGCCATTCTGGATGGAGAGCTTCCCCTCACCATCGGCGGAGGCATCGGCCAGTCCCGGATCTGCATGTTTTTCCTCCGAAAGGCCCATATCGGAGAGGTTCACTCTTCCCTCTGGCCGGAGGAGGTTGTACGGGAGGCCGAACGCGCGGGAGTTCCCCTTTTATAGGGCTTTCCCCGGGAAAATCTTTTCTACCCTCATTATTTTCGAAAAATTTAAGAATTCGTTCATTGACACAGCGCCTCAGAGATACTATGATTAATATACGGCGCCAGTTCCCCATCTTGACGCCCCTGTAATAGACGGATTTCTGTCCGGATTCTTCCCCCTGAAAAACCGGAAGGCCGGACAAAAACAAAAAAGAGGTATCAGGCGTGAATATTCTGTTTTTTTTGACACCGAAAAGCGAAATTGCATACATTTTCGAAAATGAAACCTTAAGACAGACCATTGAAAAGATGGAACACCGGAAGTTCTCCTGCATTCCCATGCTGAGCCTGGACGGAAAGTACACGGGAACCATCTCCGAGGGAGATCTTCTCTGGGGAATCAAGCGGCTTAACATCTCCGACATGAAGTCCGCAGAGAACGTGCCCATCATGGCCATCCCCCGAAGAGCCACCTACCGGCCGGTTCATGCCAGCGCCAGGATGGAAGATCTTCTGGATAAGGCCATCAACCAGAACTTTGTCCCGGTGGTGGATGATGCGGGCTACTTTATCGGCATCATCACCAGGAAAGAGATCATCAAGTACTGCTACAAGGAACTCAGGAA
>CAZJYM010000020.1:0-5193 GCA_964550245.1 uncultured Blautia sp. | reverse complement strand
GCATTCTCCTCCTGGATCACACCCTCATCGATAAAGAGCACCCGGTGGGCCACCTCCCTGGCAAAGCCCATCTCGTGGGTGACCACCACCATGGTCATGCCGGTGAGAGCCAGCTCTTTCATAAGCTCCAGCACTTCTCCCACCATCTCCGGATCCAGGGCGGAGGTGGGCTCATCAAAGAGCATCACATCCGGGTTCATGGCCAGGGATCTGGCAATGGCCACCCGCTGCTTCTGTCCCCCGGAGAGCATGTCCGGGTACTGGGATGCCTTGTCGGGAAGTCCCACTCTCTCCAGAAGCTCCCCGGCACGCGCTGCCGCCTGCTCTTTGGTCATCAGTTTTAACTTGACCGGAGCCAGCATGATGTTCTGCTGGATGGTCATATGGGGAAAGAGATTGAACTGCTGAAACACCATGCCGATCTTCTGGCGCATGTGATTCACGTTCACCTTTTTGTCCGTGATGTCCGTCCCCTCAAAGATCACCCTTCCGCTCTCCGGTTTTTCCAGAAGATTTAAGGATCTGAGAAAGGTAGACTTTCCGCAGCCGGAAGGTCCCACGATGGCCACCACCTCTCCTTTTCGGATCTCGGTGTTGATTCCTCTCAAAACATGGAGGGAGCCGTAGCTCTTATGCAGGTCTTCAATTTTGATCAGCACTTCACCTTCGTTCATTGCTTCTAAGCCTCCTCTCCAGTTTGCTCACTCCAGCACTTAACACCATGACAATGGCCAGGTAGATTAATGCCACCGCGATCAGAGGCATGAAGGCCTCATAGGTGACGCTTCGGATAATGTCCCCGCCTCTGGTCAGATCCATGGTTCCGATATAGCCGCTGACGGAAGTCTCCTTTAAGAGCACGATAAACTCATTGGCCAGGGCCGGAAGGATGTTTTTGAAAGCCTGGGGAGCGACGATGTACATCATGGTCATGGGGTAGCTCAGGCCCAGAGACCGTCCCGCCTCCATCTGTCCGTTGTCGATGGACATGATGCCGGAACGGACGATCTCCGCCACATAGGCTCCCGAGTTGATGCCGAAGGCCAGGGATGTGACCACCAGCTTGTCGATGCGGGCGGTGGCAAAGATCACGTAGTAGATGATCAGCAGCTGAACCATCACCGGGGTGCCCCGGATCACGGTCAGATAGACCTTGCAGAGAACGTTGAGGATCTTCAGCTTTCCGGTTTTATCGCAGGTGGTGCGGATGATGGCCACCACAAACCCCAGAAACACACCTAAAAGCAGGGCAAACACCGTGATGATCAGGGTGTTCTTCAAGCCGTTGACCAGATACATGTAACGGTTATCTTCAATAAAATTCTGATAAAACTTTTCACTGAAAGACACGTTCATTCTCCTTCCCGGGGTATCCCTTTCCAAAGAAAAGGGCAGGAATCTCCTGCCCTTCTCCGTTGACGTACTGATACCCTTCTTTTATTCCAGTGAAGCGAAGGATCAGCAAATCCTTATGATTCCTGCTTCTTTACGATGATCACCTGTTTGGCGGTGGTGTAGGTATCGGTGAAATCAATGTTTTTCAGGCGCTCCTCGGTGACGGTCATGCCGGCCACTCCGATGTCCGCCTTGCCGCTTTGCACGGCGGTGATGATGGAATCAAACTCCATGTCCTCGATCTGCAGCTCCATACCCAGCTTGTCGCAGATGGCCCGGGCCAGATCCACATCGATGCCCACGATCTCCTCCTGCGCATAGTACTCATAGGGCTCAAAGGCGGCGTTGGTGGCCATGATCAGGGTACCGCCGGAACGGTCCACATCCTCGGGAGACTCATAGGGGAACTGTCCCTTGGTGTCATCACCGATGTAGTTGCTGATGATGGTGTCGATGGTGCCGTCTTCTTTCAGTTCCTTCAGGGCTTCGTTGATGCTCTCGGTAAGCTCCGGTTTGTCCTTGGAAACAGCGATGGCATACTCCTCCAGGGCGAAGTCCTCCTCCAGGATCTCCAGATCGTCATTCTTCTCAACGAAAGCTTTGGCGGGCTGCTCGTCGATGATCACACAGTCGATCTTACCCTGCTTTAAGGCCATGACCGCGTCATTGCCCTTGTTGTACCGCTCCACCACGGTTCCCTCTTCATCACCCTCATAGTCGGATGCATAGATGTCTCCGGTGGTTCCCAGCTGAACGCCGATGATCTTTCCCGGCAGGTCGTCAATACTGGCAATGGTCCCCTCTGCAAACACGGAAGCGGACATGGACAAGCCCATCACGGCGGCAAGAGTCAGTGCCAGGGCGGCTTTCCTGTTTTTCATTCTGTTTGTTCCTCCTTATTCTTTAAAGCACTTGTGTCCCGGGAAGAAAAATGAAAAGTTATGCATTTCTTGCTATTTTCGTGCATATATATACATTTCCTCCCTCTATGGGTTTCATTGTAGCATGTTTTCAGAGAAATGCAAGACTTGACTTGCATGTTGCCCCGTTATTTTCTATAATACCCGCATGGGGCCGCAAAGCCCCGGATACATGTATAAAAACAAATTTCACCTCTAATCCCAAGGAGGTCTTCTTTATGGGAATGAATCAGACCCCCGCTTCCGAGCGGGTTCACATCAGCTTTTTCGGCAGGCGAAACGCGGGAAAATCCAGCGTGATCAACGCGGTGACCGGCCAGAACCTGGCCATTGTCTCCGACGTGCGGGGCACCACCACCGATCCGGTATTTAAAACCATGGAGCTTCTGCCTTTAGGTCCCGTGATGGTGATCGACACCCCGGGAATCGATGATACGGGTCCATTGGGATCCCTGCGGGTAAAGAAGAGCTATCAGGTACTCAATAAGACGGACATAGCAGTGCTGGTGGTGGACGGCACCCTTGGCAAGAATGAGGAGGATGAGGCCCTGATCCGCCGCTTTAAAGAGAAGGGCATCCCCTATCTGGTGGTCTACAATAAGCTTGACCTGCTGCCGGAAAAGGAAAGGGAATCTCTGATCGCTTCCGGCACCGGATCCCTTCGTACGGATCAGTTTGATCAGAAAGAATCATCGGCCCAGGATTCCCGGGAGATCTGGGTCAGCGCCACCGAGCTTACCAACATCTACCCCTTAAAGGAGAAGCTGGCCTCCCTAAAGCCGGCGGATTCCCACACCCATCCATTGATCTCGGATCTCATCGATCCCCTGGATACGGTGGTGCTGGTGGTCCCCATCGATAAAGCCGCCCCCAAAGGCAGGCTCATCCTTCCCCAGCAGCAGACCATCCGGGCGGTGCTGGAATGCGGAGCCCTCTCCCTGGTCGTACGGGATACGGAGCTGAAAGCCACATTGGATCAGCTTTTAAAGGGAGGAATCAAGCCCAGGATGGTGATCACCGACAGCCAGGCCTTTGCCCGGGTATCTGCCGATACACCGGAGGAGATCACCCTCACCTCCTTCTCCATCCTCTTTGCCCGCTACAAGGGAGATCTGGAGACTTCCGTGAGAGGTGTTGCCGCCCTGGATTCAATCCAGGACGGGGATAAGATCCTGATCGCGGAAGGCTGTACCCATCACCGCCAGTGCGATGACATCGGAACTTTCAAGATTCCCAACTGGATCCGCAGCTACACCGGGAAAAAGCCGGAGTTTTACTTTACCTCCGGAACGGAGTTTCCGGATGATGTAACAGACTATACCCTGGTTGTCCACTGCGGAGGCTGCATGTTAAACGAACGGGAGATGAAGTACCGGGTGGCGTGCTGCAGGGATCAGCGGGTGCCCATCACCAACTACGGGATCCTGATCGCCCGGGTAACCGGCATCTTAAAGCGCAGCCTGCAGCCCTTCCCGGAGATTCTCTCCATCCTGGAGAAATGAAAAAAAGAAAAAGGAGCAGTGATCGAGATGAAATTTACCAAGATGCACGGCATCGGCAATGACTATATCTACGTAAACGCCTTTACGGAGACCGTAAAGGATCCCCCGAAGGTGGCCAGGTTCGTCTCCGACCGCCACTTCGGCATCGGCGGGGACGGTCTGATCCTGATCCGTCCTTCCGACATCGCCGACTGTGAGATGGAGATGTACAACCTGGACGGATCCCGGGGAGCCATGTGCGGCAACGGCATCCGCTGTGTGGCCAAGTATGTGTATGACCACGGCATTGTAAATAAGACCTCCATCAAAGTGGCCACCGGAAGCGGCGTAAAGGATCTGGATCTCACCGTGGAAAACGGCAAGGTTTCCATGGTGAAGGTAAACATGGGTTCCCCCATCTTAAAGGCCAAAGACATCCCCATGATCGCCGATACGGAGGAAGTGATCCATTCTCCCCTTACGGTGGATGGAAAGGAATACACTGTCACCGCCGTCTCCATGGGCAATCCCCATGTGATCACCTGCCTGGATGACATTGAAAGCCTTGATCTTCCAAAGCTTGGTCCCCTCTTTGAAAACCATCCCGCCTTCCCGGACCGGGTAAACACGGAGTTTGTAAAAGTCCTGGACTCCCATACCCTCTCCATGCGGGTATGGGAAAGAGGTTCCGGGGAGACTCTGGCCTGCGGCACCGGAGCCTGTGCCGTCACCGTTTCTTCCATATTAAACAATCTGGTGGACGGAGATTCCCCGGTGAAGGTTCACCTTCTGGGAGGGGATCTGGACATTTACTGGGACCAAACGTCCAATCAGGTCTTCATGACCGGTCCCGCCGCCACCGTCTTTGACGGGGAGATCGACCTGTCATTCCTGGGAGAGTGAGTGGTAATCCTCCAGGATCTGCTCCAGGGTAATCCCCTGGAGGCTTATCGCCACATCCTGCTGGACCTTTCCATATGTGAAGCCCAGTACCGGACGGATGTTTCTCCCCACCGGACACAGCGGGGAGGCGGTGGAGTGGATGCCCAACAGATGATCCAGGGCATCCGGCTCCACCGCCTGACAGATCTGATAGAGGGTGATGCTTCCCGGATCCCTGGCAAGCGTGGCCCCTCCGGTTCCGCTGGGGATGGAGAGAATGCCGGCCTTTTTTAAAGAGCTTAAGACTCCCCGGATGGTGACCGGATTACAGCCTGTGGAAAGGGACAGCAGTTCTCCGGTCACCTTTTTTACGGGGGCATACTCGTGAATGAAAATCAGGCAGTGCACTGCCACCGAACATTTTTTGCTGACTGGCATCTTCCTCACCTCCTTTTCTCTTAAGCGTCAAAAGAGATTACGGATTGTTCCGCTGCTTCGCAGCTCCCACAATCCTT
>CAZJYM010000019.1:0-22435 GCA_964550245.1 uncultured Blautia sp. | reverse complement strand
AGGCTGAAGAAATCCTTCCATATAAAATGTGCCCCCGTCCCTCCGGATTCACCGGAAGGCGGGGGCATTTCTCTTTTTTGGCGGATCCCGGATCCGCCCCTGAAATCAGGCTCTGTTTAAGTTTCCGGAGGTCATCTCCTCCACATACTGCTTGGTGTAGAGCCGGTAGTAGGCTCCCCGTTTCGCCATCAGCTCCCGGTGGGTTCCTCTCTCGATGATCTTTCCGTTATCCACCATCAGGATTACATCCGCCTGACGGATGGTGGAGAGCCGGTGAGCGATGATAAAGGAAGTACGTCCCTTTAACAGCAGGTTGGTGGCATCCTGAATCTTCTTCTCCGTCACCGTATCGATGGAGGAAGTGGCTTCGTCCAGCACAAAGATCCGGGGATTGGCCAGGATGGCCCGGGCAAAGGAGATCAGCTGTTTCTCCCCTGTGGAGAGCAGATCCCCTCCCTCCCCCACCTGGCTGTCATAGCCGTTTCCCATTCTCTCGGGAATGCTCTGGGCGGATACGGCCTCCATGGCCGAACGCATCTCCTCCAGGGTGGCGTCGGGTTTGGCATAGCGCAGGTTTTCCGCAATGCTGCCGGAAAACAGATGGGGAGACTGAATCACATAGCCGATGTTGCTGTGAAGCCACAGCTGGGAGCGGTCCCGGGCATCCCGGCCGTCGATCAGGATTCTCCCTTCCGTAGGCTCAAAAAACCGGCACAAAAGGTTGACCAGGGTAGATTTTCCCGCCCCGGTCTCCCCCACGATGGCCACGTTGGTTCCCTGGGGAACCTTCAGGTTAAAGTGTTCAAAGATCATTTCCTCCCCGTCGGGATAGTGGAAGCTCACATCCTGGAACTCCACGTCCCCGTAGAGTTCCTCCCAGTTTTCCTTCTTTGGGTTAAAGGCATCTCCGTAGCGCTCCACCACTTCCGGCCGGTCGGCCACTTCGGAGCTGGTCTCGTTAAGCCTGGTAAAGCGCTCGATGTTGACCTGCACCGAGATCAGATCCGAGAGGGCATGAATCACCCACTGCACCGGATCCATCATGCCCAGAGCGTAGGACATGAATACGGACAGGGTTCCGATCTCCATGACTCCTTCCAGCGTTAAAAGGCCTCCCTGCCACAGCACCAAAGCTAATGCACAGCAGGCGGAAAAGGAGATCAGGGAGAGAAAGAGGGAGCGGTAATGCACCATGTGCACCGAGGTTTTTCGCATGTCCTCGGTGGTGTCCTCAAAGTGAAGGCGCATCTTTTCCTCGATCACCATGGTCTTGATGGTCTTGGCCCCGGTGATTCCCTCGTTGAAGTTTCCGGTGATTTTCCCGTTGATCTCCCGGATGTCCCGGTTTAACGCCACCAGCTTCTTCTGAAAGTAGGCGGCTCCCAGGGCCGTTACCGGCACCAGCACCAGGACAAAGGAGGCCAGGCGGGGATTGAGGATAAACATAATCACCACGATTCCAATCAGGTAGGTCAGGTTCCAGACTGCGTCCATCAGTCCCCAGGCCACCCAGGAACCGATGCGGTCCGTGTCGCTCATGACCCGTGCGTGAATGTATCCCACGGAATTCTGGTTATAGTAGGAAAAGGACAGCGTCTGCAGGTGTTCGAAGCTCTTCTGCTTCATGTCCCGTTCCATGTACATCTCGATCTGACAGGTCTGATAGGTAGAAACGGCGTTGGTGATCACCAGCACGGCGATCACCACCAGATAGAGGGCCACAAAGACCCCCAGTCCCTCCAGGGTGCCCTCCGCAATGAAGTGGTCCAGGGCGTAGCTCTGAAAGAGGGGGACGATCAGGTCCGTGGAACTGGAGATGATGCCCAGAACCACCATGCTGACCATGATCCAGACATAGGGTTTTAAAAAGGGAATCAGCTTTTTCAGGCCGAACCAGGGAAGACGCACAAAGGTTTCCTTCTCTTTTTCCTCATTCATGGTCCTCACCTCCTTCTTCCGGCTCCTCATCCAGCCAGTCGGGGCTCTGGATCTGATAGATCTGCTGATACAGCCCCTCTTCTTTTATCAGCTGTGCATGGGTGCCCTTCTGGATCACCCTTCCCTCCTCCAGCACCAGGATCTGATCCGCATCCATCAGGGTGGAGATCCGGTGGGATATGAGGATTACCGTGGCTTTGTCCATGTATTGCTTTAAGGCACGGCGGATCTTTTCATCGGTTTCCGCATCCACCGCCGAGAGGGAATCGTCAAAGACCATGATGGGGGTGTTCTGCACCAGCATTCTGGCGATGGCGGTTCTCTGTTTCTGTCCCCCGGAAAGGGTGACTCCCCGCTCTCCCACCATGGTATCATACCCTTTGGCAAACCGCTGGATGGTGTCATCCATGCAGGCCACCTCCGCCGCCTTTCGGATCTCCTCCTCGGTACAGTCCCGGGCGATGGCGATATTCTCCCGGATGGTCCGGGAGAACAGGTAGGGTTCCTGAAGCACCATCCCCACATGGGAACGAAGCCAGGAAAAAGACATGTCTCCCACCGGCACACCGCTGATGGTGATCTGGCCGTCCTGCAGTTCGTACAGCCGGTTTAACAGGTGCATCAGGGTGGACTTTCCGCTTCCCGTTCCCCCCAGGATTCCCAGGGTGGTTCCCCCGGGTATGGTAAGGGATACGTCCTTTAACACCTTTTCCCGGTCGTTGTAGCCGAAGGTCACGTGATCAAACACGATGTCCCCCGACAGATCCGGTTCCTCTCCCTTCCGTTCCATGTCTTCTCCGGGAGAGTTGAGGATGTATAAAAGCCTGTCCATGGAAACCCCCGCCTTGCTCATCTCGGAGATCATTCTCCCCAGCCTTCTCACCGGCCAGGTGAGACGCTGGCTGTAGGAGATAAAGGCGATAAGCATGCCGGCTGTAAGGGTTCCCTGTACACAGGAGACGGTTCCCAGAACCACCAGCAGCATGAGCTGCAGGGCCATCACCAGATCTCCGGTGGCCCAGAAGCCGGACATAAGCCGCAAAAGGCGCATCCAGGCGTTGGTGTACACGTGATTCTGCTTTAAAAACCGCTCCCTCTCATAGTTTTCCCGTCCAAAGGCCCTTACGACCCGGACGCCTGTTAAGTTTTCCTGGACAATGGTGGAGAGAACACCCTCGTTCTCATCGCATTCCTGGAAGAGATGACTGCTTCTCTGGAAAAAGAAGTAGGAATAGAGAATAATCACCGGCACCGAGAGGATCACCACCAGGGACAGCTTCAGGCTCATGGAGAGCATGACCGTCATGGAAAAGACGATCAGCACCACGATCCGCACCAGCTGTACCAGCTGTTCGGAGATGAAGTCCCGCACCATGTTTACATCCGAGGTACACCTCTGGATGATATCTCCGGTCTCATTGGTCATGTGCCAGGAAAAGGGCAGCTTCTCGATGTGGGCAAAGAGAGTGTCCCGGGCGGTTTTCATCATCCGCTCCGTTCCTTTGGCATTGAGGGTTTCTGTAAAGTAGGAAAAGACGGCGCTTAACAGGGCGGCGGCAGCCACCGCCAGAGCCGCCAGATATAAATGACTGATGATAAACTCCCGTCCTCCCGCCTCCTCCAGCAGCGGGCGCACAAAGGCAGGCAGGGCCTCGGTACTGGCATTGAGGCACCCGTCCACCACGATGCGGACGATCTGAGGCACCACCATGTCCATTGCCGCTACGGCGGCGGAAGCCAGGATGCTGCCGATAAAAAATCTTTTGCTGCCCTTTAAAAAGAGCAGCACCATGGAAATCTTGGTATAGGTGTTTGATTTTGACTGCATCTTTCTAAAAGCTCCTGTGGAAATATTGCAGTCAGGACGAATCCCTTCCCTGCTCCCAAAGCCGTGGGAATGGCTTACGGCATCCCCGCCGTGAGGATTAAACGGGGATGTAAATGGCAGAAGGTTATGAAGCCGGGCGGGATACACAGATCCTGACATGCCTCCTTGCAAAGGCAGGCAAAGCACAGTATAGTAGATTTTTATACAAAAGGCAACGGTAGAGTTTGCGGCAAAATCCCAATATCCTGCCCGGGGGAAAAGATTGGCAATTGAAGGATGAAGGCTTCTCTGATACAATGAGAAAAGAAGGGAGGGTTTTTATGATCAACTATGAAGAACTGATATCCAGAAGCCAGGAGTACGGATTCACCCATGCGGTTCCCCTGGACTGCGCCACCCTGACGCCCATGCAGGAGGTGCGGGACATGTGCGCAGCCAACCGCTGCGGACAGTACGGATCCAGCTGGTCCTGTCCTCCCGCCTGCGGGGAACTGGAACAGTGCATTGAATCCATGAAGAAATTTTCAAGGGGACTGCTGGTACAGACGGTGGGGTACCCGGAGGATTCCATGGACTTTGAAACCATGATGGAGACGGAACAGATCCACAAGGAACATTTCCTCTCCTTCGGAGATGAGATTAAAAAGGACTGGCCGGGAAGCCTCCTTCTGGGAAGCGGATGCTGCACCCGCTGTCCGACCTGCGCCTACCCGGAGGCCTGCCGCTTCCCGGATAAGAGGATCTCTTCCATGGAGGCCTACGGTCTTTTAGTAACCCAGGTCTGTGAGAGCAACAGCATCCCCTACTACTACGGTCCGGGAACCATTGCCTATGTATCCTGTTATCTTCTGGAATGAAAGGAGCGATTATGAGCTATATCGCCAAAGAAGACCGGTATGAACACATGCAGTACCGCCGATGCGGCCGCAGCGGACTGAAACTGCCCCTTCTCTCCCTGGGGCTGTGGCACAACTTCGGGGAGATCACCCCGGATAAAACCAAACGGGAGATCCTCCACGCCGCCTTTGATCACGGCATCACCTACTTTGATCTGGCGGACAACTACGGACCCCCATACGGGGAAGCGGAGAAAAGCTTCGGGCGGATCCTGCGGGAGGACTTTGCCCCCTACCGGGATGAACTGATCATCAGCACCAAGGCCGGCTATGACATGTGGCCGGGGCCCTACGGGGAATGGGGCAGCCGCAAGCACCTTCTGGCCGGAATCGACGCCAGCTTAAAGAGACTGGGACTGGACTACGTGGACATCTTCTATCACCACCGCCCGGATCCCAACACCCCCATGGAGGAAACCGCCGACGCACTGGAGCAGATCGTGCACCAGGGCAAGGCCATCTACATCGGCATCTCCAACTATCACGGGGAGAATACCCAAAAGATGATCTCCCTTCTCCGGGAACGCCGGGTACCCCTGGTGATCCACCAGCCCAACTTTTCCATGCTGGATACCTGGGTGGAGCGGGAGGGACTCTCGGACATCCTTCTTCGGGAACAGGTGGGAAGCGCGGTATTTAAGCCCCTGGAGCAGGGACTCCTCACCGGCAAGTACCTGGACGGGGTGCCGGAGGACTCCCGTCTGAAACGGGATCCCCGGTATCTGAAGGCGGACAGCATCACCCCGGAAAAGCTGGCAAAAATCCGCTCCCTCTCCGGCATTGCCCGGAAGAGAGGCCAGTCCCTGGCCCAGATGGCCCTGGCCTGGACGCTTCACCGTCCCTGGGTGACCACCGCCCTGATCGGCGCCAGCCGGGCCAGCCAGATCGAGGAAAACGTGGAGGCCTTAAACAACCTCTCCTTCTCCCCGGAGGAACTGGAGGAGATTGGACAGATCCTGGAAGGTTAACTTACTTTCCGGGAAAAACCACGGTGAGCATCCACTTGAAATCCTCCACCGCGTAGACGCTGTGGGGAACCCGGGCCGGCATCACCAGCACCTCTCCTTCGTGGACCAGGTGCTCCTTTCCCCCCACCGTAAACTTTCCCGTGCCCTCCAGCACGTGAACAAAAGCATCCCCGGCGGAGTCGTGGGTGCTGATCTCCTCTCCCTTAGAGAAGGCAAAGAGAGTCAGGCTCACCGCATCGTTCTGGGCCAGGGTTTTGCTCACCACCATCCCCGGCTGGACGCTGATCTGATCCCGGAGATTTAAAACCTTTTCGTGTTCGATGTTTTTGATGTACATGATTTTTCTCCTTTTGGAATTAAAAAGGCATGGCCTGCGGCCATGCCTTTTTGATTGAATTTTATGATTGGGGCGTCAAAAGGGATTACGGATTGTTCCGCTGCTTCGCAGCTTCCACAATCCTTCCCCCACTGGCGTGCAAGCACACCGTGGGGCAAGGCTTTTGACGCTGTAATCATTTTAAGCGCCAACCAGTTCCTTGGCCTTCTGAGCCGCAGAAGCCGCATCCTCGGTGTAGGCATCGGCGCCGATCTCATCGGCAAATGCCTGGGTAATGGGAGCTCCGCCCACCATGACCTTGATCTTGGAGCGGAAGGGAGACTCGTTCAACAGAGCGACCGTATCCCGCAGCGCCGGCATGGTGGTGGTCAGAAGTGCCGAGCAGCCGATGATCTTGGTATCGGGATTGGCATTGTAGGTCTCCACAAATTTCTCCTTGGGAACGTCCACGCCCAGATCGATTACTTCGAATCCGGCGGACTCCATCATCATGGCCACCAGGTTCTTGCCGATGTCATGCAGGTCCCCGGCCACGGTTCCGATAATCACCTTGCCTGCCGCTCCGGCTGCGCCGCTGGCCAGATGGGGTTTTAACACCTCCACGCCCTTCTTCATGGCTCTGGCAGCTACCAGCATCTCGGGAACGAAGATCTCTCCGTCCTTAAACTTGGCGCCTACTTCGTCCATGGCGGCGATCATGCCCTCGTTGAGCAGCTGGGTGGGATCGCATCCCGCATCCAGAGCTTCCTGTACGGCCGGACCGATGAGTTTGGCCTTGCCCTTTAAAACCAGATTGTAAACTTCAGAAATACCTGCCATTTTTTATCCCTCCGCATTTAATAAAAAGTGTGTGCCGTCCGCCAGATTTTCCCCAGAAGGCGGGCGGTGTGTGGTTTCATCTTACTTCTTGGGTCCGAAAAGTCCCTCTCTGTAGGCGTTGATGTACTCCATGCAGTAGTCGTCCTGGCCCAGCAGGGCCTCGGTGGCATAGATCACGCCCATCATGTCCCGGTTGGTGGGATCCAGGATGGCGCTGTCCAG
Source organism: uncultured Blautia sp. (assembly GCA_964550245.1). GTDB lineage: Bacteria > Bacillota > Clostridia > Lachnospirales > Lachnospiraceae > Blautia_A. The sequence goes on along the minus strand of CAZJYM010000019.1, from coordinate 15,427 downwards.
GCCGGCATTCATGGCCAGAACGGTGAATGCCAGATTGATCATCTTCCGCACGGGAAGGTTGAAGGAAATGTTGCTGACGGCCGCCGTGATGTGAATGTCCGGATATTTCTTCCGGATGGTGGAAATGACCTCCACGTTCATGGAGATTCCATCCTCGGAAGTGCACAGCATCTCCACCAGCGGATCGATGTGAAGACGATCAGTGCTGATGTGATACTCCTCCGCCTTTTTGATGATGTAGTCAAAAACTTTCAGTCTGTCGCCGGCGGTTTTGGGAATTCCCGTATCGTCGGAGAGGAGGCAGATCACCTGCCATTTGGTGTCTGCTATGAGAGGAAAGATGGTATCCACCTTGTTTCCCTCTCCGGAAACGGAGTTGATAAGCCCGGGTCTCTTGCAGTAGGGAAATACCTGGGCCAGTACGTTGGCGCTGGGGCTGTCCACCGCGATGGGAAGATCAGACACTTCCTGGATGCAGTCGATCATCCATTTGAGAGTCTCCACCTCCTGGGCTTCGGGAACGGACGCACAGCAGTCAATGAAGGTAGCTCCCGCTTCCGTCTGCATTCTGGCTCTGTCCTTGATAAAGTCGCTGTCTCTGCTGGCGATGGCCGCAGCCACGGCAGGGATCGAGCCGTTGATCTTTTCGCCAATGATAATCATAATGTTTCCTCCATTTCATACCTTAGGCTGCTTCATGAAGTCAGTGTAGCATAACCCGAAAGGATTCACCAGCGGCAAAATCATTGAATTTGCAGGAATCTTTCCTACACTTTGCAGGAAAAGCTGTTGTATATTCTTTCAACAGACGCTATACTGGGATAAACACCCACATCTTTTGAAAGGAGTCCTTTCCATGAACCTCAGCGCCCTTCTCATCTCCTGGCATCTGAAAGAGAAATACCAGGCCCGCTGTTCCAACTGGCTCTCCCGGGAGCCCCACCTGAAAGGGGCCCGGTGTTACAACCCTTCCCTTCCCCTGGAGCCGGACATGGTCTACGTGGTAAACAGCAAAGACTTTGTCATGCCCCTTCGAAGCCTTACAAGAATGCTGATTCTCTTTACGGGAAGGGACTGGGAAGACATCCACACCGAAGTCCCCAACGTGTGTCTCCTTCCCCCGGAGGTCTCCGCCACGGAGGTGCTGGAGTTTCTCCTGGAGATCTTTTCCCGCTACTCCAACTGGAGGGAATCCCTGATGGAGGCCGGTCTCCGGCACGGCTCCCTCCAGGATCTGCTGGATCTGACGGATCCGGTGATCCCCAATCCCATGATGGTGATCCGCCGGGACTTTGCCCTTTTAGCCTCCAAGGGAATCAGCTACGGGGAACTGCGGGATTCCCTTCTGGGAACCAACGAGGAGACCCTGGATCTGGTCAACTCCTTAAAGGAGGATCCCGTCTACGAGGAGACGGCTCAGAGAAAGGGCTACTACTTCTATCCCGGAAACGATGTGGCCTCACCTCAGCTCTGTGTCAACATGCCTCAATCCGGCCCAACTCAGTGCCGTCTCATGATGGGCATGGGGGAGGTCCCCCTGGATGACACCTTCGGCTTTCTCCTGGAGATCCTCTCGGATGTGCTGACCCACCTGCTGCCGGAAAAGGAAACCCGGGACTCCTCCAGTTCCCTGCGACAGATCTTCCGCACTCTGCTTTCCGATCCCCGGGCGGACTATGTGGAGATCAGCCGGCTTCTCACCGCCCGGGGATGGCTCTCCTCCCACTATTATCAGTGCATCCTGATCCAGACCGGCATCAGCGACCTGCGCAGCCTGACCCTGCACTCCATCTGCAGCTACGTGGAAAACATGATCCCCGCCTCCTGTGCCCTGGAATTCAAAGGGAATGCGGTGGTCTTTGTGGATCTGGATCTGTGTCCCCTCCCCGATGACCAGATCAGCCAGAAGATGGCCGCCTTTATTCGGGACAGCCTGCTGATGGGAAGCTACAGCCGCAAACTTCTGGGACACTTTAACTTTCACCGCCAGTATGTGCAGGCCTCCATCACCCTGGATCTGGGAAAGCGCCTCAATCCCTCCCGCTGGATCCACCACTTTAACGACGTGGCCATGCCCTACCTGATGGAACAGGCAACAAAAAAGCTTCCCGGGTACATGGTGTGCCACGAGAAGCTTCTGAATCTCAAAAACATGTCAGACAGCACAAACTCACATCTCTATGAGACCTTCCGCTGCTATCTGGAAAACCACCTGAATGTAACCCGCACCGCCCAGGCCCTCTTCATCCACCGCAGCACCCTGCTGTACCGGCTGGAAAAGATCCGGGCCATCGTAAATCCGGACCTGGATGATCCGGGGGAGATGCTCTACCTTTTGCTCTCCTTTGCCCTGATGGACCGGGAGGAATAGTTATTCCTTCTCCGGAAACTCCAGTTCCTCCACATAGATGTCCTGGAACTCCGCCAGGTGGGCCAGCTCCACAAACTCTGTCTCCCGGGCCAGCACAGAGCTTCTTTCGTATTCTTCCTCATTGACCGCGGCGATCTGGGCTCCGGTGCCGGCCGCATTGCCCACGGGAACCACACAGTGGGAGAGCTCCGGGGGCAGCAGGCCGATCCTGCAGGCGCTGACGGGATTTAAGTAGTTGCCGAAGGCTCCCGCCAGCAGCACCTCCCCCACATCCTCCATGGCCACGCCCTTATGGGATAACAGGATGCGGATTCCCGCGGCGATAGCGGCCTTGGCCAGCTGCAGCTCCCGCACATCCTTCTGGCAGATGAACACGTTGGGGGTAAAGTAGCAGGTCTCCTCCATCCGTCCGCTCTCATCAATCAATCCCAGGTCCAGCATGACGGCCACCGCGTCCAGAAGACCGGAGCCGCAGATCCCCACCGGCACCTGGTTGCCAATCACGTGAAAGCGGATCTGTCCGTCCCGGATGTACACATGGTCAATGGCTCCCTGGCTTCCCCGCATGCCGCAGGTAATCCTGGCTCCCTCAAAGGCAGGTCCGGCAGCGGTGGAGCAGGCGATCATCCCCTCTTTATTTCCCAGCACGATCTCCCCGTTGGTTCCGATATCCACCAGCAGGGTCATCCGCTCCTTCTTTTCCAGTCCGGAGGAGAGGATGCAGCCCACGGTGTCCGCCCCCACAAAGCCGCCGATGTTGGGCAGCCAGTACACCATGGCCTCCGGATGCACCATGATCTGCAGGTCACTGGCTTTAACCGCCACCGCCTCCTTCACTTTGGGGGTGTAGGGAGCCAGTACCAGGGAATCCACCGGGATCTCCAGAAAGAGGTGATGCATGCAGGAATTTCCCACCATGGCGATCCGCACGATATCCTCCGCACTTCTTCCGCACTCTGCGGCCATTTCCCGAAGCATCCCGGAGATGGCTCTTCGCACACAGCCGCTTAAGATGTCCATGCCGTTTTCCATGGCATAGTTGCTTCTCATGACCACGTCCGCCCCGTACTGTCTCTGGGGATTGAGCATGCTTTTCACCGAGAGTCTCTCTCCCGTTTTCCCGTCCAGCAGGTAGCCCACGATGGAGGTAGACCCCAGGTCCACCGCGGCCAGCAGGGGATTTTCCAGATCCGGGGGCAGGTTTTTGACAGAGAGGGCCACATGCCGGTCACAGCCCTCGATGAGGATCTGCACCTGATCCACCAGATCCGTATCTACGGTCATGTCGTGGTCAATCCGGGTCTGGCAGGCCAGGACCTTCCTGGAATCCGCCAGCACCCGGCACTTGCCGCACTTTCCCCGGCCCCCGCAGGGAGCATCCGGCACCAGTCCCGCCTGGATCTCCGCCTCCAGCAGGGTCATGCCCTCCCGGGCCGTAAAGATCAGGTTTTCCTTTTCAAAATTAATTCGAAATGTTTTCATCATGAACCCCGATGATAAAGTATCCTCCGCCGGAGGCGGAGGATACTTTAAAACTTATAAACCGTATACCTTCTTATTGTAGCGGTCGATCTCGTCGTTGATCAGGGGATCCGCCTGGGGGAACAGGCATCCCGGAGCCCCGTAGGTGATGCAGGGGATAAAGTGTCCGCCGGGGGCATACGTCTCACAGGCCCTTTTGACCTCACCGCGGATCTCCTCCTCCGTGGAGTCCTCCCGGTCCACAATCGAGGCGTCGATGCCGCCCATGAGGGTCATCCTGCCCTGCAGTTTTGCCTGAATGGCGGGTATGTCGTTTTCCGGCAGAACACCCTGCCAGATGTCGATGCCCAGCTCCACCATGTCCTCCACGATGGGCTCCATAAAGGAATCCGCATGGTGCATGACAATAACACCTTTCTCTTTCATGTAGCCGTAGGTCTTCACGTACTGGGGTTTGATAAACTCTCTCCAGGTGTCCGGGCTTACAAAGAGGGCGTGTTTGGAGCCCCAGTCGTCATGGGAGAGCATGATGTCGGGCTTAATGTAGTCCACGATCAGCTTCATGTACTGGAAGCGGTATTCTCCGATGGCGTTGCACAGATCCATCATGTCGTCCGGCTCTAAAAGGAAGTTTACCAGCATGTCCTCAAAGCCCATGAGGAAGTGCAGCCGTTCAAACACACCCGTGGGCATGAAGGCCATCACCAGGTCTCCCTTTTCCCGGATCTCTTCGGCCTGTTTGATAAAGGGCTCCCACAGGGCGGGATCCGAGCAGTTGGCCTCCAGATCCGGCATCACCAGCTCATCCCTCCACTGGGTGATGTCCTTGATCACCTTGTTCTCGGCGGTCACGTGGGGCATGGCGGCCACCTGTCCCTTCGGCCAGAGGATGGTGGTCCCGAAGCGGTCGATCATGGGATCCATCCCCGGGTGGCGCACACCCCGGATGTAGGTGGAAGCCGGATTTGCGGGAAAGAAGGCGGTGCCCTCAAACTGTTTCAGCAGCCGGTCCGGTTTTCCATCCGGTTTGATTGTCTCCAGAAAGTTCTCTTTTGCTGTCAGCATGTTTGTTACCTCCTCTAAAACAGCTTTAAAATATCGTTATACATCACCACAACCATCAGCACCATCAAAAGCATGAGCCCCGCAAAGTGGATCATTCCCTCCACCCGTCTGTTTAAGGGCTTTCTGCGTATGGCCTCCAGGGCCAGAAACACCAGGCGTCCTCCGTCCAGAGCCGGAAGTGGAAGGAGATTCATCACTCCCAGGTTGGCGGAGAGGAGAACCGCCATGTTGATCATGTTCATCCACAGCATGAGCGCACCCTCGCTCCTGCTCTGTTCATAGGTATCCCCGATGGCATCCACCACACCGACGGGTCCGCTTAAGTCACGCACACCCAGTCCGCCGGTCAGCAGCTGTCCCACACTGAAGAGGGTGGTGCGGATCATGTATTTAATGTCCAGCAGGGCATAGCGGATGATTCCCAGTCCTTCCGTAGGAATTACCCCGTTTACGTTGGCGGAGTATCCGGTGTCCACCTCCTGGTAGATGCCGGGAACCACCGTGACCTCGTACTCCAGTCCGTCCCGCATGTAGGTAACCTTCACCTTTTCTCCGGTGAGGGGATGTTCCGTGATGTAATCCGTGTACTCCTGATCGTTGGAGATCTTCACCCCGTTGATGGAGGTGATCAGATCCCCGGGTTCCACCCCCGCGTCCTCCAGGGGCATGCCGGGAATTAAAGACTCCACCTCCATGGAGTCGGGACTGCGGTTAAAGCCCAGCAGGTACCGCTCGGAGATGTCCGGGGTAAAGCTGATCTCCAGCTCCTCCCCGTCCCGGTTTACCTTCATGGACAGGGGCTCCCCCAGTCCCAGGGGATGAAAGGTGGAATAGACGTATAAATCTCCGCCCAGGTCGATGTGGTATCCCTGATACTCGGTGATCACGTCGTCCACCTGAAGTCCTGCCGCCTCCGCGGCAGAACCCTCCTCCACGTAGAGGACCAGGGCCGGGTTGTAGCCGATGGAGGCCACGATGACCACGGAGAGGATGAAAGCCAGCAGAATGTTGAAGAGGGGACCTCCGCCCACCACCAGGATTCTCTTCCAGACGGAAGCCGCATTAAAGCTTCCCTCCAGTTCCTCCTCCTCGGTGTCCTCCCCCAGCATGGCGCAGGATCCTCCAAAGGGAAGAAGCTTCAGGGAATAGCGGGTACCGTGCCATTCCCGGCTTAAAAGCCTGGGTCCCATTCCCAGGGAAAACTCCACCACCGTGATGCCGGAGAGCTTGGCAAAGAGGAAATGGCCCAGCTCATGGACAATGATCACCAGGCTGAAGATCAAAACTGCAATAAGAAGACTCACATCACCACCTGCTTTCAATCCGGCTGCGGGTTTCCTGCTCCACAGAAAGGATCTCCTCCAGATCCGGATCCGCCTGGGGAACATGCCGGTTCATGGATTCCTCAATGATCCGGTAAATATCCAGAAAACCGATTTCTCTGTTCAGAAACTTCTGTACCGCCGCCTCGTTGGCCGCGTTAAAGACCGTGGGCATGGTGCCTCCCGTTTTGGCTGCCTCCAGTGCCAGCGGAAGGCCCAGGAATGTGTCCATGTCGGGCTTCTGGAAGGTGATCTGACCCAAAGCGGCAAAGTCCAGTCTCTCTCCTCCCAAAGGTCTTCTCTCCGGGTAATACAAAGCATAGGAGATGGGCAGATGCATGTCCGGAGTTCCCAGCTGGGCCATCACCGCCCCGTCTGCAAACTCCACCATGGAGTGGATCACGCTCTGGGGCTGAACCACCACCTGGATCTTCTCCAGGGGCATCTGGAAAAGCCAGCGGGCCTCCATCACCTCCAGCCCCTTGTTTACCAGGGTGGCGGAGTCCACGGTGATCTTTCTGCCCATGACCCAGTTGGGATGCTTCAGGGTGTCCTCCAGGGTGACGCTTTCCAGTTCCTCTCTCTTTCTTCCCCGGAAGGGTCCTCCGGAGGCGGTGATGATTAGACGGGATACCCGGGAGGGATCCTCCCCGTTTAAGGCCTGAAAGATGGCGCTGTGCTCACTGTCCACGGGGAGGATCCGCACCCCGCATTCCTTCGCCAGGGGCATGATCAGATGTCCCGCTGTGACCAGTGTCTCCTTGTTGGCCAGGGCGATATCCTTCCCGGAGCGGATGGCCTCCATCACGGGACGGATGCCCAGCATGCCAACCACGGCTCCCACTAGAATCTCCGGTCCTTCCATCCGGGCCAGTTCGATCAGGCCCTCCATGCCGGAGACCACCTTTGTATCCGTATCGGCTGTCCGAAGAGCCAGATCTGCGGCGGCAGATGAATCATACACAGCCGCCAGACGAGGGTGAAACTCCCGGATCTGCTCCTCCATCTTTTTTACACTGCTTCCGGCACCCAGGCCCAGCACCTGTATGTCTCCATTATCCCTGACCACATCCAGGGTCTGGGTGCCGATGGAACCGGTGGAGCCCAGTACTGCGATTTTTTTCATAATCCTCTCTCTCACTCCAGGGCGGATCCCGCCGCTGTCAGAAACTGCACCAAATAGTAGATCATGGGAGCGGTGATGATCACGCTGTCAAACCGGTCCAGGATCCCTCCGTGGCCCGGTATCAGCTTTCCGTAATCCTTGATGTTCTGATTGCGCTTGATGGCCGAGGCCGCCAGATCCCCCACCATGGAGATCAGGCCTCCCACCGCGCAGATCAAAGCGGTCTGCCAGATGCCGGAGGCTCCCGTGAGAGCCGCAAAGCCGGCCCCTAAAAGGGCAGATCCGGCCACTCCTCCGATCGCTCCCTCCACAGACTTTTTAGGGCTTAAGATGGGAGTCATCTTGTGCCTCCCGATTAACTTTCCCACACAGTAGGCGCAGGTGTCACAGCCCCAGGAACAGATAAACACCAGCCACACCAGGTATTTCCCGGCGGGTTCCATCTCCCGCAGCAGGTAGATAAAGGAAAGCATCTCTCCCACGTAGACCACCCCGAAAAAGGCCGCCATCACCTGGCCGGCATGATACCGGGGGTAGGTAAACACGTAGACAAAAAGCATCAGGATCAGACCGCCCGTGAGGGCAAACATGCCGAACCGGGAAAAGTCCAGGGCTGCCGCTCCGTAGATGAAAAAAACGGCCGCGTACCCGGTCATCTCCAGAGGCTCAAAGGGCTTTTCCATCACCTTCATGGCCTGATAGAGCTCATGGACTCCGATCACGGAGACACAAAGCAGGGTAATGAGAAGCACGATTCCGCCGCAGCCGATGGTCACCAGGGCGGCAACGGCCAGCAGGATCCCGCTGATCAGACGTGTTCGAAACATTTCCCTATTCCTCCTTCACCCCGCCGTAGCGCCTGTCCCGGCTGTTGTAGGCTTCGATGGCCTTCACCAGCTCTGCCCGGTTGAAATCCGGCCAGGCCACATCGGTGAAGTAAAACTCCGTGTAGGCCATCTGCCACAGGAGAAAGTTGGAGAGGCGCAGTTCCCCGCTGGTGCGGATGAGAAGATCCGGATCCGGGGCCCCGGCGGTGTCCAGGTAGCTGGAGAACAGGTTTTCATCCAGCTCCTCCGGTGTATGGATCCCATCCCGAACATCCCCGGCAAAGCGGCGCATGCCCCGCAGGATCTCGTCCCTGCTGCCGTAGTTTAAGGCAATATAGAAATGGAGCTCGTCAAAGTCCTTGGAAAAGGCCTCCAGCTCCCGCACTTTCTGTTGAATATCCTCATCGAAGGCCCGTACGTCCCCGATGATCTTCACCCGCATCTTATTCTTCTCGGAGATGCGGATGCACTTTTTCAGGTAATTGCGGAACAGATCCATGAGCGTGTCAATCTCCTCCCTGGAACGCTTCCAGTTCTCCGTGGAGAAGGCATAGACGGTCAGGTACTTTACTCCCAGCTCCTTCATGTCCTCACAGATGGTCTCCAGGTTGGCGCAGCCCTTTACATGGCCGTAACTGCGGGGCATTCCCCGCTCTTTTGCCCAGCGTCCGTTTCCGTCAAGTATTACGGCTATATGGTTGGGTACATTCATGCTCTTTATCCTTTCCAAACAAAACTTAGTATGACAGAAAGAGAGCCTGCCATCGGCTCTCTTTTCCTGTTTTCCCTATACGGTCATGATTTCCTTTGACTTTTTCTCCACGCAGGCATCGATCTCCTTGATGTAGCGGTCGGTCACCTTCTGGATCTCATCGCTGAGATCCTTGACCTCATCCTCGGATACATCCTGCTTGGTCAGCTTCTTATAAGACTCGTTGGCATCCCGGCGGATGTTGCGGACAGCCACCTTGGCGGCTTCCCCTTTCTTCTTTACATCCTTGACCAGGCTCTTCCTGCGCTCCTCCGTCAGCTCCGGAAGAATCAGGCGGATCACCTTTCCGTCGTTGCTGGGATTGATGCCCAGATCAGATACCAGAATGGCCTTCTCGATCACCTTGATCATCCTGGACTCCCAGGGCTGGATCTGAATAATGCGGGCTTCGGGGATGGTAATGTTGGCCACCTGCTGCAGAGGGGTGGGGCTTCCGTAGTAGTCCACCACAATCTTGTCCAGAATGTGCGGGTTGGCCCTCCCCGCCCGGATGGTGGCAAACTCCGCATCCAGTCCTGCCACGGTCTTTTTCATCTTCTCTTCGTAACGCTGCACTCTCTCGTCCATGATCTCTTATCCCCTTCCTTCAACCTTTTTCAAACAGTTACCCTGGTGCCGGAGAACTCTCCGTGAATGGCTTTTACAATGCTGTTTTCCTCTTCCAGAGCGAAGACCAGCATGGGCATCCGCTGCTCCATGCACATGATGGAGGCGGTCAGGTCCATGGCCAGCAGTTTCCTCTCCACCACTTCCTCGATGGTGATCTGATCAAACTTCACCGCATCCGGATACACGGCCGGATCCCGGTCATAGATTCCGTCCACCGCCTTGGCAAGCAGGATGGCATCCGCTCCGATCTCCACCGCCCGCAGTACCGTGGCCGTATCCGTGGAGAAGTAGGGATGACCGGTTCCCCCGGCGAAGAAGGCCACCTTTCCGCCGGAGAGGGCTTCCTCCGCCCGGTCCCGGGAATAGAGGGTGGTAAAGGTGCCGCACTGGAAGGGGGTAAAGATCTCCGTGCCCAGTCCCAGATGCCTGCAGATCTCGGACACATAGATGCAGTTCATGACCGTGGCCAGCATTCCGATCTGGTCCGCCTGGTTGCGGTTGATGGTCTCGCTGGTGCGTCCCCTCCAGAAGTTTCCGCCTCCGATGACGATGCCCGTCTGGATCCCTTCTTTTCCAATCTCCTGAATCTGCCGGGCCACGCCCAGAACCGTATCCTCGTCAAATCCCGTCTTTTTATCCCCCGCCAGGGCCTCTCCGCTGAGTTTCAGCAATATTCGCTTCATACCCGTTTCCTCTCTTCTCCTTACCAGACTCCCGCCACCACTTCGTTGTTGTTCTCATCCACGGTGGTGGAGACGGTAAAGGTGTCGTAATAGTGGTACCCGGTCCTTCCGGTTTCCGGCTCATTCTGATAGTCGTTTCCGCTGGGCTCCCCAAAGGCGTCAATCAGATCCTGCAGGGGTCTGCCGATGTAGTTTTCCGCCTCCGTGGCCGGATCCACCTCTCCGTCGGAATCACTCTCATAGGGATTGGCAGGGGTGGCCGTGGGCTCAATCATCTCCGGCTCATCCTCAGAGGGGGCAGGCTCTGATGACTGATCCTCCTGCGCCGGTTCATCCTCTTCGTAGTAACCCAGCCGCTTCTTCACCTCGTTTAAGGTGGAGACCTCACCGGAGCCGCCGGTGGTGGTCTTATAGGTGGCGTAGGGGATTACATTGCCCTCTTCGTCATCCACCTTAAAGCTTAAGGTGCTCACCGTCTCCAGGGGGATCATCCGGTAAAAGTACTCCGACCTTCCCTCCTCCACGTAGGAGATCCGCAGGTCGTAGAGACCGTTTTCATCCCCGGAACCGGCGTTAAAGTAGTAGACGGCCTTTTCCGAATTCTTCAGTGTAAACTTTCCCTGAACCAGTTCATCGCCCCACTCCTCATCCTCGAAGGTGGAGTCATGGGGACGCACATAGATGCTGCCGATCTCCGCCCCCGTCTCGTTGACCAGCTCTGTACGCAGGGCCGTGTCGCTCTTGCTGCCCATCACGTTGGTCTCATCCTCGGCGGTGGATTCCCGCATGTCCACCAGGTCGTCGTCCTGGTTTTCGGGAACCGGCGTCTCTACGGCAGGAGTGGGTGTGGCCTCCTGTGCAGGAGGCTCTGAACTGGTGGTATTCTCTTCTTTTTTACAGCCGGCAAAAAGGCATCCCACAGCCAGCATGCCGGCCAGCAGCATCAGACCTTTCTTCATAGACACTCCCTCCCATACAGCAAAAACACTCGATCCATGGTCCTGTTTCCAAATATCTCTCTTTTCATTATACAAAGTATCCCATCAATGTCAACCGGAGAGGGCATTTTTCATAGTTTTTTCAGATTTATGCACGAAGTTGGACCTCTTATGTCTCCCGTCGGTTCTCCTCTACTGCAGGTTCCGGACCCGAAATTCCCGCTCCGCCTCCCGGCGCTGATCCTTTTTGGCGATATCCTGCCTCTTGTCGTAGAGCTTCTTGCCCCGGGCCAGACCCACCTCCACCTTTACCAGGCTGTTCTTAAAGTAGACCCGCAGGGGAACCAGAGTCATGCCCTTTTCCTTGAGCTTCGATTCGATCTTACGGATCTCTCCCCGGTGAAGGAGGAGCTTTCTCACCCGCAGCGGATCCTTGTTAAAGATGTTTCCCTTTTCATAGGGACTGATGTGCATGCCGTAGATATAGACCTCCCCGTGTTCCACCCCCACGTAGGACTCCTTCACGCTGCACTTTCCCAGACGCATGGACTTCACCTCCGTGCCGGCCAGGGCAATGCCGGCCTCGTAGGTATCCTCGATAAAGTAGTCATGGTAGGCTTTCTTATTGTTGGCAATCAGCTTCATGCCGGCTTTCTTTCCCATCTTTCGCTCCTTTCACTCCAGCACTGTAAAATCCACCGTTCTGGCCTGGGGATCTGCCGCAGACACCTGCACTCTCACCACATCCCCCAGGCGGAAGGTCCTGCCCGTGCGCTCTCCCGTCAGCGCACAGGCCTCCCCGTCAAAGAGGTAAAAGTCGTCCATCAGGCTGCTCACATGCACCAGGCCCTCCACCGTGTTGGGCAGCTCCACAAAGAATCCCCAGCCGGTGATGCCGGAGATCACGCCCTCAAACTCCTCTCCCAGATGATCGGACATGTATTCGGACTTCTTCATCCGCTCCGATTCCCGCTCCGCCTCCATGGCTCTGCGCTCGCACAGGCTGGACCGGCTGGCCACCTCATCCAGGATCTGCCGGTAGTATTCCATCTTTCCCTCCCGGTCCAGCCTTCCCCGGAGACTGTCCTTGATGATCCGGTGGATCTGCAGATCCGGATACCGGCGGATGGGGGAGGTAAAGTGACAGTAGTAACGGGCCGCCAGACCGAAGTGTCCGGTACACTGTGTGGTATATCGGGCCTGCTTCATGGTCCGCAGCGCTATCCTGGAGAGCATGGGCTCTCCGGGATTGCCGGCAGCCCTCTCCAGTAAATCCTGAATCTCCCCGGGGGAGATCTCGGAATGAGATTTTTCAAAGTCAATGCCCTGGTTGTGGGCCAGGGTTAACAGGCTCTCCACCTTTTCCGGATCCGGATTGTCATGGGTGCGGTACACGAAGGGCACTTCCCTTCCGCAGTACTCTGCGGCCACGGTCTCATTGGCCAGCAGCATGAAATCCTCGATCATCCGGGTGGCGTCGGAGACTTCCCGGGCCTGTACGTCCACCGCTCTGCCCGTGGGACTTAAAATAATCCGGCTCTCGGGAAAGTCAAAGTCGATGGAGCCCCGGCTGTGTCTCTTTTCCCGCAGGATCTCCGAGAGCTCCCGCATGCGGAAGAAGGTGGAGACAAAGGGCCGGTACCTTTTCTTGAGATCCGGAGATCCGTTATCCAGGATCCTCTGCACATCCGTGTAGGTCATGCGCTCATCCACCCGGATCACCGTCTCCAGGATCTGGTGGTCCACCACCTCTCCCGTCTCATCGATCTCCATCAGACAGCTTATAGCCAGCCGGTCCTCCCCCTGATTTAAGGAACAGATGCCGTTGGAGAGTCTCTCCGGCAGCATGGGAATCACCCGGTCCGCCAGATACACACTGGTTCCCCGGTTCAGGGCTTCCTGATCCAGGGCGCTGCCGCCCTGCACGTAGTTGCTCACATCCGCGATGTGCACCCCTAAAAAGTAATGTCCCTCCTTAAAGGCCAGGGATACGGCATCGTCCAGATCTTTGGCATCCTCCCCGTCGATGGTCACCGTGGGCACATCCCGCAGGTCCGCCCTGCCCTCCAGATCCGATTCCAGCACGTGATCGGGAACACCCATGGCCTGATTCAGGGCTTTTTCCGGAAACTCGGTGGGAATGCCGTAGCTCTTTACGATGGAAAGGATGTCCGTCCCCGGGGTATCGGCACTTCCCAGGTTTTCAATCACCTTTCCCCGGGGACGGCCGTCTCTTCTGCCGTAATCCTGGATGGCGGCCACCACCTTGTCCCCGTTTGCCGAGTTCAGGCAGTCCCGTCCGGGAATGTACACCTCCCGGGAAAACCGGGGATTGTCGCAGATGACCAGACCGTAGTCTCCCTGGCTGTAGAAGGTGCCCACCACTTCCGTCATGCCCCGCTCCAGGACCTCCAGCACCGTTCCCTCTCTGCGGAGTCCCTCTCCGGGCCTTTCCGAAATGCGGATCCGCACCCGGTCCTGGTGAAGGGCAGAACCCATGGCCTCCGGGGGAATATAGATGTCTTCCTCCTCCCCCTCCAGTTCCACAAAGCCGAAGCCTCCGGGGTTGCCCACCAGCCTTCCCTCCGCCTGGATTTCCACGGGAGGAGCCTGGCGTTTCGGGGGGATTCTCCCCGGAGCCAGGGAAAACTTGCCCTTTCCGTCCATGGTGATCCGCCCTTCCATCAGCAGCTCCTGAAGAACCTGATAGAGGGCCTTTCTCTCCTTTTTGCTGAGGCTTAATAAGGAAATGATCTCCTTCAGCCTCATGGGCCGGTAGGAGGGATCGTCAAAGAGATCCAGGATAAATGCCTTCCGCTGTTCTGTGATCTGATTTTTCCTCACTGATCTTCCTCTATTCTCTTTCATTCATGCAAAAAAACACTCTTGCATCCGTACAAGAGTGTTTTTGCCAGGAAATTCGGATATTAAAAATTCATATTCAAAATCGCTGCCAGAACGAAAAACAAAATGCCCATGACGGTGGTGGCCTTTACCAGTCCGCCCTCCATGGAACGACCCTTGTTTTTGCCCCAGTAGCTCTCGGCTCCGCCGGCGATGGTTCCCAGTCCCTGCTGTTTTCCTTCCTGAAGAAGAACCACCACGGTCAGGGCGATGCAGTCCACAACGAACAGGATCGTAAGAACGATTCTCAATATTTCCATTATCTGTACACCTCCACTTGCCTCTCTTCGGACTGTGAAGTATTTTATCACAGGTATCCGGGGATTTCAACTGTTTTTTCGGCGAAGATGAAATTGCATGCAACTTTGCATTTCAGCTGCCGGTTGCCAGGTTCTCCTCCCTCCGGTATAATGAAACAAAAGACATCAGGGAGGAGGACAAAAGGATGCGGATCGCAGCCTTTTTAGAAAACATTGCCATTGGATCCCGGGAAAGCGGCCGGGAACTTCCGGAACTTTTGAGGGATCTAAAGAAGGAGGGCCTGGAATCCGTGTATCTGTGCCGTTCCTGGTGGATGGGGGATCGGGAGGACTGGACACTCTCCCTCTTAAACCAGGCGGGCCTGACTTTAGAGGGCCTCTGGGACAGCATCGCCTTCAACACCCTGACACCGGAGGAAGGAGAAGCTTCATTCAAAGATCTGATCAACTGCGCCCGGCGAAACGGCGCCGGCCACGTGCTGATCGTTCCCGGTTTCTTTCGGGAGGAAGGCCGTCTTACCCGGGAGGAAGTAAAACAGCGGGAACCGGAACTCTCCCGGATGATCGAGGGGATGAGAGCTGCCTGCCGTTACGGAAAAGAACAGGGAGTTGCCGTCACCATGGAGGACTATGACGGCTTTACCAGCCCCATCGTCTTTCCGGAGGTACTGCGCAGGTTCTTTGAGGAGATCCCGGAACTGAAGATAAGCTTTGATACGGGAAACTTTGTTCCCTGCGGGGCAGATGTGCTGAAGGAATTCCAGTACTACCGGGACCGGATCGCAACCCTCCACCTGAAGGACCGGACCAGAAAGAAAGATGAGGCAGAAAAAACTCCTTTCATCACAGAGAATGGAGAGGTCTATTACCCGGCTGTCACTGGTCTGGGGGAGATGCACATCCCGGAGATCCTCTCTGAAATGAAAAGGCAGAACTACCAGGGAGCAGGAATCATCGAGCTTTTCGGATCCACAGATACGGTAAACAAGCTCTTTGCATCCATTCGCCGGCTGAAAGAAAACAGCTGAAAGTCCCCCAAACAATCCGGAAGCTGACCGCGGCTGCTTT
>CAZJYM010000018.1:14882-22489 GCA_964550245.1 uncultured Blautia sp. | reverse complement strand
TTGAGGAGATGAGGCGGAAGTATAAGATCACCGGAAGGATGATCCATGCCGCTGTAAGCGAAGAAGAAGACGGATACCTCTATTCCCTGTCCCTCCTGGACTCAGCCCTTACCGAAAAGGAAAAGGAGGAGATCATCCTGGAAGACGATACCCATGTCTTTACGGATTACAGGGATGAGGAAGGGAATCTCCTCTTCCGCCTCAAAAGCCGGGAGGAAACCACCACTTTTTCCGGAAGAGAAAAGCGGGTTGTCTCCTACAGTCCTGCCCTTGCCGAAAGACAGGAAGAACAGATCCTGGAGACTGGCCCTGACCGGGTTGATGCAGACCTCAGATACGCTGGATACACTCTGACCGTGACCTCGGAGCTGGATCTGGATCCCCTGCAGATTTACAGGGCCGGCAGCAGTATATGCGAAATGGAGGAGTCCTTCCGGAACACAGCATCCTTTCTGAATGACCATCCCCTTTATCTGCAAAACGAAAACACCATCCGGGGGCATTTCCTGATCTGCTATCTGAGTGAGTTTTTGCTGAAAGTACTGGAAGTCAACGTCTTCCACAGTAAAATCACCCCCGATGATCTGGTCGATTTCATACGCGACTTCCGGATTGTAGACTGTGGCGACAGTACCTTTGTCAACTGCTCCAGAAATCAGAAGGCCAACGATGCGGTCAGGTCTCTTACCGGACTGTCCACCCTGGATGCCCTGTACCTGACCAGGGAAGAGGTGGAGGATCTTTTCCGGGATGAAACATGGAAATCTGTTTTAATGCGAAATGAGATAAAATAAGAAGGAGATAAACAGTCAAAGATAAACAAAGACGGAAGCAGATATACCCTGAAGGATAGAGATAAAAATATCAATATTTAAGCATAAATATCTTGACAGTCCGAAGGAGGCATGCTATAATCTTCCCCGTAAAGATGTGGATTTTTCCAGAGCTTGGGGTAAGGAGAAAAGCCGTGAAATATTCCGTTACCGCCGCAGAAGCGGCAAAAATGCTGAGAAAAGTATCTGAAGAAAAGAGCAATCTTCTGGACGATGAGAAGCAGAGATGTGTCTTTAACGCCGCGCTGGGAGAAGATGTGGAGTCTGTCCGTCCCGAGTATGACTATGAAGAGACCAGAAAACAGGTGGACAGGTGTGACCGGGACATGAGGCTGATCAAGCACGCCATCAACCTGTTCAACACCACCCAGACCGTGGGGCCTGAAGGGATGACCATTGATCAGGTTCTGGTGTACATTCCCCAGCTCACCGAAAAGAAGCAGAGGCTCTCCGGCATGCAGTCCCGGCTTCCCAAACAGCGCTCCAGCGTGGGAGGCGTTGGAAACAACACCTTTGTGGACTACCGGTACGCCAACTATTCCATCGAGAAAGCCCGGGAGGATTACAGCGCAGTCTCCGACGAACTGAGAGCCCTGCAGACCGCTCTGGATACGGTCAATAACAGCGTAAAGCTGGAGTTTGAACTTCCTGATTGAGATTTTTCCGTCTCTGCCTTCGATCGAAAAGGAAAAACATTTCTGAAAAATGTACAGAGCTGTTCCGCTGTTGTTTATGGTAAAGCGCAGGAACAATTCTTATTCTTCTTATTTATTTTTTATATGTTCATGATTGGGTAAGTCAGAACGCAGATAAGCATATATTGGTTTAAGATCGGGCAGAGAAAAAACCGGGGACAGACCATCCTGTTCCCATGAGGTCCGGTTCGGTTTCAGACTTCAAAAAACAGGAAACGCCCTTGGCGTTTCCTGTTTTTGTTTTACTGACAGGAAAAAATCTCATTATTCATTCGGTGACTCCCAGTTTTTTCAAAAACAGCCGGTCCCTCTCCACTGCATTCGGATCCCACCGCAGCTTTGCAAAGCTGGTATCGGCCGCAGCCTCCTGCCTGGCATCGAACCAGTTCAGCAGCCACAGCGCGGACTTTCCCTCCAGCCAGTCGTTTAAGTCCTGGTTCCTCTGAATTCTCCTCTTTTTTTCAGCAGATCGGCCGGATCTGGGCCTGTCCAGGGATATTCTCAGTGTCCTTCTCAGTTCCTTCAGAGCATCCTCAAAAAATTTTATATAGCCCAGGGCCACAAACTGGCAGAAAAAGACCCCTTCGGAGGTTCCGGGCGTACTCCCGGCATCGGGGATGGGAACGGGAACGGCAAACGTCTCCCCCATTTCCTCCATAAAGGCAACTTCCCGTAAAGCCTGGGAAGGATCCACGATTCCGTTGGAGACGATCACCGAATACCCGTTGTAACGGGTGGCATTTTTGATTCCCTCTTCATTGGGCTCCACGAGGGACCGGTTCCCCGTAACGGGATGTTCCTTCACGGTCAGACACCGCTCAATCAGCTTTTGGTCTGCCTCCGGGAAGTCTTCCATCCTTCGTCCCAGCAGCAGATCCTCCTTCAGCCGGTCAATCTTTGCCTGAAATCTGTTGTTTTCCAGTTTTTCCTTCTCCGTATCCAGAGCGAAGTAAAAGGCCAGACGGAACTGATCGGTTCTGGTGAACAGCTGCCCGTTCATAAAGACCTCATGTGTGAGGTCCACGTCGATCAGCCTGCTGGAACAGTACACACCGGAATCAAGGACATCCGAGTAACCCTTCCTCCTGATGTTGGGAATGATGTCACCCAGAATCGGTTCAATAAATTTCCCCTCAGGCTGGCAGCGGATCAGATAGTAAACGGTGGCGTAGTCCTCGAAAATCTCCTGAAGATCAATATAGGCGCTCTCCGGGTAGCAGCGTCCGTCCAGCACGATATGCGCAGACGTCAGCTGGTCCAGCGGCAGCTCTTTTGCGGCATGCCGGACAAAGTCAACACTTCCCATGTCCCGGTAAGGCGTGGTGTAGCAGACAGGCTGACGGTCCATGGAGTCGAAAAGGATCAGCCTTTTCTCCGTGGAGAAACCGGCTCCGTCCTGATCGTATCCGTACCGCACCTCATTCAGGTAATCCCGGAAGGAGCGGATGGTGGTGATTTCCACCACAAGCCCCCAGGGTACTCCCAGACCGTCCTGCCGGGCCTGGAAATATCTCTTGCGGATGGAGGGATCCCCCTCCAGATGCCTCAACAGGTCCAGGCAGTCCGTAAAGGAAACTCCCTCCGGACAGGGAACGGCGTGATCAACCTGCCACTCTTCAAAACGCTCCAGAGACCCGCCCGGATTGAGCGTCCAGTATCTGGCCAGAGAGATGATCTTCTCTGCCGTCTCCAGGTCGGTGCTGTCGTAGATGGCCTTATCAATGCCGGACTCTGCGCCGATCCACTCCAGGATGTCCATAACCCCCACCGGCCGGCCCCCGGCGCCCGGAACCGGTTCCGGTAATTCCGCCGGAATAAGCGACTTTCCATCCGGAGTCTTTACCCCCAGAAGCTTATTGGAAATGAAATAATCCCAGGCTTTATCCGGATCCGGCACAGTGGTCACTTCAAAGACGTACACGTTGCCGTCTGGCCAGGGCCTTTCCACAAGTTTTACCTGCTTATTACCGGAAGATTGTTTGGGCATGTCGGTCTCCTTTCCTCCATCCAGCTCATCAGCGTCCGCGGGTGTACAGGATCTCGCTGTAGATCATTCCCTGTCTCCCCCGGTCGGAGCGCATGAGAGAGATTCCCTCTACGGCCGTCTCCCCGACCGGGGGTTTTCCAACGGGTATCTTCTCGCCATTTCTATAGGAAGCTTTTCGGATCAGGGTGATGTGCGGCAAAAAGCGCTTCCGGTCAAAGGGGATCCCCGCATCTGCAAGAGCTTTGCGGATCCTCTTTACAAGGGAGGTCAGTTCCTCATTCTCCTCTATTCCGGCCCAGAACAGATCCCCGAAAAAGCCTGCCCCTTCCAGCCGCATGGTAAAGGGCTTTACCGGTATGGTCTCCAGAACATCCCCCACAACCTCCGGATCCGGGTACTCCCCGATAAAGGACAGGGTGAGGTGGAGATTCTCCTCCGGGGTATAGTTCCCCTTCACTCCCATGGCCCTCATCTCATCCTGCATCCTGATCAGGGCCTGTTTCATCTCCTCATCCAGTTGAAGCGCAATAAACAGTCTCATGACTTTTCCCTCTTTTTCGTTTCTGTTAACCATCATAATGCCAAGGGGTACGATTGTCAAGCGTGGTTCCGGATGCTGTCTTAAAAGGAGAAAAAGCCCGGGATTCGAATCCCGGGCTTCATTCTCTGGTTTTCTTATTCTTTTTTCAATCCTGCTCCTTCGCCAGAAAACACCCAAGCCTTTCTTTTAGTAAGGCTAAGTGAAGAGTTTTTCCGGTCACCACCAGCAGGTTGGTCTTTTCCGAAGGGAATTCCTCCAGATCCTCCTGGAAGGCATCTCCAAAGGCCACATCCACCTTCTTCACCTTTCCGTCCTTCATGGTGAGGCAGCCCTTCACCCTCCAGATGTCACCGAAGGTCTCCTCCTGAAAGATTCCCAGGAGTTTTTCGATCTCCTCCTCCGTAAAGCCTCCCCGCAAAGATCCGCTCCAGGAGACCAGCTCCTGGCCTGCGGATCTGTGAATCCGCACAAAGCCTTCCGGATTCCGGGCAGTGGATACCTTTTCAGCGGGACTCTTTTTCCCGGTTCCGGTCCAGGAAAGGCCCTCCGGGAAGGTATCGGCTTCAATCTCCTCCAGGGGCGTGGAGATCATGGCAAGATGGGGATTGATCTTTAAAAGAGCCTGTTCCACCTTTTGAAGATCCTCATGGGACATCCCTTCTGAGAAGTTTAAGTAGAGCATCTCCGCCCTTTTGATCTGCTGCAGGTAGAAATCCCCCACCACTTTCAAAAGTTTCAGGATCCGGCGGGCATTGACCACCATGATTACCCGGTTTACCCGCACCATACCCGATTCCAGGCAGGCATTTACCACCCCGGTAAGATCGGCGGCGCCGGAGGGCTCCACCACGATGTAGTCCGGTTTTTCCTGCTCACAGAGGATCCGGACTCCATCGGAAAAGCTGCCCTTTAAGGTACAGCAGATGCATCCGGAGGAGATCTCCTTTACGGTTACGGAGGGGGATTTCAGGATTTCACCGTCCAGGTTTACCTTTCCCGCTTCATTTTCCACGATGGCGGTTTTGTATCCCTGATAGGCGGTGGAGAGCATCCGGCGGATCAGGGTGGTTTTCCCTGCCCCCAGAAGCCCTCCGATCACGTCCAGTCTGACCATCACTTACCGCTGGCCAGGATCTGGAAGCTGTACTTCATGGCTGCCTCCACGATCTCACCCATGGCCTTGCCCTGCACTTCCTGATCCAGGGAGTTCACATACCGGAAGCCGAAGAAGCAAAAGCCCTTGTGATACTTGCCGTACTCCTCCAGGCAGCGCTTCACTTCCGCATCCACCATCTCATGGGTGGCATCTTCTCTGGCAGCCGGTCCCTGGGTGTCATACCCGCCGATAAAGCCCAGACGGTCCCCGTACTTCTCGATCAGGGCACAGATGTCGTTGGAAGGCTGAACGGAGGTCCAGGCGGCCCATCCGCAGTCAATCATGTCCTCCACAATGGCCTCTGCATGGCCGCAGCAGTGATAGATGGGAATGATGCCCCTCTTCAGGCACTCCTGGGCAAACCGTTTGTGATGGGGCTTGATCAGTTCCCGGAAGGTGTTGGGAGACATGAACATGGCTCTCTCCGTGGCCACATCGTCAAAGTAGGTGATGGTGTCCGGATGATAGGCATCCACGATGTAGTCCAGCGCCGCCACCTTGTAATCCGTCAGGGCGGTAAAGAAGGCATCCACCTCTTCCGGATCCTCCGCCATGGAGATCAGGGCTCCCTCAAAGCCCATGAGAGCTGCCAGCCTCTCAAACACACCGTTTCCAAAGCCGAAGTCCACCACTTCATGCTCCCGGTCGGGGGCTCCCAGCATGGCGCACTCCTTCGCAAAGTCTGCCTTCCAGTCATAGGCGGCGGGATCCGGGATCTTCACCGTCTCTTGCCAGTCCGCGATGTCCTCCAGCAGGATACAGGTACAGTCCGGAACGGCTGCTCCTCCTCCGGTGGAGGGATATTCCCAGCGAAGACCGAATCCGTCCAGGCCGTCTCCGAACTGGTCGCCCTTTTCGATGGCGGGACCGTTGATGGCTCCGAACCCGTAGATCTTGTTGCCCACAAAGGAGTTGGGGATCAAAGTAGTGGGTTTGTGGGCGAGAAAGTTCTGGTAGTTGCCCTTGAAATCAAAGGCGGGATTGTTGTTCTGCTCCATATCAAAATTCCTCCTTGCATCCGTTTATCATAAGAGTTACAATCTCTGGTAGCCCTTATTATGCCAGAATTTGCCCTCTTCGTACATATCCCCTGATAACAAATTTCCCAACTGCTTTTCTTCCCCACTTGTCCCAAAGGGACAAGTGGGGAAAAGGAGGACTTATGAAGCTGTCCATGTCTTTAATCGCCTGGTACCTGCGGGATTACCACCCGGAATGCCACATCCTGCAGGACGCCCTCACCATCCGGGGCGTGCGCTTTCTAAACGGTTCCGATCATCCGGATTTCTCCCTGGACTACATCTACCTGGGGGATGCCGCTGACTACTATCAGGATCCCCGCTACCGGGATTCCCTGCTGCTGGCCAACGGGGAGAACCAGATCCTCTGTCACGGGGCAGACCGGGAGGAACTGCTAAATGAAGTACTCTCGGCCTTTGACTACTACGGAGACTTTGAGCAGAAACTCACCCTCTCCGCCGCCAAAAACCGCCCTCTGATCGAGATGACGGAACAGATGGCCCAGGTGCTGGACTGCGCCGTCACGGTCTTTGATCTGGAGGGGTACCTGATCGCCGGTTCCGGAAGGGAAAAGATGGGAGAAAGAGAAGACCTGGAGCGGATCTTTTCGGAGAAAAAGCTGGGATTTTCGGGCATCGGCTCGGTGGTGGTGGGAAAGGACGGAAAGGTCTCCCACGACCTGTCTGATGAGCCGGGATACACCCGCATCCAGGGAAAGGATTATCCCGGATGCGTGTCCATGTATCTGACACGGGAGGAGGAAAGAGTGGGCTTTCTCCTGCTGTTTCTCCGGGCCGAGTGTCAGATCTCCCCGGCTCTTCGCCTGGCTCCCCTCTTTGCCCGCTGCGGGGTCGAAGCCGCAGAGTTCACCGACAGATCCTCCCTGCATCAGTCTGAAAAGTCCATCCTCTTATCCCTGTTGGCGGGGGAGAAGCTTCCGCCCCTGGTGGTAAAGAAGTTTGAGGAGTTTATCCCCTCCGGATCCAATGCGGTGCTGCTGGCCTTTACAAGCATCTCCATCCGCAACCACACCCTGCACGGCATGCTGCTCCAGGAACTCCGCCGTCTGGAGATCCCCTGCGTGGCCGCCGAATACCAGGGCCGGCTCTACATTCTCTCCTCCGAGGAGGATTCCCCGGGTGTCATCCGCTTTCTCTCCAGCCGGGTGGATCCCGCCAGCATGGCCCTGGGTGTTTCCATGCCCTTAAAGGATCTGAACCGTCTCTCCATGGCCCGCTCCCAGGCCCTCTTTGCCCTCAACGCCTCGGAGGAGCCGGGAATCCGCACCTGCCGGGATCTGGCCCTGCCCTTCCTTCTGGAGACTTTGCGGGAACAGGACATGTCCGCATACCTGCTGCACCCGGCCCTGGAGATT
>CAZJYM010000018.1:0-14782 GCA_964550245.1 uncultured Blautia sp. | reverse complement strand
CGGAGAAAGACCAGCACTTCATTTAATTTCGCCTCCACGAAGTGATGTCCGGCCGGAAGAACAGAGACGTCCATGTCTACGGGACTTCTCATCCGGTAGAGCTTCATCTCCTCCGGCAGGTACACGTACCGTCCGGTGGCATTCTGCACATACACCGGGGCGATCATAATGCTCTCCCCCACCATCAGCTGATCCTCCACCCGGATCGCAGACGGATCATCCGGCCACACAAAGGAGAGCGGGTAGAACATCATCTCATCCCCCAGAGCCGCCTTCATAAACTCACTGTAAATGTAAGGCAGGAGGGCGTAGCGGAGGCTGATGATGTTTCGAAAATCTTCCGTATCCTCAAACTGGTAGAACTCCTGCTGCCGGGTGCCCAGAGCCGAGTGGTTTCTCATCAGAGGTGTAAAGATCCCCAGTTCCAGCCAGCGAAGCAGCAGATCTTCGGTGGTATCCCCTCCGAAGCCTCCCAGATCCGCACCGGTATAAAGGAAGCCGGCCATGTTCAGGGATGGAAGCATCTGGAGATTAAGCAGGATATGGGACCACCAGGACTGGTTGTCTCCCATCCAGATTCCCCCGTAACGGTGCATGCCCACACAGGAGGACCGGGAAAAGAGCAGGATCCTCTTATCGGGAGAGAGCTCTGCAAAGGCTTCCCCGGCTGCCCGGGTCATGTTTGCGCCGTAGAGGTTGTGAACCCGGTCATGGCGTACGGCCTTTCCATGGATGTTGTGGGTAAAGGACCGGTAGTCCTCCGGACGGTTGGCCATGTTTAACACCGTCTCCTTCAGCTCAAAAAAGCCTCCCAGGTCCAGGTGATCCCCGTCAAAGCTTCCCAGCTTTTGAAGGACCTGGTCCAGGTTGGCGCCGCTGTAGAAAAGGGCGGGTTCGTTCATGTCGTTCCAGAAACCCTCGATTCCCGCATCCAGCAGCACTTTGTACCAGTGACCGAACCACCTGCGGGCATCGGGGTTTAACACATCGGGAAAGTGAACCTTTCCGGGCCAGACACCGCCCACAAAGTCGTTTCCCTCCAGATCCTTACAGAAGTATCCCTTTTCCACCCCTTCCTCGTAGACCGGGTAGCCCTCTTCTATCTTGACCCCCGCATCGATGATGGGCACCAGATGGATGTGCTGCTCTTTCATCTCCTTAACAAAGGCAGGGAAATCCGGAAAGCGGTTCTCATCCACCGTAAAGTCCTTGAAGTGCTCCATGTAGTCGATATCCATGTATACGCTGTCCAGGGGAACCCCGTTCTCCCGGTGCTTTTTGACCACCCGGCGCAGATCATCGGCACATTTGTATCCCCACCGGCTCTGGCCGTAGCCAAAGGCCCATTTGGGTGGAATGTAGCTTCTTCCCGTCATCTTTCGAAACTGGCGCACAATGTCCAAAAGGCTTTCCCCTTCCAGTACGTAGAGAATAAAGCCTCCCTCGTCCACGGTGATGGAGAGTTCCCTCCGGGAGGTGTACCCGCAGTCAAAGGTCACCTTCTGGCCGCAGTCTACAAAGAGACCGAAGCGCTCCCGTCCCTCCAGAAGGAGGAAGTTGTGGGCGCCATAAAGGGAGCGCCTTTCCTCCGTGTGATGGGGACTGTCGGTGCAGTCGGACACATAGATCCATCCCCGCTTGTTGATGCCGCGGACATTTTCACCCAGGCCGTAGATCCGGTCCTCCTCATCCATCGAATAAAGAAAGGTCTGCTGCCCGGAAAGCCTCAGATGGTCTTCCTGAAAATCCCCCTGTTCGGCCGGAATGTTCTCCACAACCGCCCCGGTCTCCAGGGGATCCCCAAAGATGTATTTGCGAATCATTCTCTTCCTCCTTACAGCCTACGATCTCCGGTAGGTGCCGCAAAACTCCTCAATCTCCGGGAATCTCACTTCTGCACTCTCGGCGGTTACATTGGAAAACTCAAAGAACACACTGTCAGAGCCAATCTCGTAATAAGCCGTGTACTTTCCGTTTCCCTCCTCAAGCCGCAGATCCCTGGCATCCATTCTTCCTCCCCGACCGTAGGCATCGGCATAGTAGGTTGCTCCTTCCTTTCTCACCGTGATCACCACGTCTCCATTGTAAGCGGTGGTGAAGGTGTAGGTTCCCGCCAGGCTGACGAGCTCTTTGGTGTAGGTTCCATTGTAGTAGGGGATCTTGGGGAAGGTAACCTGCATTCCCGTGGCCGTCACACCGGAGAGTTCAAAGAACAGGTCCTCGGTCCCCGTATCGGAATAATAGGCCGAATACCTGCCGTTATTCTCATAGAGCCTTTTGCCTGTTACATTCATCTTGCCCCCTCTTCCGTAGGCATCGGCATAGTAGACTCCGGATCTCCTGGTAACCGTGATCTGGGTCTTTCCATACCCGTCCGTGATAAAGAAGTAGACACCGGAGATATCCGGTGCGGAAGGGGTTGGGGTTGGGGCCGGCACCAGCAGGGACACTCCCCTGGGGCTGCGCGGTCCCGTAAATTTCTTTCCACTGGCGCTTACGCAGCGCACCGCAAAGGTGTAGCGGACGCCGGGGGAAGCGTTTTTCCAGATGTAGCTGGTGGAAGTGGTATCCCCCAGCTTTTTCCATCCGGTATCTGCAGTCTTATAAAACACCCGGTACTTCACCGCTCCCCGCACTTTCCCCCAGGTGATCTTTACTCCCTCCGGGGTATTGACCGCCTTTTTCATCCTGGGGGCGGCGAGCTTCCTGGCCATCACCATGACCTGTTCCGGGTCCGAAGCCATTACGGAGACGGTTCCCGTAAGAACCAGGACCATGCATAAGATCACACACAGCCGCCTGATCATCTTTTTCATGGCCGTTTCTCCTTATCCGTGCAGATACCGGGCAACATACTCGGCATTGCACTCCGAGATCTCCTTTTTCCCGTCGATGTAGTCCTGATACATGTCGTAGGGATCTCCGCCTCCCAGGCAGCAGGATGAACAGTTTTCACAGCCTCCGCCGCCGCAGTCCAGGGATCTGCGGATGATCTCCTCCCGCTCCTGCCTGGTGGTATCTTTAATCAGCAGACTCATTGTCTTCTTCTTCTCCTTTCATAAAAGTTCCGCCTTCCGTCTCTCCCGGGGAATCCATTAGCTTTTTTAGAAGCTGATCCATCTTTCGGAACTGATCCTGCGTATCCACGTTCTCCATGATGGGAAAGATGTCAAAGAAGGGACGGATGGGGCTGTTTTCAATCTCTTTGTCATAAACGCTCTGCAGGATGTCGTCCTCATGGCACTTTCCGTAGAGGATGCACAGTCCCGCGATCTCCGTCGCCGAATCCAGCGGGGACAGAGAAAACAGGTATTTAAAGGCCAGGTCCCGCACGTGATACTTTTTCACGCTGTTGATGTCGCTGAACTTGGCGTCCATGACCAGGTATTTCTTCCTTCCGTTCTCCGTGACCTGAATCAGGTAGTCCGGGGTGTAGTAATGACCCCCGGCGGCCTCGTCCTCATGGTCCGTGATGTAGACCGAGAGTGAATTGTTGCGGTACAGGGTGATGCCGTTGACGCTGCTCTGGTCCTGGTCGTAGATCACCGGCTGGTAGTAGAGGGTGATCTCCCGTTTTCCGTCGGAGAACAGGAAAGTGTTCAGGCAGGGGGTATTCCTGTACTTCCAGTTGGCGGACACGGGAGGATAGCGGCAGGCATGGGCCTCCACCAGGGTGTACTCCCGGTCCAGGAAATAGGAAACCATCCTGGACAGCAGGTAATCCTCGTAGAGGGATGAGATCTTGATAAAGGACAGCAGGTACTGCTCCTTGGAGAAATCATACATCCCCTGATCCAGCCACTGACACATCCGCACATGGATGCTCTGGTACTGGGGTACGGAGAGAAAGATGGGGGACAGCCTGGGCTTTCCGGAAGGAATCTCCGGCTCCACCGGCAGGGCCGACTGATACATGCCCCAGAGTTTCACAAACTTCTCATAGAGGGCATTGAGCTTGTCGATGGACTGCTCCATCTTTTCCCTTGTCTCCTCAAAGATAAAATAGGAGGAGTACAGGTACTCGCTGCTGTAGTACTCCCTCTCCGGAAACTGGGTAGTCAGGTTCCGGCAGGTTTCCCGCAGCTTTCTCATCTCCCGGGTGATGCGCTCCAGAAATCCCAGTACCACCCGGTTTTCATAGATGTCCCGGGAACAGGTATCCTTAAGAAACATCACCTTCCGGGGCTGGTACACCTGATTCCCGTAATGAATTCCATAAGGGCTGTTCACCGCCTCCAGCTGTTCCGGGTGGGACACCACGTAGGAAAGCGTCAGGGGAGTGATCACCTGCAGCTTTTCCAGGTGGTCCACCGTGGGCACCTTCTCGATGCGGAAACGGCTGTTGGCCTTGAAATACCCGTAGTTTCTCTCATAAACCTCCGCGATCTCCTCCGCCAGAGCGATCCGGGACTCCAGGGAGCTTCTTCCCTCCCGGCTGGAAAAGGCAAAGGACATGCCCGCATCCTTCTCAAAGAGAAGTTCCTGATGGGCGTATACGTAGCGGACCATGGCCTTGACCGCCTGGTTGAGCTGGCCGCTTCGCACCAGCACCGGAAGGGGCGGGGTGTGATACTTCCGCTCCCGTCCGTCCGGCGTTTCCAGCACCAGGCTGACCTCCGCGAATCCGTAGCAGTCCCGGAAGATCCACTTCCCCGAGGGACCGCTCTCCGAAAAGCGGATCTTTCCCTCGCTGAAGATGGAGGGTTCAAAGATGTCATTTACATAGAACTGCACATCCTCCAGGTCTTCCGGTCCCCGGTAGTTGAGGATGAAGTCGTAGTTTAAGTCGGAAAAGACCGCCGTCCCCGCATGCAGAAAGGAGGAAGGCCCCCGGGAGGGGGATTCCACTCCCTCCGGGTATAAATCCACCGTAAAGGGGGGCCTTCCGGCAGGGCGAAAGACTAAGGTGGGATAGTCATCCATGGCCGGTCCTCCTTATGAGAAGAACTGGAAGTACTTCATCTGCTGGTTCCCCCGGTCCAGGATCTCCTTGATGCGGGTGGCGCACAGATTCAGTTCCTGTCCGCTGCACAGGGCTCTCAGCTCCTCCAGCCACTTTTCAAACTCCTCCCCGCTTCCGGAGATCTTGGGGAGAAGCCTCTGGGCTACGGCGTAGTCCAGGGCGATGATTCCCGGATCCGTCTTGGTCTCATCCGGCTCGAAACACCGGGAAGCAGCGCCCCAGTACTTCTTGATGGCCGCATCCACCCGGAAGCTGACGGGAATCCTTCTCTCCCGGAACTTGGCCACGATGGAATCGTAGATCCGGTGGATGGCCGGGGGCATGTTTCCTCCCTCCCTGGGAGGCAGGAAAGCCCTGCACATGGATTCCCAGCTGATGATTTCAATCTCCTCCTCCGGAATGGTCCGGTTGGTCAGGGGCACGTTGTAAAGCGTGGGCAGGGAGACGATCCAGGCCCGGTCCACCAGTCTGGGGGACAGGGTCTCCGTGGTGTGGTCGTTGTTGATGGTGGCCACAAACCGCAGTGTCTCCGGGATGTGGAACAGATAGTCCTCCCCCAGGTTGACCACGCTTTTGGTTCCGGGATTGTCACAGATCTGCATGAAGTCGGACCAGTAGTACTCCATGGGGCTTAAGTTGGCCTCATCCAGAAGAATCAGGAAGGGAATGCGGTGGCTTCCCGCCTTCTCCTCCGCGTCCAGCTCCCGCAGGGCGTTGTACATCCGCCGGCTGCTCTTGTCAAAGGTCTTGGAGAGGGGATTGTAGTATCCCACCAGATCCCGCTTGGAGGTCCAGCCCCGCTCCACGGACACGGGCACATACCGGATGGCCGTATCGGATTCCGCCCAGGGGCCGCCGATGGCTTCCCCGATGCGGTTCAGTCCCAGAACCTCCCCGAACAGGTTGCAGATGGAGGTTTTGCCGCTTCCAGGCTCCCCGGCAAAGACGGTGAGAAAACCCTGGGTGATGCAGATGGCGATGTTTACAATGGTGTTGCGACTATAAGCGGGACGGACGCTTCGGATGGTCCGGCACAGATACCCGATCAGCTCCTCCCGGGATTTCTCCGCGGTGGGAAGGGTGCTGATCAGCCAGTATAAAAGTTCCTGTTCCCGGGTGTCCTCCTGGGCTTCCCAGCCGGAGGCCGCCAGCAGCATCTCGTGGGAGAGGAAGCCGTCAAAGACCATCTCGCTCATCTGATCCCGGCAGTGATCCATCAGGTTCCGGAACCTGTCCTCCATCTCCTGGGTGGTCTCCCGCACTCTCTTTTCATGCTGTTCCAGTTCCTTTACATTTTTGCGGATTTCTCTGGCTCTCTCCCTCTGGGCATTGATATCCTCCGGAATGGCCAGCTGTTTTTTCAGATCTTCCAGTCTTTTGCTCAGTTCCTGGTATTCCGTATCCATATGGATGAGTTCTGTCTTTTTTCCTTCCAGGGCTTCCCGGCGCAGTTCCTCTGCCTCTGCCTTTTTGTCGGCCATCTCCTGGTCCAGGGCCGCGTTCTTCTGCTGCAGGTCTTCCAGGTTCTGTTCCATCTGTGAGACTTTTTCCGTGAGTACCCGGGTACCTTTCAGCCGTTCAATCAGATCCGGGTGCTTTTCCAGCAGAGACTCCAGCCAGGCCTCCACGGAGGGGTTGTTCTGCTCCCGCACTAAAAGATCGCAAAAAGAAGAGGTGATCTGATCCAGGGTGTTGCTCAGATCCTGCTGGGCGGTGAGGATGGTGGTAAGCCGGTTCAGCCGGTCCTTGCGGATGGATTCCGTCAGGAAGGGACCGTTGAGCTCGGATCTGCGGTATTCCTCCATGAAGGCGGTGATTCTGCTGAGATCCAGGCATCCGTTTTTCAGCCATCCGTCCTGGATGGAGTCCCGGAAGCTCTCCACCAGCAGGTCGTCCGTGATCACGTCCGCCACCGTTTTTTCCGCATCCTTTTTGAGAAAGAGAAGGCTCCATTTCAGGACATGCTCCCCGTAGCGGGACGCAGTGGCCGTGAAATCCATGGGGATCACGCTGTCCCGGGTGTAGCCGCTGATGGTGTATTTATTTTCCTTGATCTGAGGCTTAATGTAGTAAGAAGATGTGTATTCCCTGTATCCCGTATCGTAAGGCCCCGCCCAGTAATCCTTTCTGTCCACCAGTACCCGGGTTCCCGGCACAATGTAGGGCAGGTTGATGTCCACCACCGGATCGCCGGTAAAGTCCGAGAGCAGGTTTGTGTTGTAGACCGGGTAGTAAAGTCCCACCGTGTGGATGGGGCGGATCTTTCCCTCGGCGATCATGTCCAGGGCCGAAGTTTTGTATCCGGTGGCGTTTCTCTCTCCGTTTGACCGCAGGTTCGGCTGCAGGTCCTCCTGGTTGAACTCAAATACGATGAGAGAATTTTCCTTAAACATGGATTCAACCTTTTTCTGCCCCTCCTCGTCATTCCAGGGAATGCCCAGGTTGATGTTGCGTTTTTCCGATTCCGGCAGGATCTGGGCAATCTCCGAGTCATCCAGTGTGTAAAGCCGGGATCCCCGCATGACCGCCAGGGGCTTGAAGTTGTAAAAGGTAGAAATGTGCTCCACATATCCGACGTAAATTCCCATTTGCTGTTCCTCCAAATTGTTTGAATTGTTTTTTCTTTTTTAACTGTTCATGAAGTGTGTACTCAAACCACGGCTTTCCGATCATCTCCTCTCAAAAAGCCGGCCAGAAGGCCCTCCCTGCCCGGCTGATTCTATTATAACATTGTTTCCAATAAATCACAACGGCGTCTCCTATAGGGCATGGCTGATGGAAATTTGTAAGCCCCGTCGGGCTTCCACACAGGGAGACGAAAAGTGAGGCATATTTAACGGTATTCGAGACATAAATAAACCATGATTCTTTTTTTCTTTCCCCTTTCCCTGTCCACTCCCAGAAAAAAATAAGCCTCCCGGTCGTAAGACCGGGAGGCTTAAAGCTTAGAACGCTTTGCCCGCAAGGATCTCCCTGTAATCCTTCAGGTTTTTCTGCAGCAGTTCCGGGGTATTCAGATGGTAGGGGCACTTCTTCATGCACTCCCCGCAGTGCAGGCAGCTGTCGATGCGGTTCATCATCTCCTGGGCTTTCGGGGTGAGCTGAGCCGCAGAGGGAGACCGCCGGATCAAAAGAGACATCCTGGCGCAGGTGTGGATCACAATCCCTGCGGGACAGGGCATGCAGTAGCCGCAGCCCCGGCAGAATTCTCCCATCAGTTCTCCCCGGTCCTTTTCGATCAGGGCCCGGATCTCCTCCGTCATCTCAGGCGGGTTGTCCATGTAGGAGAGAAACTCCTCCAGCTCCTTCATCCTCTGTACACCCCAGATGGGGAGCACGTTGTCAAACTGAGAGGCAAAGGCATAGGCCGCCGCCGAGTTGGTGATCAGTCCTCCCGAAAGAGACTTCATGGCGATAAAGCCCATGTCCGCTTCCCGGCACTTTTTTACCAGGTTGATGTCATCCTCCGAAGCCAGGTAGCTGAAAGGAAACTGCAAAGTGTCGTAAAGTCCGGATTCCACCGCCTCCAGGGCCACCTTCTGGCGGTGGTTGGTGATGCCGATAAAGCGGATTTTTCCCTGCTTTTTGGCCTCCAGCATGCACTCGTAAAGGCCGCTTCCGTCTCCCGGCTTGGGACAGAAGGCCGGGTTGTGGAACTGATAGATGTCCAGATAGTCCGTCTTCAGGTTTGCAAGCGTCTCCTCCAGGTCTTTCCAGAATCCTTCCGGTGTGGAAGAGGGAGTCTTGGAGGAGATGAAGATGCTGCTTCTCACATCCGAGAGGGCAAGACCGATCTTGTGCTCGCTGTCCGTGTACCCCCTGGCCGTGTCAAAAAAGGTGATTCCTCCCTCGTAAGCCCTGCGGAGGATCGAAACGGCTTCCTCCTCCGATACTCTCTGAACGGGCAGAGCCCCGAAGCCGTTTTTGTCCGTCACAATCTCTGTCCTGCCAAGTCTTACCGTATTCATCCCATCCTCCTGTAAATCAGCGGATCTCCGCACCCAGACGGTACTTCAGATCCCCCAGAATCTTCTTGATGAAGCGGTCCACATCCTTGGGGGCAATGGCCTTCCCCTCCGGCACGAAGGTGACCTTGAAGGCCATGCTCTTCTTATCCTTCCCGATGTGCTCACTGCGGTAGACATCAAAGAGTTCCACCTCTCCGGCCTGCTTACAGGCTCCCTTAATCACTCCGGTGATCTCTCCGCAGGTAACCTTCTCATCCACCACCAGGGCCAGATCCCGGCTTACCGGGGAGAAGGGCGAGATGGGCTCATAGTGCATGCCCGCCGGGATATGGCCGGCCAGGGCGGGATAATCAATCTCACCCAGGAAGATCTTCTCACCGGCCCGGCTGTCCTTGGGAAGCTTCAGCTCGGCAGCCACACCATTGGCAAGCTTTCCAAAGACGCCCACCTTTTCTCCGTCACAGAGAACATAGGCGGCAATGCCGGGGTGAAGCCAGGGCACATCCTCCGCACGGACGTAGTCAAACTTCAGACCGAAGGAGGCGGCCAGGGCCTCCATGGTGCCCTTCATGGCGAAAAAGTCCTCCTCATCCCCGAAAGCGCCAATTCCCAGGTGCAGGTTTTCGTCTACCAGCTCCGTAACCGGCTGCTGTCTGGGAATGTAGATGTTGGAGAGCTCAAAAATCCTTCCCTCCGTGTTGCCTTTTTTCAGGTTGTCCACGATCACCCGCAGCACGGAAGGAGCCAGCAGGGGCCGCATGATGGCCAGGTTCTCGGAGATGGGATTTAAGATCCGCACCACGTTTCTCTCCGGGGCATCCCCTGCCAGATGAAGGGCATCCAGGTCCGCATCCGCGTAGAAGGAAAGGGTGGAAATCTCATCGTAGCCCTGGGCGCAGAGGATCCGTTTCAGTCTGGCCCTGCGCTGCTGCTCCCGGCTTAATCCGCCGCTGGTCACATCCGCATCCTTTAAGAAGGTGGGAACCAGGTGATCATAGCCGTACTCCCGGATCACCTCTTCCGCCAGATCCGGATCTCCCACCTCGATGTCCTCCCGGTACCGGGGAGCTACCAGGCTTAAGTTGTCTCCGTCTCTCTCCACCTGGAAGTTCAGACGGCGAAGGATATCCAATACAGTATCCTCCGGTACCTCTATTCCCAGAATCCGGTTGATACCGCTTAATGTCCCTGTAAAGTGCTTCCCTTCCCGGGGAGCACCGGCGCTGACGTCAAAGGCGCTGGCCGTCACTTCCCCGCAGTGCAGCTCCTGGATCAGATGCAGGGCTCTGGCCATGCCAAGCTCGGTGGTGTATTCGGCAATGCCTCTCTCATAATGGCTGGAGGCATCGGTGCTGTGTCCCAGGCTGCGGGCGGTTTTTCGTACGTTGTCCCGGGTGAACTTGGCGGATTCAAAGAGCAGCTGGGTGGTCTTTTCGGTGATCTCACTGTTGAGACCTCCCATGATGCCTGCCAGAGCTACCGGCTTGCTGCCGTCGCAGATCACCAGGTTGTTGGGATTGAGCTTGCACTCCTTCCCGTCCAGGGTGATAATCTCCTCCCCCTCATGGGCCCGGCGCACAATGATCTGGGTGCTCTCCAGGGTTTCCATGTCAAAGGCGTGCATGGGCTGACCGATCTCCAGCATCACATAGTTGGTGATATCCACCACGATGCTGATGCTTCGCAGTCCGCAAAGAGCCAGGTACCGTCTCATCCACTGAGGAGACTGTCCGTAGGTGATGTTGCGGACGCCGTGTCCCAGATACCGGGGGCACAGATCCGGAGCTTCCACCGTGATGTTAAGGCCCGGAAACTTGTAGTCGCTCATCTCGTAGTCGGTGGCGGGCATCTTTACAGGCTTGTCCAGGATGGCCGCCACCTCCCGGGCCATGCCCAGGATGGACTGACAGTCGGGACGGTTGGCGGTGATGGAGATGTCAAACACGTAGTCATTCAGTCCCACCACCTGACAAATGTCGGTGCCGGGAACCGTATCTTTGGGAAGATCCAGCAGGCCGTAGACCTCGCTTCCGGGGTAGAGATCCTCATTTAAGCCCAGTTCCTCCCCGGAACAGAGCATGCCGTTGGACTCCACGCCCCGCATGGGACGCTTCTTTATGGTAACACCCCCGGGAAGGGTGGCTCCGTCCAGAGCAGCCGGGGTGTGCATTCCCTCATACACGTTGGGAGCACCGGTGAGGATCTGGATGTCACTTCCGTACTCTCCGCAGTCCACCCGGCAGATGATGAGGTGGGTGTCCTCCATGGGGGTGCACTCCAATACCTTTCCCACCACCACATGGCTGATCCCCTCGGACAGGTCAATCAGCTCCTCCACCTCGAATCCGCAGCCGAAGAGCTTTTCCTTCAGTTCCTGTGCGGACACATCGATATCAACAAATTCCTTCAGCCAACTGAATGGTACTTTCATGCCGGTCCTCCTCTCAGTCCTTGAACTGTTTCAGGAAACGAAGATCGTTCTCGTAAAACAGGCTAATGTTGTTAATTCCGTACTTGAGCATGGCAATCCTCTCGATGCCGATGCCGAAGGCAAACCCGGAATACTCATCCGGATCGATGCCGCAGTTTGCCAGTACCTTCGGATGGACCACACCGCCGCCCAGAACTTCGATCCAGCCGGTGCCCTTGCAGAGGGAACATCCCTTTCCTCCGCACTCAAAGCAGCTCACGTCCACCTCCACACTGGGCTCGGTGAAGGGGAAGTAGCTGGGACGAAGCCGGGTGCGGATCTCATCTCCGAAGATGGCCTGCACAAACTTGTCCAGCATGCCCTGCAGGTCGCACAGGGTGATGTGCTTATCCACCACCAGTCCCTCCATCTGATGAAACATGGGGGAATGGGTGGCGTCACTGTCGGAACGGAAAACCCGTCCGGGGACCAGCACCTTGATGGGAGGCTTCCGGCTGTCCATCACCCGGATCTGCCCCGGACTGGTCTGGGTGCGAAGAAGTATGTCGTCCGCCACATAGAAGGTATCCTGGGTATCCCGGGCGGGATGATTCCGGGGAACGTTCAGACGGGTAAAGTTGTGGTCGTCATCCTCAATCTCCGGACCTTCAAAGACAAAGAAGCCCATGCCGGAGAACACATCCACCATCTCGTTTTTGGTGATGGTGATGGGATGAAGATTCCCCATCGGTCTTACTTTGGCAGGCATGGTGATGTCCACCTGCTCGCTTTTGTTTCTGGCTTCCAGTTCCTCCTCTTCCAGTTTCTGGCGAATTTCCTGGTATCTCTCCTCCACCAGCACCTTAAACTCGTTGATCACCCGGCCCATGGCAGGCCGTTCCTCCCTGGAAACACTGCCCAGGCTCTTCATCAGTTCGGAAACCTTGCCCTTTTTCCCCAGGTAAGCCTGCCAGAAATCCGCCAGTTCCTCCCTGGAGTGAACCTGGCAGAGGGCCTGTTCCATTTTTTCCTGCAAATCCTGCATCCTGATTTCCATAATCCACCTCGTATTCCTGTTAATCATGCCATAAAAAAACAACCTCTTCCCAAAAGGGACGAAGTTGTCTTCTCCGTGGTACCACCCATTCTTCCGCCGGGCTGCGGCGGCACTTTCAAGTCTGTAACGGGACTGCCCGTTCTGCACTACTAAGACAATATCCGTTGGCACAGAATGCTCGGGAGTGAATTCGCACAGATCCTTTCGGAAAGCCTTTCAGCCGCTGAACTTTCTCTCTGTTTCGACAAAACCTGCGTTCTGCCTGACCGGGACTGCTGTGCGCCGTCTCCTTCAACGCCTTTTCCTTTTTCAATGAAACAGATGATAGCACAGTCACCGGGAAGTTGTCAAGGAAAAATGCTGGACAACCCATGGACTGACGGGGTAAAATAAAGCTGAAAGACATAGAAAAATAATCCTCAACAGGAGGTCTCACATGAACGATATGAAAAAAGACAGGCAGAAGAGTTATTTCCCTCCCGCCGATCCGGAATCCCTGGGGATAGCTTCCAAAGGAATTCTCTCCTTTTTAGAGGACATCCGAAGAAAAGGCATTGAACTTCACAGCCTGATGGTGATCCGCCACGGCAAATGCTGTGCCTCCGGATGGTGGACTCCCTACGGACCGGAGTATCTCCATCCCCTGTTCTCCTTCAGCAAGACTCTCACCGCCACCGCCATCGGCTTTGCTGTCCAGGAGGGCATCCTCTCCCTGGATGATCATCTGGTGGATTTCTTCCCGGATCAGCTCCCGGAAGAGGTAAGCGACAACCTGAAACAGGTAACCATCCATCACCTGCTGTGCATGAGCTGCGGACAGGAGACGGAAATCACAGACCGGGGCCCGGAGTGGATCCGTACCTTCCTGGCTCATCCCTTCCCCCACAAACCGGGAACTTTCTTCAAGTACAACACCGCCGGCACCAACATGCTCTCCGCCATCCTGAAGAAAAAGACGGGACAGAATGTAACCGAATTCTTAAAACCCCGTCTCCTGGATCCTCTGGGCATCGACTCCATCGTCTGCCATACCCTGGCAGATCCGGACCATGTGGAGATGGGCGGAGCCGGCATGAAGCTCACCACGGAATCCATGGCCCGCTTTACCTACTTCCTGCTTCAGAGAGGTAAGTGGGAGGGAAAGCAGCTTCTGGGGGAGGAATGGTTTGACCGGGCATCCTCGAAGCAGATAGAAACCGCAGGGGATTCGGAGAACCATACGAAGGAATGGGCAAAGGGCTACGGCTATCAGTGCTGGATGTGCTCCCTTCCTCAGTCCTTCCGGGCTGACGGAGCCTACGGACAGTTCGGATTCGTCTATCCCACCCTGGATCTCATCGTGGTGATCACCGCTGCCACCGAACAGACTCAGTCCCTGATCGACTCTCTGCTGGAGTATCTGATCCCCGCCGTAAAGGAAGATCCCCTTCCCGAATCGGATGATGCGGGAGTATTAAAGCACGTGCTGGCTCACCTGCAGATCCCGGCCCTCACCTCCTGCCGGAATCCGGAGATGGAAGATCTCATCTCCAGACGCACCTATGTGTGCAGTCCGGATAAGACCTGCAGCTCCATGGAGCTCTTGATCGGAGGATGCGGCCTCTTTGACATCGAAGAGGGAGAAGTGACCCAGATGCGCTTTTCCTTCGGTGAAAACGAAGTGGAATGGATCTGCGTGGAAGGGGACAAAGAAAAGAAGATCACGGCTTCCCTGGCTGGAGACTTTACCCTTTGCGAATCCAACGGCCATCTCTTTGCGGCCACCGCCCGCTGGAGAAGCTTCTTTGCCCTGGAGATGGAGATCCGCCGGACGGATGCCTTAAGCGGGACGAGAATCATCTTCAGGTTCCAGGATAATAATCTCACCATGGAAGTGGATGGAACCCTGGTCTCCAGAGAGCCACTTGGGAGCAGGACGAGGACCGTGGGAGAATTTTACTGTTGAAACAATCCCCCGGGATCATATGATCCCGGGGGATTTTTTTGACTAATTACAGGTGATAAAAACATGTTTCTACGGTCTGTATCAGACATTATTTATCTCGCAAATTATAATCACAGCTCAAGCGAAATTACATCAGTGATAAAACAAACTCACTACACAAAAGATCAGGCATCGAAATAGCAATGAACACTAATATTTGGGTATTATAGTTCACTGTAGTTCACTGTAGTTTACTGGGAAGATTGATAACATTATTTTCATAGTAAAAATTTGAAAAAGTGACAAAATCTTGATAATCCTCGGAATATATTTTTATTGATGACAAAGCTCCACTACTTTTATTATACTGAACACCCAAATGCTTTGCCGGGCCCTTAAACAAGCGCATTTTGGGGTTTGTGAGGGGCTTCGAGAGTGCTCTCATCGTTTTGGGACTTGT
>CAZJYM010000017.1:1383-23356 GCA_964550245.1 uncultured Blautia sp. | reverse complement strand
ATGAGCTTTACCGGAAGGAGCGCAGCGAAAAGCATCCCAAGCCCCAAATGGAATATGAAGTGCTGGATTACGGTCAGTACAGACTGGCCAGGACCGTATCCTCCGACATTTACGACTCCCTGAAGCGGGTTTTTCCTCCCAACCAGGCCGCACAGATCTACGTTTACTGCATCCTCCTTCTGGTCGGGGGACCGGTCTATATGAACCAGATCCAGATCAGATACCCCCAGAGCTGGCTCGCTTACAAGTACAGAGACTTTGCCTTTACGTTTGAAAAAGGTGAGGTGGCAGCCCTTCGGGATACCCTGGGAAGAAACGCTTTGGCCGTAACGGATTATGAGAGGGCGTTCCTTAAAAGAGCAGAAACGGTATTTCTGGAAGTTTATCATACAGGTCTAAAGGAAAATTTGCTGGTGGGATTTGATCCTGATACGGAGATGCCGGTATTTGCTCATGCTTTTACCGGCGATGATTCACAGGCTGTGGAAAACGCCTTAAAGGATCTGCACTTTTCCGGGGAATTCTACTGCCCTGCCCGGGTGGAATACGCATCGAAGGAGCTCTCTGATGATGAAAAGCTCTGCGTCTTTCGGGATTACAGTGAAAGCGAAGCGTCCGGCGTAACCGTTCTCCTGGCCCGTGGCGCCCTGACTCCGGAGGAAGTATTTTTGGCCTTTAATAAATGGGAAAGACAGGGCCTGGCATTTCTCTTCCTGATCACGGGACAGATCCGGGAGAGGGTGCATGGAGCCGTCAGAAAACTCCATGACCCCCACATGTACGCAGAGTTGGCCCTTACCGATGCATCCGCTCTCAAAATGCTGCGAAGCCAAAGACAGATGGATCTGCAAGAATGTAAACAAACAGGTACGGGATCTCATGTCCGGACCTGGTGCAGAAATCGAAATGACGGTTCCGTTCAAATGAACGGCCGGTCCTGGCGGTCCGGGGACTACCTGTTTCTGGATCTGGTGAAGCCGATCATGTATCCGAGAGTGTAGCTGTTTAATCCCAGAAGCAGTAAAGCCACAAGAATCTTCACATTCATGATTCCTCCCTCCTTTCCTGAAATGATATTTATGTAAATTAAACCTGTCCCGTGCCTCCCGCCAGGACCAGCCGCGGGGATAGGATTTCTTCTTTATTATAAAGGAGACTTTACTCCCTGTCATTGAACGCAAAGTATAAAATTCCCTGCCCCCATGCCTGTGGTGTTTTTTGTATCTTTTTTCGTTTAGGTCCCAAGCGTGAGCGATAATATTCTCCTCCTTTCCCGGGTTTTTTCTCCCTGAATACTTGACAGAATGAGACCTTATTAAGTAAAATAATACCAGACATTACGAGAAAAGGGGAAAGGTCATGGAACAGAAAACCTACAGCGTGGCAGAAGTGCGGGAGGCAATGAAAAAGGGTGAGATCAGGGCCTATTATCAGCCCCAGTACGATGCGCTGACCAACAGGCTGACCGGAGCGGAAGCCCTGTGCCGGTGGATCAAACCCGACGGCACCGTCATCATGCCCGGCAGCTTCATACCGGAGATGGAAAAGGGGGACGATATCAAGGAACTGGACTGGTACATGCTGCGGCAGGTGTGCGCCCTGCTTCGGAAACAGAAGGAGAGGGGACTGCGCATGGTCCACATCTCCGTCAACTTTTCCAGGCGGCATGCGGGGGATGAGATTTTTGTGGAGAAACTCTGCTCCACTTTGGAGGAGTTTGGAATTGACCGGAAGTGGATCGTGCTGGAGATCACCGAGTCGGCCCTGGTTCAGGACGGAGAGGTGGTCTTAAACCAGATCCGCTCCTTAAAGGAGGCGGGGTTTACCATCGCCATCGACGATTTCGGCAGCGGGCTCTCATCCTTAAGCTTTGTAAAAAAGATACCCGCCGACGTGCTGAAGATCGACAAGTCCCTTCTGGACGGAAACTGCGAGGATGAGAAGGAGCGCATCGTGCTGGAGAGCATCTTCTCCTTTGCCCACCGCTTGAAGTTAAGCACCGTGGCGGAGGGAGTGGAGACCCGGCAGCAGCTGGGATTTTTCCGGACCTGCGGCTGCCAGATGATCCAGGGCTACCTCTTTGCCAGGCCCATGTCGGAGGAGGACTTCCTGGACCGGTGCAGCCGGAAGGAGAAGGCGGAGGAAGAGGAGGACATTCTGACCATTCAGAGTCCCGCCACCGCCATGCAGCTTTTACTGGACGCCGTCTTTATCCGCTATCCCCTGATCATCTTCGCCAACCTGACCCGGAACAGCTACTACATGATGGCCTACGAAAACTTCACCCAGCAGTCCTGTCCCTCCACGGGCATGTTTGACGAGCTGATTCTTCACGGGGCCTCCACCATGCACCCGGAGGACCAGGAGGCCTTCCGCATCACCTTTGACCGGCACAACCAGCTGAAGGCCCACAGCGAGGGAGCCAGAATGATCCGCCTGGTAACCCGGCAGATCGGAAACGACGGCATCTACCGGAAGGTGGAGACCGCCAACTACTTTGTGAAGAACCCCTCGGTGGACGATGTGCTGGTGATTACTCTGTGTCAGAACCTGGAGGATTGATGAGAGACAGTTATTTAAAAAATGACAAAAAAGTCCCTCCAATTTTTATTCTATTCTTCAATTGACACAAAAACACCCGATGTTGTATACTATACCTGTAACATCCCACCGGGATACTTTTTACAGTTTTACCCCGGCCGGTCGTTCAATCTTTTTTAAGGAGGAATTCATATGAAACTGAAAAAAGTACTGGCCTGCACCATGGCTGCTGTCATGACCCTATCCTGCGCCACCTTCGTAAGCGCCGGGGATGAGACCATCTCCCTGACTCTGTGGGGCGCCGAGGAAGATCAGACACTGCTGGGTGAACTGGCAGAGGAGTTTAAGGCGGCTTATCCGGATCAGACCTTCGACATTCAGATCGGTGTGGAGTCTGAGTCCACCGCCAAGGATACCATCCTGACAGACGTGGAGGCCGCTGCGGACGTATTCTCCTTCGCAGACGACCAGATCTTTGACCTGGTAAACGCCGGAGCCCTTCTGGGCCTGGACGAGTTTGACGAGATGCTCTCCCAGATGGCCGGCAAGACCCTGGACGATGTAAAGGCTGCCAACGTGGAGGGCGCCGTAAACGCCGCTACCGTAAACGGCGAGCTGTATGCCTTCCCGCGTGCGGCTGACAACGGATATTTCCTGTACTACAATTCATCTGTGATCAAACCCGAAGACACCGCCAGCTGGGATTCCCTTCTGGCAGCTGCCGAGGCAGCCGGACAGAAAGTCGGCATGACCCTGGCCTCCGGTTGGTACAACGCTTCCTTCTTCTACGGAGCCGGCTTTACCACCGACCTGAACGATGACGGAACCACCGCCATGGACTGGAACGGAACCAGCGCTTCCGGCATCTCCGGTGTGGACGTGGTTAAAGGCATGATCAGCATCGCCGGCAGCCCCGCCTTCATGGCCATCGCAGACGGCGACATCTCCAATCAGATCGCAGGCGGACAGCTCTGCGCAGTAGTCAGCGGTACCTGGGATGCCCAGGCTGCTCAGACAGCTTTCGGCGACGGCTATGCCGCCACCAAGCTTCCCACCTTCACCGTTGGGGATCAGCAGGTTCAGCAGGGTTCCGTAGCCGGATACAAGTTTACAGGTGTAAACGCCTACTCCGAGAATTCCGGATGGGCAGTTCTTCTGGCCGAGTTCATCACCAATGAGTCCTCTCAGCAGAAGTACTTTGATCAGAGAGAGAGCGGCCCCAGCAACATCAACGTCCTGAATTCCGACGCCGTAGCTGCAAACGTGGCTCTGGCAGCTTTGGGACAGCAGAACCAGTTCGGTCTCCAGCAGAGAGTCGGCGGCAAGTTCTGGGATCCCGCCGCTACCTTCGGCGAACTGATCGCACAGGGCAACCTGAAAGCGGATGACGACGCAGGCATCCAGGAGGCTCTGGACAACCTGGTAGAGGGCGTTACCGCTCCCATAGAGTAAGAGTCTAAACAAGATCGGGACGGGCTGCCGCAGACAGGCGTCTGCGGCAGCCTTCTCTTTACTTTTCAGTTTGTTAGGGGGGAATTTCCTGTGGAAGAGGAAAAAAAAGGAGGAGCTGTCGCGGCAGTGGGCAGCTTCTTCAGATCCATAGGCGGTTTTTTTTCTGACTTCGGAACGGCCTTTGCCAAAGGCGATGCCTTTGTAAAGCTGTCCGTTGTCTGGATGGGCGCAGGCTACGCCAAACGGAAGCAGTACGTCAAAGCGGTGATCATGACCCTCTTTGAGATCGGCATCATCGCCTTTACCTTCCTGTTTGCCATGAAATATGTGCCCAAGTTTGGAACTTTAGGGACAGTGACCATGGAGCGGGTTTTCAACATGGAAACCATGAAGAGCGAGTTCAATGACTACGACAACTCCTTCTCCATCCTGCTGTTCTCTCTGTTCAGCTTTGTGATCTGGGCCGCAGCCTTTGTGGTCTGGATGCGAAACGTGGTCAATGCATATCATCTTCAGCTGGAAGCGGAAGCGGGACATCACATCAATACCTTTAAGGAGGATCTGCACTCCTACATCGATGAGAAGTTCCACATCACCCTGCTCACCCTTCCGGTGCTGGGAATCACGATCTTTACCTTTCTTCCCATTCTGCTGCTGATTTTCGTGGCCTTTACCAACTACGACCAGCAGCACATGCCTCCGTCGTCCCTGTTTTCCTGGGTTGGTTTTTCCAACTTCCTCAACCTGTTCGGAGGAGGCGGGCTGACCTCCACCTTCAGCTACGCATTCGTGCGGATCCTGGGGTGGACTCTGGTGTGGGCATTTTTTGCCACCTTTACCACCTACTTCGGCGGTATTTTACTGGCGCTGCTGATTAACAGCAGCAATACCCGGGCGCCCAAGATCTGGAGGCTTCTCTTTATCATCACCATCGCAGTGCCTCAGTTCGTGTCCCTGCTTCTGGTCCGGAACTTTTTCTCCAACGGAGGAATCGCCAACACCATGTGCGCCAAAATCGGGCTCACGGGACTGCTGCGAAAGATCGGCCTCATATCCACCAGCTACATACCCTTCCTGTCGGCTCCCGGCTGGGCCCATGTGATGATTATTCTGATCAACATCTGGATCGGAATTCCCTATCAGATGCTGATTGCCACCGGTGTGCTGATGAACCTGCCGGCGGATCAGCTGGAGAGCGCCAGGGTGGACGGGGCCAAACCCTTTCAGATCTTTGTCAAGATCACCATGCCCTACATGCTCTTTGTCACCGGTCCCTCTCTTGTGACGGACTTCGTGAAGAACATCAACAACTTCAACGTGATCTATCTGCTGACAGAAGGTGTGTACACCACCACCAACCAGGCCATGGCCAATTCACAGGCCAAGGAGGTAGACCTGCTGGTCACCTGGCTGTTCCGGCTGACGCAGGACTACTACAACTACAAGATGGCATCCGCCATAGGCATCGTCGTGTTTATCATCTGTGCCGTCTTTACTCTGCTGGCCTTTAACAGGATGATCGGAAACGGCAGAGAGGAGGATTACCAATAATGAAGATAAAAAAGAAGACCGTAAAGGTAGTGACCCACAACGTATTCATCGGGGTGCTGGCCTTTATCTGGCTGATTCCCATTGTCTGGCTGGTATGCACCTCCTTTAACTCCTACTCGGGCATGAACACCAGTACCTTCTTTCCCCAGAAATGGAGCGCCATTCACTATAAGAAACTGTTCCAGCCCGATACGGTACAGCAGTTCCCCCGCTGGTTCATGAACACCTTCATCATCGCCTGCTTCACCACGGTGATCTCCACAGCCTTCGTGCTGATGGTGGCCTACGCCACATCCTTCATGCGCTTCAAGCTGCGCAAGCCCCTGATGAACATGGGCGTGCTGTTAAACCTGTTCCCGGGCATGCTCTCCATGATCGCCGTGTACTTCGTGCTGAAGACCTTCAACCTGACCAACAGCTATGCGGGACTGATCCTGGTGTACTCGGGATCCTCCGGACTGGGGTACCTGATCGCCAAGGGCTTTTTTGACACGGTTCCCAGGGCCCTGTGTGAGGCGGCCAAGATCGACGGCTGCAGCGAGGCCAGAATCTTCTGGCAGATCGTCATGCCCATGAGCCGTCCCATCCTGGTGTACACCGTTATCAACAGCTTCCTGGCTCCCTGGATGGACTTCGTGTATGCCAAGATGATCCTCAATGCCGGAATCTCCGCCAATTACACGGTGGCCATCGGTCTTTACAAGATGCTGGACAAGAGCCTGATCAACAGCTACTTTACCATCTTCTGCTG
The DNA here is from genome assembly GCA_964550245.1 of uncultured Blautia sp. Lineage (GTDB taxonomy): Bacteria > Bacillota > Clostridia > Lachnospirales > Lachnospiraceae > Blautia_A. The sequence continues at coordinate 17,061 of CAZJYM010000017.1, read as the reverse complement.
CGGCGGCGTGCTGGTATCCATCCCCATCTCCATTCTGTTCTTCATCATGCAGAAGTTCTATGTGGAGGGAATCACCGGCGGTGCAGTAAAGGGTTAATGCAAACCGAACACCTTTGACATTGTCATTCACAGCCCGGCAACTTCCGTACTCTCTTCTCCGTTCTTTTGGAGGCGCCGGAAGTTTCCGGGCTCTTTTAATCAGAAAGGAAAAGTATGGATCAGTTTATCCTCAATATCATACACCGCCCGGAGATGGTGCCCGAGTATGCCGAGAAGGTTACCGGCCAGGGACAGGCGGAGGATCTGGGCCGGAGTTCTCTGCTGCGGGAGAGTCTGGACATCTTTAAAACCCAGCAGGATGCCGCCCACGTAAACGGGCTGAAGACCACCATCCAGATGACCTATGCCAGCCTCTTCAACGAGGAGGCCGTCTCCCTGGCCAAAGAACATCACGAGAAATTCGGGGACGAGATCGGCCTTACCCTTCTGGGGCTTCCCTGCACGGAGTTTCGGGAGAAGTACAAGACCAAAGACTTCTGCATCTGGATGTTCTCCATGGAGGACAAAAAGGCCATCGTCACCGACGTGTTTGAAAAGTTCCATGACTGCTTCGGCTTTTACCCCGAATCCACCGGCTCCTACTACCTGGATGCTCCCCTGATCAACTTCATCAAGGAGAAGTACCCCTCTGTCAAGTGTGCGGTGGCCACCTGCTGGGAGGAGGGGCCCAAGGCCTATCATACCTGCAACAACAGCTGGTACACCCTGATGGACGGAGGCCCCTGGGCGCCCTGGATCCCCTCAAAAGTCAACACCCATGCGCCGGCGGCCAATGAGGAGGAAGATTCCGGCATCGTGGCCATTCCCCACTTAAGCCGGGATCTGATCGCCTGCTATGACGGCAACGGCTCCAACTTCGGCACCCATCCCCAGAACGTGCTCCGGGGCATGATCTACGATACGAAGACCTGGGAGTATCCCTATCTCTACAACCTGATCGACCAGTACCGGTATCAGGCCAGATTCAACAACGGCTACTCCTACAACATGATGTTTGTGGGACCGGGCTGGATGAACAAGATGGGGCGCTGGGAGGCTCCCTACGAGCTTTTGAAAAAGTCCTACTATGACGGCTGCGCCTACTACGGAAACCTGAAAAAAGAGGGAAAACTCCTGGACATGACCATGAGTGAGTTTGCCGACTACTACCGGGAGAAGAAAGGCTACACCGAACCGGAGTGCGCCCTGTGGCGGGACATTTTATATGGAAGCAGAAAGCAGGTGTTCTGGTACTGTGATCCCTTTATGCGGGTCTCGGTAAACATGGACCAGGGGGGAGCCATTGTGGATCTCCGGCCCTATGCCGCCAAGCTGGAGTGGCCGGTGGGCATCGGCACCAAACACGTGCAGGATGCCAGCTACCCGTTTTTGATTCAGGAAAAGTACCGGGCCGGGTACTTTACCCACTATGCCGGGGAGGGAACGGTGCGCAGCGCCAAGATCTGTCACAACGGCGAGGAAGTGGATCTGTGCCTGTGCCGGACCAAAGCCCATTTCTCCCAGGAAGGGTCAGACAGGATTCTCACCCTGGATCCGGTGGACATCGAGTTTTCGGATCTGACCGTGAAGCTGCAGACGGTGATCACCTTCCCCGAGGGAACGGGGACCATCCGCATGGACAGACGAGTCCTGGAGATGAGCAATCCGGAGGCGGATCTCACCATCCAGGAGTACATGGTGGCCTGCTACGGCACCACCGAGTACCCCGAGGACATGACTTCTCTGGTTCTCTCCCTCACAAAGGGGGATCAGACAAAGGAGCTGCAGTACGCCTACCGCTGCCGGGAGGAAGCCCTTCCCGATGCGGATGCGGCCAGCTGTATCCTGCCTCCCATTAAGACAAAAGTTTCCCTGACCTGTCAGGGAAGAGAAAAAACCGGATTCTTCCGGGAGGGTTATGCCTTCAGCCCCATGTTTACATTGGGATATGAGGGAAGATTATGTGAGAAGGAGGAATTTACCACATGGCTCAGGCTGGAAAGGGCAGATTGAACTACCGGTGTCCCTCCTGCTTCATGAGGGATCTGGACATCGACATGTTTTACGATAAGGAGAAGAAGGAGTACTACTGCCTCCGCTGCCAGTATCACGGCACGGAGGAGGATGTGCTTGCCAAAAATGAGATGGCCCGTTTTCGCTACCGGGACATCCATAAACGTTACAGGATGGAGGATTTTGAAAACTTTGAGGACTGAGCCGAAGGAGGGATACCAATGGCCAATCTGACAGGGAGACAGGTAGTCTGGAAGACGCCCACGTTCACCATGGACGGCCTGAAGGAGTTTACCGCAGTGATGACCGTGATCGCCAACTTCGGCATTGCCATCGTGCAAAACGGCATTATCCATCTGGATCGGTACACCCAGGAGAGTCTCTCCCAGGCTCTGGCCGACGACAGCCGCCTGATGTTTATCAGCGGCGTGGGGGTGATCATGCAGCTGATGGCGGGCATGGCGGTGACCTTATCTGCTTTTCTGCTGGTGGAGGGCTTTAAAAACACCTCGGATGTGAAGAAGTATCTGCTGCGGATGGCCTTTTTTGCCCTGATAAGCGAGATTCCCTACGACCTGGCCATCCACGGGGAGATCCTGGAGTTTTCCGGCCAGAACGTGTTTGTAAGCCTTCTCATCTCTCTGCTGATGGTGTACTTTCTGGACATGCTCAAGGAGGGAAAGGGCGTGGTGCCCACCCTGATGCGCTGTATGGTGGTCCTGGGCGGCCTGGTGTGGGTGTCCGTCTTCCGGGGAGCCTACGGGCTCTGCATCGTGCCGCTCTCGGCGGTGTTTTACCTCTGCTACACCCGAAACGTGTTAAAGACCGTGCTGGGGGTGATCATCAGCCTCCTCTACGTCACGGGACCGATTACCTTTTACGGGATCTGGTGCTGCAACTACGTGCGTAAGGACCGGTTTCCCAAGCTGGCCTACTATGTGCTGTATCCGGCTCACCTGCTGCTCTTTGGACTGATTGTAAAAATTTTCTTGCAGTAAGAAAGGATTGGACATGATACGAACTGTAAAGACGAAAAACGGCTGGGTCCGGGGCATCGAGGCCGCGGATCCCAGAATCACCGCCTTTAAGGGCATTCCCTTTGCGGCTCCCCCGGTGGGAGAGAACCGCTGGAGAGCACCTCAGCCCTGTCCCGACTGGGAGGGGATCCGGGAGGCTTACCGCTTTGCCCCCATCTCCGTACAGGATACCCCGGGCATCGGGGATATCATCTACAACCGGGAATGGCATGTGGATCCCACCATCGAGATGTCGGAGGACTGCCTCTACCTGAACGTGTGGACGGGAGCCAGAACGCCCGGGGATAAGCTTCCGGTGCTGGTATGGTTCTTCGGAGGGGGACTCCAGTGGGGATATCCCTCCGAGATGGAGTTTGACGGGGAGAGGCTCGCCAGAAGAGGAATCATTGTGGTCTCCGTCAACTACCGCATCAACGTGTTCGGTTTTCTCTCCCATCCGGAGATCACCGCGGCCCAGCCGGATGCCCCCGCCAACTTCGGTCACCTGGACCAGCAGGCCGGTCTTAAGTGGGTCATTGAAAACATCGCCGCCTTCGGCGGAGATCCGGACAACATCACCATCGCCGGCCAGTCCGCCGGAGGCGGCAGTGTGCTGGCCCAGATGACCTGCCCGGACAACTTCGGCCTCTTTAAGGGAGCGGTGATCATGAGCGGCATGATCCGGGATCCCTACGGCGGGGAGAGCGTGGGCAAACCGGCTCCCCTGGATGCGGCCGAGAAAAACGGGGAGAGCTTCTTCCAGTTCCTGGGAGTCTCTTCTCTGGAGGAGGCCAGAGCACTGGATGCCATCCATGTGCGGGACAAGTATGCGGAGTATGTAAGCTCCCATCCCCGGATGGGAACCGTGGAGGACGGACGGTTCTGCCTGGGAGATTCCCTGACTCTTTTGGCCCAGGGTCGTCATGCCCCCGTAGCCATCATGGCAGGAAATACGGGAGATGAGTTCCCCAATGCCCTGCGGGCTCATTCCCGGGAGGAACTGCGGGAAAAGGCCATCTCCATCTTTGGAGAGGGGGCGGACGAGTTTTTAAGTCTTCCCGAGATCCAGTCCCCGGATGAGAATGATCAGTGGGGCAGCATCAGCGGCATCGAGTGCACCGCCAAGACCATCTTTCTGGAGCACGAGAAAAACGGAAAGAAGGAGCCCTGCTATTACTACAGGTTTGCGCCGGACATCCCCGGATGGGACAACCCGGGAACCTTCCACTCCGTGGATCTGTGGTTCTTCTTTGAAACCCTGGCCAAGTGCTGGAGACCCTTTGTGGGACGCCACTATGATCTGGCCAGACAGATGTGCAATTACCTGGCCAACTTTGTCAAGACCGGAAATCCCAACGGGAATGACGGCGACGGCACCCCCATGCCTCTCTGGAAGCCCTATTCCGAAAAGGACCGTCAGGAGATGGTCTTTACCGGGGAGGGAGCAAAACCCGGAGAGGAGAAGGATTCACCCCTGCGGGCCTTCCTGATGGAATCTCTGGCGGGAGCCGTTCGGAAGGAAAAACTGCCGGTAAAAAGCCCGGTAAAGAAGCAGGCCTTTAATCCCTACCTGCCCTCCTGGGAGTACATCCCCGACGGAGAGCCCTATGTGTTTGGCGACCGGGTGTACGTGTACGGCTCCCATGACTTCTACAACGGCTTTGCCTTCTGTCTGGGAGACTATGTGTGCTGGTCTGCACCCGTATCGGATCTGGGGAACTGGAGATTTGAGGGAGTTATCTACCCCAGGAATGCGGATCCCCTGAATCAGGACGGACAGATGTGTCTCTTTGCCCCGGATGTGACCGTGGGTCCTGACGGGAGATATTATCTGTACTACGTGTTAAACGGCGTCTCCATCGTCTCCGTGGCGGTATGTGATACCCCGGCGGGACATTATCAGTTCTATGGATACGTCCACTATGCCGACGGCACCCTCCTGGGGGAGAGGCCCGGAGACGAGCCCCAGTTTGATCCCGGTGTGCTGACGGAAGGGGACAGGACCTACCTTTACACCGGCTTTTGCGGAAGAGGGGACGCGACCAGAACCGGGGCCATGGCCACGGTCCTGGGACCGGACATGCTGACCATCGCAGAGGATCCGGTCTTTGTGGCTCCCGGATGCGAGACGGCAGCGGGTACGGACTTTGAGGGCCATGCGTTTTTTGAGGCCTCCTCCATCCGGAAAGTGGGAGAGAAGTATTACTTTATCTACTCCTCCCAGGTGATGCATGAACTCTGTTACGCGGTAAGCGATGAACCCACCCGGGGCTTTGCCTACGGCGGTGTGCTGGTGAGCAACTGCGACCTGCACATCGACACCTACAAGCCGGCGGATCTGCCCATGGCCTACGGGGCCAACAACCACGGAAGCATGGTGGAGATCGGGGATGCGTGGTACATCTTCTACCACCGGCATACCAACGGCACCTGGTACAGCCGCCAGGGCTGCGCGGAGAAGCTGACCATCCATGAGGACGGCTCCATCTCCCAGGCGGAGATCACCTCCTGCGGCTTAAACGGCGGTCCCTTAAAGGGCCAGGGAACCTATCCCGCCTACATTGTCTGCAACCTGTTCACGGATACCCACAGCAAATATGTGGACGGGGATGGTCTTCCCAAACCGAAGGTAATGCAGGAGGGAAGAGACGGGGATCACGATCCGGCCTACGTGGGCAACATCCAGAACTTCGCCACCATGGGCTACAAGTACTTTGACTGCAGGGATGTGAAAGGCATCGCCATCACAGTCCGGGGCTACGGAGCCGGCACCTTTGAAGTCCGCACCTCCTGGGACGGAGACATCTGCGGCCAGGTGGAAGTGGGCTATGACAGCGCCTGGCATACCTACAGCGACTCCGTTCTGATCCCGGACGGAGTTTGGGCCCTCTATCTCACCTACAGAGGGGACGGCAACAAGGATCTGCTGGAGTTTACTCTGCTGTAATGAAAAAGGTTAATACACAGGAGGAAAAAGGGAGATGAAGATTGGAATCCGGCTGCTACAGCTGGGAGGAATTGTCTTTGCGGCCCTGCTGGCGGTAAACATCCTGGTGCCGGCTTTTCACAAAAAGGAAAGCAGCGAAGATACGGATCAGATCCGGGCGGAGGATTTCCTCTCCTCCACCATTGGAACGGAGCGGGTCATGAGCGTGGATGACAACGAGGAAGCCATCCTGTGGCGGCTTCGCATGATCGACGCGGCCAGGGAAAAGATCGTGTACGTGACCTTCGATCTTCGCGGGGATGAGGGAGGCATGGACGTGATGAGCGCCCTTTACATGGCAGCGAAGCGGGGCGTAAAGGTGCAGCTTCTGGCAGACGGAGTCTATCAGCTCCTGTTCCTGCGCAGCAGTCCGGTATTTCAGGCTCTGTGCGCCCACGAAAACGTGGACGCCAGGTTCTACAATACCCCCAACCTCAAAAACATCTGGAGAGCCAACTACCGGATGCACGACAAATATATCCTGATCGACGACAGGATGTACATGCTGGGCGGGAGAAACACCAACAACATCTTTCTGGGAGACTACAAGAAGGTGAAGAACATCGACCGGGAGGTGCTGGTCTACAACACGGCCGACACCCCCGGGGACTCCTTCCTGCAGGTGCGAAACTACTTTGATCAGGTCTGGAAGGAGAAATGCGTGGCCAAAAAGACCACCCATCCCGAAAACCCGGAGGAGCAGTACCGGATCATGGAGGAGCGCTATGAGGCTTTGTGCGGCTCCTGGGACCAGGCCACAGACTACACGGGCTGGCTGGATGTGACGGTTCCCGCGGGAAAGATCACCCTGATCGACAACGGAACCGCCCCCGGAAGAAAGGAGCCGAAGGTTTTAAACCGGCTGCGGGCTCTTATGGAGGGGGCCCAGGACATCGTGATCCAGACCCCCTACGTGATCTGCAACTCCATCATGTATGAGATCCTGGAGGAGGCCAACCGCACCGGGAATGTATCCATCATCCTCAACGCGGTGGAGAAGGGCTCCAACCCCTGGGGCTGCACGGACTTTCTCAACAACCGGGAGAAAATCCTGAACACCGGCACCACCGTCTACGAGTGCATCAACGAACAGGCGGTCCACACCAAGGCGGTGGTGATCGACGACCGCATCTCCCTGGTGGGCTCCTTTAACTACGACATGCGCAGCGTCTACCTGGATACGGAGCTGATGCTGGTGATCGACTGCCCGGAATTAAACCGCCACATCCGGGAAATGTGCGAGGACTATAAGGAAAAGAGCATCCAGGTGCTCCCGGACGGCACGGAAACCGTGGGTCCCCGGTATGAGCCCATTAAGCTTTCCCCCAAAAAGGAGAAATTTTATAAGGTGCTGCGGGTTGTGGTGCGACCCATCCGTCACCTGCTGTAAGCGCGCACTGAAATCACAAGGACACAGATAAAAAAAACGAAAAAACTTTTCAAAAACCTCTTGCCAACTCTTCTCCGGTGTTGTATACTGAGGATGCTTGATTCACATCACCATCCTGGCATTCCCCCCAGCCAGAAATGTCAGGATTGTCACTCCTTTCGTTTTTCTCATTCCAACGGCTCCCCCTCAGGGATGAGGGGGAGCTGTGATGAAAAGAAAAATGCGGAAAATAATCCCGGGAAAAATTTTTTCAAAAACCTCTTGCCATCTGTCCGCAGGAGGAGTATACTGTGAGTGTAAACTCATTCTACGTCATTGCTGCCATCAATAACGTCCTCCATTCTGCCTGGAATGCGGGACAGCACGGGGATCCGTCCGGGGCCGGAAAAGTTCCGGTACTGTCCTAAGCGGACGGTCCTTCAGTATCTCCTTTCATACGTGTACCAGTTCCCCCTCATGGACGCGCATCCCATGAGGGGGAACTGCGTTTGTAGAAAAAACTGGAAGAAGATTTGAAAGCATAAATGCAAAGTATTAGAATCCAAAAAATTTTTTCAAAAAGTGCTTGCTTTTTTAAGCCCCGGGGTGTACACTGTAAATGCCGAAGAACATACATCAGACAAGGGGATTCGTCCCTCAATCCCCGGAAAATACGCCGGGTCTCCCCCCGAGGGATGAATCTTCAGCAACTCCATTCATCATTCAAAAAAGCAGCTCCCCCTCGCCTGGGTGTGAATCCGGCAAGGGGGAGCTGCTTTGTGCAGAAATGAATGAATTGGGTGTAGATGGCTTATCTTAACCTTACGCCAGCTCGTAAGCCGCGTGGAAGGCTTCATGGATGGCATCGGGGATCCTGCGTCCGCCTCTCTTGGCGTCGCCGGCCACGATGACTTTATATTCATCTTTCAACTGATCTTCAAGGGTATTGGCGGAACGGACTCCCAGGGCTACGATGACCGCATCGCAGGGCTCCTCGATTTTGTATCCCGCATTGTCCTCCAGAAGGATGCTGTTTTCCCGGATCTCCAGCAGTTTGTGGCCCGGTTCGGTCCGCACGCCCGCTCTGGCAAGAGCAGCGGTGGCGTCCATGATCATCAGCGGGAATCCCACCGCGCCCATGGCATCCACCATCTCCACTTCGAAGACCTCATTGCCGGCCTCCTGGAGGTACTCGGCGGTTTCCATTCCGGTAAGGCCTCCGCCGATCACGGCGATGGTCTTTTCAGAGAAAGTGACCTTTCCGGTCAGCACATCCTCGGGCACATAGACGTTGCTGCCGGAGATTCCCGGAATGCTTCTGGGAAGCACGGGCCCGGATCCTACAGTCACAAAGACCGCGTAAGGGTCAAGGGCTTTGATGCTTTCGGCATCGGCCTCCGTATTCAGGCGGATGTCTACGTTCAGGTCATTCAGACGTTTTTCGGCATAGCGGATAAAGTTGCCCATCTTTTCCCGGTGGGGCGGAAGAGAAGCCAGGTACATCTGTCCGCCGATGCGGTCCCGCTTTTCCAGGATGATCACGTTAAATTCCCGCTCGGCCAGTACCATCGCGGCTTCCAGCCCGGCAGGACCGGCTCCGACCACCACAACGGTGCGGCCGTTTCCGTCCCTGGGAATGTTTTCATACCGGGCTTCCTCCCCCAGGCAGGGATTGACGGAACAGAAGGCGTGGGAGCCTCCCGTACACAGGTTGTTGCCGGCGGTCTCAAAGCAGTACATGCATCCCAGGCACTTGCGGATGTCGGCATCCCGGCCTTCCAGGGCCTTATTGCCCCACTCCGGATCAGCCAGCCAGGATCTGCCCATGGCGATAAAGTCCAGATCACCATTTTCCAGGATCTGTTCCGCGTAGGCGGGATCCCGGATCACACCGGTGGCCGCCACGGGAATGGAGACATGTTTTTTCACCGCGGCTGCAAAGGGAATCTTCCAGCCCTGATCATAGGTGGTGGGCTCCACGATGGTGTTGCCCGTCATGTGGGTGCCGGAGGAAATGTTTAAAAGAGCCACGCCTGCCGCTTCGCAGGCCCGGGCGGTTTCCAGAGTCTCGGAGAGAGTCAGGCTCTCGTCGTACATGTCATCCAGAAACTCGGTGCTGCTTAAGCGCACGCTGATGGGATAATCCTCTCCGCAGACTTTCTGGACTTCCGCAATGATCTCCATCAGGAAGCGGCGTCTGTTCTCCGGGGATCCCCCGTACTCATCCTCCCGGTGATTGTCAAAGGGGGAGAGGAACTGCTGAATCAGGTAACCATGGGCCGCATGGATCTCCACACCGTCGATGCCGGCGGCTTTGGCCCGGCCGGCGGCCTTTCCAAAGTCTTTGACCAGATCCTTCACTTCTTCGGTGGTCAGGGCCCGGGTGGGCTCGGGAGCCACATAGCTGGGGATGGCCATGGAGGATACCAGCTCCTTCACCTGGGGATTGATGACCAGGTGGGTTTCTCTTCCGGGGTGCTGCAGCTGGACAAAAATTTTGCTGCCGTGGCGGTGGATGGCATCGGCCAGCTTTTTAAAGCTCTCCACCGTGTCGTCCCGGGCCAGGGAGAGCTGATCATACTCGCCCACGCCGTGAACTTCGTTTACCCGGGTGATCTCGGTGATGATAAGGCCGGCACCGCCTTTGGCCCGCTCTTCATAAAAGCGGATAAAGTCATCGGTGGCCTCTCCGCTGGGGGAGCCTACGCCCACACCCATGGCCGTCATCACCAGACGGTTCTTCGTCTCAATATTTCCGATTCTTCCAGGTTCTCCCAGGTGTTCATACTTCATTTCTTAACGCCTCCAATCAGTCCCAGCCGGTCATACCGGGCCGTCAGAAGTTTGGGAACCGCCAGAGCGGGATCTGCTTCCCCGACCTTGATCAGTTCCTTCATCTCGATATCATTCTCACTGTAGGCTCCGCCCATGTTTTCCAGAACCGGCAGCTGTCCCCAGGGATCGTCTGCGCTGGATTTAAGGCGCACGGTCACTTTGCCGGGCGTCCAGATCCGGTAGGTGTACTCCGCCACATTGGAGTAGACGTTGACCTTTGAAAAGACGGGAACGCCGTTCTCATCCGGCTCCATCTGCGGATGCATGTAAAAACTGGTGCCTCCGGATGTTCCTCCGTCCTTTGCACCGGCGTAGCAGGCATCGGTACCGGGATTGTTGTATTCACCGGTCAGCTTTACGGACACATCCGCCAGCACCACCCCGTGGCGGCGGGCGGTGGCCCGGACCGCATCTCCATCCCGGCTAATCTGGATGTCGTCTTCCTGTTCGCACATCTTTTTGGGCAGTCCGAACTTTTCTCTTCCGGGAAGGGTTGCCATCTCCGCTCCGGGGCCTGAGAGCAGGAAGCTCACAGGGTAAAGGCCCGTCTGAGTTCCAAATTTCACGTAGACTCCCAGCATGGCCTCCCGGTAGGGCAGGGTAAACGCGGGTTTGTCAATGGTTACAATGTAGCCGGATACCAGGGGAAGAGCCACTTCCAGAGGCCTGGGCACAATGCCGGAGATGGCCTGGATGTCGCTTCTATAGGTGAAGTACACCCCTTTTTCATCCCCCATGATCGAGATGGGATTTAATGCAGCTTCCTCACTGGGAAGCTGAAATGTCGCTTTCTTTTCCAGCATCTGAGGAAAACCTCCTTATTTAAACGTCAGGTCTGCCCGCCGGCAGGCCTGCCGGCGGGCTTCATGTTGTTGAACAGTCCTCTGTTATTTATTCTTCCGTGCTTCCAGTTCCTTCTGGATGGTGGGATAGATCTTGTCCAGGTTGCATCTGGTCAGCACCACAAAACCGATGACGATCAGGATCATGGGTACCCAGGTGTACAGGGAACGGATGGCGAACAGGGCGGAAGCGCTGCCCGGATTGTCGGAGTAGCCGCCCAGGGCCAGGCCCCAGCCTACGGCTGCGCTGCCGAGACCGGTACCAACCTTCATGCCGAAGGAGGAAGCGGAGTAGGTCATGCCCTCAATACGTTTTCCGAACTTCCAGTCGCCGTAGTCGATCACGTCTGCGATCATGGCGAACAGGCCTGCAGAATGAGGAACTCTGCCGATGCCTACGAATGTCAGTCCAACCAGCAGCATCGCGAAGCTGGACGGGAAGGCCAGAACGATGGCGTAGCCGATGATCTGCAGGATATATCCGGCCATCAGACATTTCCACTTGCCGAACTTCTCCACGATCTTGGGGAAGATGGGCATGGCGATGATGGAGGGCAGGAAGCCCATGGTGTTTACAATGCCGTAGGCATCCATGTCGCCAAGGATGTCTCTTACATAGTAGATCACAACGCCGTTGGTCAGGTTCAGTGCGGCGTAGTTGATGATGAAGAGCAGAGCTACGTAGATAAAGTATTTGTTCTTAAAGAGAAGCTTTAAGGCTTCCAGCACCGGAACCGCATCCGGCTGGGTGCCGTCGGCGTTTACGGTGGTACGTTCCTTCGTAAAGAAGAAGGTTATCAGAATCAGGACCATGCCCACGATGCCGAAGACGACGGCCATTCCCCTGTAGCCCAGGGATTCAATCAGGCCGTTGGCGGTGTAGATGATGATCAGCACGGCCAGCCAGGTGAAGAAGAAACGGACGGAGCTTAATACCGTCCGGTCCTGCTGGTCCGGAGCCATGTAGGACATCAGGGTTCCGTAGGACAGGTTGCAGGCGGTGTAGATCACCACTGCCAGCACCACATAGGTGATGGAGGCATAGGCAATCTTTGCGGTATCGGACAGTCCCGACGGGACACTGAACAGAACCACCAGGCCGATGCCCATCAGAGGAGCCGTAAGGCCTACCCAGGGTCTGGCCTTGCCCCAGCGGGTGTTGGTGTGGTCTACCACCGTGCCCATCACCAGGTCGGAAACACCGTCCAGAAGCCTGGTAAGCATCATGATGGTTCCAACCACTGCAGGGTCAATGCCCACGCTGTCCGTGTAGTACACCGTCAGAAACATGCCCACCGTGGTCCAGATAAAGTTGCAGCCTGCGTCTCCAAGACCGTAGGCGATCTTTTCCTTAAACGGAACTTTTTCTACCGATGAGTTCGTATCACTCATGATACATCTTCCTTTCCATAATCAAGATTAGAAAAGCCGGCCTTTGGCCTCTTCTCCATCGATAAAGGGTCCTGCGGTAACACTGTCGCTTCGAAGAGCTCCAAACCAGGAGCGGTCGAAGGTGATGGGGGTGCCGTCCGGATTCTCAAAGCGCTCTTCCGGCTCAAAGGCCATGCCCAGGGTTTCGGTACTGATAAGAGAAGCCTTCAGATCAGGCAGGTGATCGTAGAGGTCGGTCTTCAGATACCAGCCTCCGTCCTCCCGCTGTTCCACGGATACTTCCACCTGGTCTTCGACCTGGGCGTACCCGGTTTCCTTCTCCCAGGGTCTGGCGCCGTTGAAGAAGACATTGCCTCCGGTCCAGACCGGAAGGTGGATGTAGTAGCGGTCGCTTAAAGGAGATCCCATGCCGCAGTAGCCCTGGAATTCCTGATCCCATTCCTCAAAGGTGGGGAAGCCGTCATAGGGACAGGTGCCCACCACGGCGTTGCCGTCATCCCAGCCGCTGCCGTCTCCGCCCATTCCTTCCATGACGGGAACGAGAGCCGGACGAAGGGGAAGCTGTACGAACAGGTTGTTGTAGAAGCGGGCATCCCCGTGGAGGAAGGTCATGAAGCCTGCCACCTCTGTCCGATGGGGCAGATGATAGGGTGTGTACCTTGGGGAATCCAGCGTCAGGGTTCCGTTGCTGGTGCCGATTCCGATGTCCACCAGGCTGCCGGCGATCAGGTTGTGAACCACCGCCACTCCCTGGCAGGCCAGCTTGATGGCCCGTTCGGAGAGAAGCACGTTGTGGTCAATAAGCGTAGGTCCGTGGGAAACTTCCACGAACACATCCTCGCCGATGCCGGAAAACAGGGAGGGATTCAGATCCTCCGGGACTTCCGTCAGGTTGGGAGCGGTGTTGTCGTGGAACAGATTTCCGGTGACACGGGTGCCCTGGGCCTGCCAGTCCAGCCAGATGCCCCGGGTGCAGTGATGGATGTGATTATGGCGGATCGTCACATCGATGGCGGCGTGAATCTTGATTCCTCCGATCTCGGCTCCCGCCAGGTTCTGCTTGTTGTTGATGTGGTGGATGTGGTTGTCCTCGATGGTGGAGAACACACCGCCCAGATGTCCCACGATGCCGGTCTGGCCGCAGTCGTGGATGTCGCAGCGGCGTACGGTATGGGAACCGATGGTTTCCTTGGACCAGCCGTCCGCCTGAGCGAGACAGACACACTCTCTCTGAGTCTGGGTTCCGTCCTTGTACTTCCAGTGGAGCCACTTGTTGTCGTTGGTCTCCTGGTAGTACTTGCCCAGGGAAATGCCGCAGCACTTGGACTCGAAGATCTCACAGTCCTCGATCACCCAGCCTTTGGACCAGTGGGGAGCGATCATGCCCTCCTGGAAGGCTGTGGGGGGAGCCCACTGGGTAGCGGCCTCACAGACGGTAAAGCCGGAGAGGGTGATGTAATTGATGCCTTCCGCTTCCGGTGCAAAGCAGGCCTGACGCACGGAAAACTCCACGTTCTCCTCATTGGGATCCCGGTTTTGGAAGTTTGCGTAAAATACCGTCTCATCTCCATCCTGCTCCGAGTACCACACATACACGGAGAAGTCCGGATCCCAGGAGGTGGGAGAGGGAACCGGGTGAAGGACCTGTTCTTTGTCGGTCACCTCATAGAGGGACTTGCCGTTCAGGAACACGTCTCCGGTATGGGCCACAAAGTCGGCGATGAACCAGTCTCCGGAAATCCGGGTGGTGTAGGGATTGCGCTCCGTAAAGATGCTGTTGGGGACCCGGGCGCTCCAGACGTTTCCTTCCACCCGTGTCCAGTTTTTAAGCGGTTCTCCTCCGGTGATCACAGCTTCCCGGGGTTTTGCAGAGCGGTAGACAATCGGGGCGTCTGCCGTACCTCCGTTTTTGGGGTTTACATGTTCCCGGTAGATCCCGGGCTGCACCAGAACCTCATCTCCGGCCGCAGCCAGATCCGCCGCTTCCTGAATGGTTTTAAAGGGATGCTCCCGGGTTCCGTCTCCGCCCGGGACAGCATTCACATCTACATAAAGTTTCATGCACTGCCTCCTCTCATGGTTCTTCCTTTCTATGATCCTATCCTATAATAAAAAAATCCCAAAAAGAAGATAGAAAATCGTTGTAATCCCACAACGATTTGTTGTACAATGAAATCAAGTCAGACAGGAGGGGGTAATCCATGGAATTCAGACAAATCACCTACTTTGAAGCGGTCTGCCGAAACAGAAGCATCACGAAGGCCGCCAAGGAACTGTTTGTAACACAGCAGTGCGTCAGCAAGCAGATCTCTCTGCTGGAGCATGAGATGGGAACTCCCCTGCTGCAGCGCAGAGCCAACGGAGTTATCCCCACTGAGGAGGGACAGTGGTTCTTTGAACATGCCTCCATGATCCTGCAGATCGATCAGGACATTCAGACCCATTTTGAACTGCGAAGGAAAGGGGCGGCCAGGGTGCTGCGGGTAGGGATTTCCAACGGCCTGAACCTTTTCTACGACGATCCCTTTTTCGGGCACCTGCAGGAACTTCACCCGGATATCTCCATTCAGGTGCTCAACATGTGGAACCGGCAGATTGAGGAGATGCTGGAGAGCGGGGGACTGGACATAGGCATCTCTCTGCTTCCCGTACAGAACAAATCTCTCTACGTGAAACAGATATTTTCCGAGCCCGTCTGCTGCATCGTAAACCGCAGCAACGCTCTGGCAGACCGGGAATTCCTCCGTTTTGAGGACATCGTCCACGAACAGGTCGCCCTGGCAGATGAAAACTTCAACACCTACAGGGCTTTTCTGGAGCGGTGTGAGAAGGAGGGTGTCACCCCCAACCTGTACAAATCTTCTGATCTGATGTCCATCTACTTCTACGTGTTAAATCACAACGCGGTGGGCTTCAGTTTGAATTCCTATGCCCAGCGGTTTCATGTGGATCAGATCCGCCACATTCCCTACACGGATGAGGGAGGTTTCTGGTATGTGTGCATCCTGATGAGAGAGAGGGACCGGGATCTGTATGAGCGGTATGTGGGGGATTTTGCGGATGTAAAACGAAAGAGGGGAAGAACCGGGGAGTGAAAAGGTAAAAGATAGAAAGAAAAAACAAAAAGGATAAAACAAAGATAAAACAAAGAAGACAAAACATAAAAGAATAAGGAACAGGCACCCC
>CAZJYM010000017.1:0-1283 GCA_964550245.1 uncultured Blautia sp. | reverse complement strand
AAACAAAGATAAAACAAAGAAGACAAAACATAAAAGAATAAGGAACAGGCACCCCTCCCGGGGTGCCTGTTCCTTTATTCAGAGGCTTTGAAGTTGTAAACGGGTTTGAGCAGATGGTCCACGCTTACGGTGTCCTCCATGTTTTCCATGACCTCCTCCATGGGCTTGTAGGCCTGGGGGGATTCGTCAATGGTGGAGGTTCCCACACAGGTGGTATAGATTCCGGCCATGGATTCCTGATATTCCGAGAGGGGGATGAGTTCCTTGGCCATGCTTCTGGACATCTCTCTTCCGGCTCCATGGGGGGCACTGCAGTTCCAGTCGGGATTTCCCTTTCCGGTACATAAAAGGCTTCCATCCCGCATGTTCATGGGGATGATCAGTGTTTCGCCCTTTCCGGCGGAGACCGCACCCTTGCGCAGAATCATCGCTTCGGTATCCACGTAGTTGTGGACGGTCTCAAAGTAATCCTCCTGGTGGAGGTTCATGGCGATGAGAATGATCCGGGCAATGGTCTTTCTGTTGATGGAGGCATGCTCCTGGACCAGCTTCATGTCGTGGATGTAGTCGTCAAAGAGACCTCCGGAGACAAAGGCCAGATCCCGGGGCACGGAGACCTCCGTCTTATTGTAGCGCTCCTTTAAGGCCTTGAGCTGTTTCTCGATTTCTCTCTGCCGTCCCTCCGCCTTCAGTCTGGCGGCCAGATCTTTGGACATCTGGGAGAGACTGCCGACCTGGGACTCCTTCATCTGGTTATAGGCTGCTTCCTGATAGAAGCTGCAGACCTCCATTCCCAGATGCCGGGATCCGCAGTGAATCACCAGGTACAGGGCATCCTCCTCATCCCGGTCAACCTCGATGAAGTGGTTTCCGCCTCCCAGGGATCCCAGGCTTAAAGCGGCCCGGTTCAGATCTACACTTTTGGCGCAGCGCAGATCTTCAACGTTGGAGTCGGCTACAGCTTCCGAATGAATCTTGAAACCGGACGGAATTTTCTCATGGATCACGGCATCCAGGGCCGGCAGATCCACACTTTTCTCCTTCAGTCTGACTACCAGCACGCCGCAGCCGATGTCCGCACCCACCAGGTTGGGGGTAACCCTGTCCGTGAGAGTCATGGTGGTTCCGATGACGCAGCCTGCCCCTGCATGGCAGTCCGGCATGATGCGGATCTGACATCCGGATGAGCTCTCCTGATTTAAAAGCGTGAGAAGCTGAGAGATGCAGTCATTCTCACAGTCATCTGTAAAAACCTTGCAGCTGTTGTATTTTCCCTGAAGTTC
>CAZJYM010000016.1:7701-23743 GCA_964550245.1 uncultured Blautia sp. | reverse complement strand
GTCTCCACCGGATTGGGGTTGGGTCCTACATAGTTGCCCTCCCGGTCATACTCTCCCACGCCGTCATAGCCGCCGTCCTCCCGGTAGCCGCCGGTCCAGTCTCCTTTTGCATCGATGCTGGCCTGATCCGGGGCCGGTCCCACATAGTAGCCCTCCTGGTCGTACTGCCCGTCCCCGGTGTAGTCCATCTCCTCATCGTAGCCTCCCACCCAGGCTTCCAGGGCGTAATCCAGTTCACTTTTGGGTTTGGGACCCACATGGTTCCCCTTTACATCATACTCCCCGTCTCCGGTGTACTCCCCGTTCTCGTCATAGCCGCCCTTCCAGTTCTCGGCGGTGATCACTTCCTCCTCCCGCTCGAAGGTGACGGTCTTGCCGGTGGCGGAGATGTTCTCCATGTGCAGGATGCCCTTCTCCCCCTCCAGCACCGGAAGGATGGAGATCACCCGGGCCATCTTGTCCTCCAGGAACTGGTCTCCTCCCAGCTGGACGGTGATGTCCCCGTAGAGCAGGCTGATCTGATAGTTCTGGTCAAACTGGATGTGATCGGGAATGTTCTGGTTTTTGTCGAAGATGGTGGCCAGGGCTACGGCGGTGTTTAACACGGTGCTGCCCTTGATGGGGATCTTCTCGTCCTTGATCACATAGCGGACCGAGATCCCGTCAAAGAAGGGCACTTTTTTATCCCTCTCCAGGGAGCTCTCGATAAAGACTCCGTTCCGGTCAAAGTACACATAGCTGTCCAGGTAGGGAATGCAGCCCACCGACTGCTTCTCCATCACACTGACGGCGATGGTGTTCCGGCTCAGTCTGGTGACGCGGAAACCGTCCACAAAGGGGATGTCCTGCACATCATCCCGGGAATAGACCACCGGGGCCAGCACGGAATTGTTCGAGAGCGGTCCCCGCAGGACCATGTCCTTTACCTCCTGCTCCGAGTAGTGGGAGCTGGCCATGACCTGCACCTCCTCCACCCGGTAATAGGCAAAGAAAAAGACCAGGCCTCCCAGGAGAATGGTCCCCAGGCAGCCCAGGAGAATCTTCAGTATCTTCCGCTTCTGTGTCTGATCCATAACGCACCGTTTCTTCCCTGTAAAAAACGATCTGCCGCAAAACCGCGGCAGACCTGTTTATCTCCTTCTCAGAGATTCTGAACATATTGCTTGAAGTGGTCTCCCCGCTCCTCATAGCTCTTAAACTGATCCCAGCTGGCACAGGCGGGAGATAAAAGCACCGCATCTCCGGGGCGGGCAAGCTTCGCACAGGTCTGTACCGCCTGAAAGAGATCCTCACAGAGGATGCAGTCCGTAAAGCCGTTTTCTTCCGCCGCCTTCTTGATCTTCTCTTTGGTGGCGCCGATTAACACCAGGTACCGGACCTTGCCCTCAAAGGAACGGATCCACTCATCATAGGAGGATTCCTTGTCATAGCCTCCTCCAATCAGCAGAGTAGGCCGGTTCATGGCCCGGATTCCCTGGATGGCCGCATCCGGGTTGGTGCCCTTGGAGTCGTTGTAGTAGACCACCCCGTTTTTCTCGGTCACGTATTCGATCCGGTGCTCCACCGCCTTGAATTCACACACGCTTTGGCGGATGCTCTCCAGTTCCACCCCGTCCGCCAGAGCCATGGCCACGGCCGCCATCACATTTTCGTAGTTGTGCCGTCCCAACAGCTTTAAGTCCCCGGTTTTTACCACCGGTACCTTTTTCCCCTCTCCGGCAGCCCAGATGGTATCCTCCTCCAGGTAAAGCCCTTCCTCTAATGTCCGGGCACTGGAAAACCAGATGGTTTTGGGCAGTAAGTGTTGTCCAAACTCCCGCAGCACCGGATCCTCGAAATTTAACACACAATAATCCTCAGGCCCCTGGTTTTCGGCAATCCGTTCCTTTACCCGGATGTATTCCTCCATGGTGTGGTGACGGTTTAAGTGGTCCTCGGTGATGTTTAAGATGGCGCTCACATGGGGGGCAAAGCCATGGATGGTCTCCAGCTGAAAGCTGCTGATCTCCGCCACGGTGACGGAATTCTCCTTCATCTCACCAACCAGTGAGGTGTAGGGGGTTCCGATATTGCCCACAACAAAGACAGACTCCCGGGCATCCCCCATGATCTTTCCCAGTAAAGATGTGGTGGTGGTTTTTCCGTTGGTGCCGGTAACCGCCAGCACCTCTCCCTTTCCGGTCTGGTAAGCCAGTTCCACCTCTCCCCAGACGGGTATGCCTCTTTTATTAAATTCCTTCACCAGCGGGATGTCCGTCGGCACCCCGGGACTTAATACCGCCAGGTCCAGACTCTTTAATACTTCCTCAGGCAGATCCCCCACAAACACCTGCAGGGCATAATCCCCCCGGGTACGGCTTTTGATCTCCAGCGGATCAAGTTTTTCGTTTCCGTCAAAGAGTACCGGATGCGCTCCCAGTCTTCCCAGCAGATCAGACGCACTGATACCGCTGATACCGGAGCCGAACACCAGCACATTCTTATCCTTCCAGTCCATGTCTCCTCCTTACAAAGCCAGCAGGGCAATCAGGCACATGGCCGCCGTCACCGCGGAAAACACGGCCACTACCCTTGTCTCCGACCACCCGCACAGTTCAAAGTGATGGTGGATGGGAGCCATCTTGAAGATCCTCTTTCCGTGGGAGATCTTAAAGTAGGTCACCTGAATGATCACGGAGAGAACCTCCACCAGGTAGATAAAGCCCACCAGCAGGAGAAACAGGGGCATCTGCAGCAGATAGGCGGTACCCGCCACAAAGCCTCCCAGGGCCAGAGATCCCGTATCCCCCATAAACACCTGAGCGGGATACACGTTGTAGAGCAGAAAGCCCATTAAAGCGCCGGCCACCGCACAGGTCACCGGCTCGATCCCCGCCCTGGTCACTACGGAGATCACCGTAAAGAATACCGCCACGATCAGTGTGACGCTGGAGGCCAGTCCGTCCAGGCCGTCGGTAAAGTTCACCCCGTTTACGGTTCCGATCACGGCAAAGAATAAAACCGGCACGGTAAACCAGCCCGCATTCAGGTAGTGTCCGCTCCAGAAGGGAATCCGCATGCTGAGCGAGAGATCCGGCGCATTGGTCACATAGACGGCAAAGATTCCCGTCACCAGGCACTGGAGAAGGAACTTCTGCCAGGGCAGCAGGCCGTCGGAGCGCTTTAAGACCACCTTCAGATAGTCGTCCAGAAAACCGATGAGACCAAAGCCCAGGGTGAGAAACACCACGGGAAGAATCCGGGGATACTCCCTTGCGTAGAGCAGGGAGGTGGCCAGGATGGCGATCAGAAAGATCACCCCGCCCATGGTGGGGGTTCCCGTCTTCTTCAGATGGGACTTGACTCCGTTGGTCCGTTCCGTCTGGTCCATCTTCAGCTTCCGCAGAAAGGGAATCACCACAGGACCCAGCGCCACGCTGATGACGAAGGAGACCAGCGCGGGAATTACAAAGTTAAACTCCATTGTCACACCTCTTCATGTGTGTTGTCATTCTGTCCAGTCCAGTCCGGCCTCCTCGTTGGTCACGCCCTCGCTCTCCATGTCGTTGCCCACCGTTGGGTCGGCGTCATCCTCCAGGGGAGCCGGTGCGTTTTCATTGGAGACGGACTCGGGAAGAGTATCATCCGGTTCCGGCAGACTCCCGGAGCGGATGTATTCACCGTTTTCATCGGTGCGCATCTCCCCGTTTTCATCCAGAAGGTAGCCGTTTTCATCGATCCGGTTGCCGTCCAGGTCGATCAGATGGCCTTCCGCGTCCACCAGGTTTCCGTTTTCATCCACGTTTCCGTCGGCCGCGTTTTTGATGTGGCCCTTAAAGCCCTCCCAGAGCTCGGTCTCCGGCATGTAGCCGTCGGTGACCTCGTCGGGCAGGATATTTAAGTACGGGAACAGATCGGAAAAGATTCCCTGGGCGATGTACTGGGCGTACTTGCTGTCCGCCTGGTCATCGGCCTTGGGTTCATCCACCACCACATAGACCACCACCTGGGGATCGTCCACCGGGGCAAAGCCCACAAAGGACACCAGATACTTGCCGTTGCCTCTGGGAAGCTTCTCAGCGGTTCCCGTCTTGCCGCCGGAGCTGTATCCCTGTACCTTGGAGGAGATACTGGTGCCCATGTCCACAGAGCTTTTCATGTAGCTGCGAAGCTCGGAGGAGATGTTGGCGGAGATGGTCTGCTTTAACAGCGTGGGGGAAATGGTCTTTACCGGGTTTCCTTCCGGATCCGTGATCTTGGATACCAGATAGGGCTGATAGTAGTAGCCCCCGTTGATGATGGAACAGATGGCGTTGATCTCCTGGATCATGGTGCAGGTAAAGCCCTGACCAAAAGCGGAGCAGGCCAGCTCCGTCTCCCCCATGGTCTCGGTGGTGTGAATGATGCCGGTACCCTCGTTGGGAAGATCAATCCCCGTTCTGGTTCCAAAGTTAAAAAGGCTCTGGGATTTGATAAACTGTTCGGCCCCCATTTTGGCCGCCACCTGCATTAAGGCATCGTTGCAGGAATGGGCGATGGCCTCGGCCAGGGTCTGCTCTCCGTGGGAATCGGGATAGGCCGCACACTTGATGTAGGGATCTCCGTTGGCTCCGAAGGCCTGGCCTCCGT
The DNA here is from genome assembly GCA_964550245.1 of uncultured Blautia sp. GTDB lineage: Bacteria > Bacillota > Clostridia > Lachnospirales > Lachnospiraceae > Blautia_A. The sequence continues at coordinate 19,135 of CAZJYM010000016.1, read as the reverse complement.
CGCAGATCAGGGTATCCGTCACGGAGATTTTTCCGTTTTCCAGGGCGGATGCCATCACGATGGGCTTGACCACGGAACCGGGCTCGTAGGCGTCGGTGACGCAGAAGTTGTTCCACATGGCATTCAGGGCATCCACGGTCTTGGAATCGCTTTTGTTGAGCTCCTGGATCTCTTCCTTGGTGTGCACCAGGGACATGTCCCGGGGCTGGTTGAGATCATAGCGGTCTCCCCCGTCCATGGCCAGGATGGCCCCGGTGTTGGGATCCTCCACAATAACCCCCACGTTGGCGGCTCCCATGAACTCGTTAAAGGCATTTACATATTTTTCCACGATCTGCTGGATGCCCACATCCAGGGTGAGCCACAGGTAATACCCGTTACCGGGCTCCACGATGGTCTGTTCCACATCCGAATCGTCGGTAAAGTATCCGTACTGCCGGCCGTCCGTTCCGGTGAGGGTGCTGTTGTAGTACCCCTCCACCCCCCAGTCGGCCGTATCCCGGGAAAAGGTAAAGCCGATGGTATCACAGGCCAGCTCGTTAAAGGGATAGACTCTCTGGTAATCCTCCTCAAACCAGACCCCCCGGATGTTTCTCCTTCTCTGGATTTCCTCTCCGGAGAAGTCATTGTCGTCCGGGATCTCCCTCTCTGCGTCAAAGGCCTTCTTCTCATCCATGGAGATGCCTTTTTTCAGGATCTGATACTGACTTTCCTTGGTACTCTCATCCTCGAGCCGGTCCAGGATGTCCTTTTCGTCCAGACCCAGAACCGACACCAGGGCATCCACCGTGGGTTCTTTAAAGTCCTTGCCGCTGTTGACCGCCTTGCAGTCCAGAATCACGTTGTAGACCTTGTTGCTGGTGGCCAGCAGGTTTCCGTTCCGGTCGTAGATATCCCCCCGCCTGGAGGGAAGCACCCGGCTCTCATAGCGCTGCTGGGCCTGACTTAACACTATTTTCCGGTACTGGTTTCCGCTGGTGGCGTTGATCTGGGTGATTCTTCCCACCAGCACCAGAAAGATCAGCACCATGCCCCAGAATAAAGCTCCCAGCTTTCTCTCCATGGTGCGGTTAAGTCTTTGGGGCGGCCGTTTTTTTCTGCTCCCTCTCCTGATGGTGCTCATACCCGCTTACTCCGTATCGGGAATGTCCTGATACTGTCTGATATAGCTGCCCCGGGAGGTCTGGTAGGTTCTGGTCTGGTCCTGAGAGGGAGCCCTCATGCCCAGACGGCCCACGGCGATCTTGCGGATCCGCTCCAGATCAATATCCGAACTTACCTGGCTGTAGTAGGCGTCATTGTCCTCCTTCAGCGCAGAGTACTCCGACTCCAGGGAGGCGATGGTCTTGCTGGAGGCGGTGATCTCGGATTTCAGCTGCAGATACTGAACCGCCACCAGCAGGATGGCCAGGGACACCAGCACCAGAAAACCCAGGAAGCCTTTGTTCATGTTTAAGGCCTTTTCCTGGTTTTTCCGGACCCTGGAGTCCCCCCGCCGTACCTGCTTTGGAGGGACAGCCTCCTCTTCCCGCTCCTGTCTCCTGACAGGATGGCGTGGGATCTCCGGCACTTCCTGGAGCTTTCTGGCCGCATTGCCCTCCACATAGATGTTGTTGTTTCTCCTGCTGCCTGCCATCCCGATACACCTCCTCCCTGAAAAGAAAAGCGTCAAAAAATCTTTGACGCCCGCATTTACTCTCCCCTTTCAAAGATCCGCAGCTTCGCGCTTTTGGACCGGGGATTCTCCTCCATCTCCTCCCTGCCCGGAAGAATGGGTTTTCTGGTAATCACCTTCCCCTTTGACTTCTTCCCGCACACGCACACGGGAAAATCCGGGGGACAGGTGCAGGGGTTTTCATTCTTTCTAAAGCTGTTCTTGACGATCCGGTCTTCCAGAGAGTGAAAGGTGATCACACAGATCCTTCCCCCCGGCTCTAAAAGATCGATCATGGAATCCAGGGAATCCGCCAGTACCTCCAGCTCATGGTTGAGCTCGATGCGGATCGCCTGAAATGTTCTCTTCGCCGGGTGCCCTCCTCTGGCCTGCATCTTTGCAGGCATGGCCTCCCGGATCACCTCCACCAGTCTCCCGGTGGTCAGTATGGGACTTTTTTCCCTCTCCTTACAGATGGTCCGGGCAATACTCCGGGCACAGGGCTCTTCCCCGTAGTCCCGGAGCACCCGGTACAACTCCCCTTCCGAATATCCGTTTACGATGTCCGCGGCGGTGCGGCTCTCCCTCTGGTCCATCCGCATGTCCAGGGGGGCATCATACCGATAGGAGAACCCTCTCTCCTCATTGTCCAGCTGGTAGGAGGACACCCCCAGGTCCAGCAGGATCCCGGAAACTGCGGAAATTCCCAGGGCCTTCAGCTCTTTTGCCATGTAACAATAATTGCTGCGAATGACCGCTGCCCTGTCCCCGTAGGCAGAGAGCCTTTCACCCGCAGCAATTATTGCGTCCTGGTCCTGATCTATTCCAATCAATCTCCCCGTGGCAGAAAGTTTTTCACACACCGCCAGGGCGTGTCCCGCTCCTCCTAAGGTTCCATCCACGTAGATCCCGTCCGGCCTTACCCTTAAGCCTTCGATGGTCTCCTCCAGCAACACAGATCTGTGTACAAACTCCATATCCGTCTCCTGTGGGATGTTTTATTCCTGAGCAGTGCGCTAAATGCGAATGTCCATCTCCTGCAATCCCTGGGCGATGGTGTCCATGTCGCTGTAGTCGCACATCTGGCTCCACTTTTCTCTGCTCCAGACTTCGATCCGATTTACACTCCCTGTTAAAACCACATCCCGGTCCAGACCCGCAAAATCCCTCAACGGCTGAGGTATCAGGATTCTCCCCTGCCGGTCCAGCTCACAGGACGCAGCCCCTGAAACAAAGAATCGTGAGAAGGTTCTTGCGTTTTTATCCGTAAGCGGCAGCGCACGGAGTTTTTCTTCGAAAGCTTCCCACTCCTCCATGGGGTAGATGGACAAACACCCATCCAGTCCTCTGGTGATCACAAACTCTTCCCCTAAGAGCTCGCGAAACTTGGACGGGATGATCAGACGCCCCTTCGCATCTATGGAATGGTTGTATTCCCCCATGAACATGTGACTCACCTGCTTTCGTGAGGCCGATTCTCCCCTTCGTCCTCACAAAGGGATGCCGATGAACGGGTCTGCCACTTTCCCTCCACCGGCTTCCACCTTCCTCCACTTTCTACCACTTATGAGGTTATTCTAAACCATTTCTCCGAAAAAAACAAGGGGGAAATTTCATTTTGTGAGGGAGCCCACTTTGAATACAGTACGCAGACACCTAATATACAAAATACAAAATGCAATATACAAAATATGATGAAATATACAAACATAAAAGGACCGCCCCAAGGGCGGTCCTTTTATTCATTCTTCTCCGATGTTTCTACAGTTTCTTCTGTTTTTTCTGTTTCTGCAGGTTCCACTTCCACAGCTCCCGCAAGATCCGGCGGTACAGGCAGTGTCCCCTCCGGCAGCTCCTCCGCAAAGAAGCTGGTGGTCTCGGTCTCTTTCTCCTTCTCCTCCACTGCCGGTGCGGGCGCAGCTTCAACCTGTACCGGAGTCTCCGGTTCCTTTTCAGGCTCCGGCGCTGCTGTCACCGGTTCCGGTTCCGCTTCCGTCTCTTCCTTTACCTGCTCCTGGGCTTCCAGCAGAGCTTCCCGTTTCTTTCTCAGTTCCTGCCGCTTTTTCTCCATGGCGCGGCTGATCAGGGATCCGCAGCCGCAGATCACCACCAGCAGCACACAGACGATCTGTCCTGCGTGGATCTGGGTTCCCGGAATCAGCAGGGCATCCGTCCGGCTTCCTTCCATAAAGAAGTGGGCCAGACCGTAGCCTGCCAGGCCGTCCATAAAGACTTCCCCCTGAAACTTCTTCCTCCGGTTTAACACCAGCAGAAGACAGAAGAGAACCAGGCAGAGCACACTCTCATAGAGGAACAGGGGCTGTACCCGGATGTAGGAGATTCCCCCGGCCTCCACCAGGTGATCCCGCATGGTGGCTGTGACCTCCGCGGAACGCACCGCAGAAAGGGGCAGCTCCATGGCCAGGAAGGAATCGGTATACTCCCCGAAGGTTTCCCGGTTAAAAAAGGCTCCCCAGGCCGCCACCGCCTCTCCGGGAAGAAAGCCCAGAAAAGCCATGTCCGCCATCTCGGAAAAGGAGAGCTTATTAAGCCGGCAATAAAGGGCAATACCGGCCATGGCGCCCAGGATCACTCCGTACACCGACATGCCTCCCGCCGGGAGGTTGAAGATCTCCATCACGTGATCCTGATAGAGAGACCAGGAGAAAGCCACGTAAAAGGCCCTCCCCCCGATGATGCCAACAATCAAAGCGGTAATGGCCATCCCCAGGCAGTGGTCCTGGTTTTCCCCGGCCCGTCCTGCCTCCATCACCAGCACTCCCAGACCCACAAGCAGAGCCGCGGCGATGAGGATTCCGTAAACCGGCAGATCAAATCCAAAAATCCGGACGCTTCTTTCCACGTAGTCCAGGGAAAGCCCCAGTCCGGGAAAACGAATCGACATCTCCATCTTTTTCTCTGAAATTCCTTACACGTTGAAGCGGAAGAGAATCACATCTCCGTCCTGCACCACGTAGTCCTTGCCCTCCATGCGCACCAGGCCCTTCTCTCTGGCGCCGGCATAAGAGCCCACATCCAGCAGTTCCTGATAGTTGATCACCTCGGCCTTGATAAAGCCTCTCTCAAAGTCCGAATGGATCTTTCCTCCCGCTTTGGGGGCTTTGGTGCCGATGGGAATGGTCCAGGCTCTGGTTTCATCCTCCCCGGTGGTGAGAAAGCTCATCAAACCAAGGAGACGGTAGCTGGAACGAACCAGTTTCTCCAGACCGGATTCCTTTAACCCCAGATCCTCCAGAAACATGGCCTTTTCATCCTCCTCCAGCTCGGAGATCTCCTCCTCGATCTGGGCACAGATCACACAGACCTCACTGCCGCAGGAGGCGGCATACTCCTTCACCTTTTTCACCATGGGGCTGGAATCCCCGTCACCGGCCAGATCTTCTTCCGAGACATTGGCGGCATAGATCACCGGCTTGGCGGTTAAGAGATTAAGGGTTTTAAGCCACCCCTCCTGGTCCTCGTTTTCCGTCTCCAGGGTGATGGCCATCTTTCCGCTCTCCAGGTGTTCCTTCACCTGCTTTAAAAAGGCCAGCTCTCCCGCGGCGTCCTTATCCATCCGGGCGGTTTTCCCCACCCGGGAGATCCTTCTGTCCAAAACTTCCAGATCCGCAAAGATCAGTTCCAGGTTGATGGTTTCGATATCCCGCAATGGATCGATGGTGCCGTCCACATGGATCACATTGGAATCCTCAAAACAGCGCACCACATGGACGATGGCGTCCACCTCCCGGATGTTGGCCAGGAACTGATTCCCCAGTCCCTCCCCTTTGGAGGCTCCCTTTACCAGCCCCGCGATGTCCACAAACTCGATCACCGCCGGTGTCACCTTCCGGGAATGGCTGAAATCCCCCAGAAGCTTTAACCTCTCATCCGGCACCGGCACCACCCCCACGTTGGGATCGATGGTGCAGAAGGGATAGTTGGCGGCTTCCGCCCCGGCCCTGGTCAGCGAATTAAAAAGCGTGCTCTTTCCCACGTTGGGAAGTCCTACAATTCCAAGTTTCATAGCATTTCCTTTCTTCAATCCCAGGTCAGCATCATGAGGAGGTTGCCCCTCTTAAAAGTCACCCGGGCCTCCTTCTCCTGGATCCGGTTGCTCACGGTCAGGGAACAGTCAGTGGCTCTAAGCGTATGGTTGTGCAGGGGGTAGGCAAAGCCCTCCAGAGTCAGACCCTCCACCTCTCCCCCCAGGGGAAAGAAGGACACATACATTTTTCCCCGGGGATTCTCCGTCAGTGTCATCCCGTTTATGGCCAGCATGATGAGGTTGTGCCAGTCCTGCAACATCATCTCCGCTCCCTTTATCCGGGCCCGCAGCAAAAGCTCCAGGTTGGCCAGCACATGATCCATCCGGGTTCCGATTCCTCCCAGCAGGGTGATCCTTTTGGATCCCCGCCCCAGACAGAAGTCCAGGGCCGCCTGGGTGTCGGAGACATCCTTCACGGGATTTAAGGGGACGATCCAGGTCTTTCTCAGGCTGTCCAGGTACTGCTTTCCCTCCGGGGACAGGCTGTCAAAGTCTCCCACCACCGCGTCCGGGACGAGAGGGGTGTCCATAAAAAACTCCAGGCCCCGGTCCACAGCCACCAGAAAGAGATCCTCTCTTCCCGTCTGGGCAATCTCCCGGTTCAAAAAATAGAGGGCAAAATCTTTTTGGATATTGCCCCCGCTTATGATAAACGTATCTGTCATGGATGTTTCTCCATCTGCTCAATCCTTCCGGTGATGCGGCGCACATTGCTCCGAAGATCTCCGTTAAACACATAGGAGCCGGATACAATCCGGGTGGCCCCGGCGGTCACCACCGTCTCCAGGGTATTCTCCGCCACCCCTCCGTCCACCTGGATCTCCACCGGCAGGTGATCCCGGTCGATCAGGGACCGAAGCTCCTGAATCTTGCCGGTGCACTCTGTCCTGTATTTTTGTCCCCCGAATCCCGGCTCCACGGTCATGACCAGGATCATGTCGGTATCCCCTAAAAAGGGAACCACGGAAGATACCGGGGTGGCCGGCTTGATGGAAAGCCCGGTTTTACATCCCAAAGACCGGATGAACTGCAGGCACGCATCGCACTCCCGGGAGTTTTCAAAAGACTCCTCGTGAACCGTGATGGAATCCGCCCCGCACTCCTTAAACTCCTCAATGTAGCGCATGGGAGATTCAATCATCAGATGAACATCAAAAAACAGTCGGGATTCCTTCCGGATGGAACGGATCACCGGCATGCCAAAAGAGATGCTGGGCACAAACACACCGTCCATCACATCGATATGAAGCCACTCGATCCCCTCCTGTTCCAGAATCTGCAGCTGTTCCCCCAGTCGGTTAAAGTCTGCGGCCAGAATGGAGGGGCACAACATTACCCTCACTCTAATATCTCCTCTTATCCTTCAGTTCCTGAACCAGTGACAGGTAGTTTTCATAGCGCTCTGCTGCTATCTCCCCCCGGGAGAGAGCCTCCTTGACGGCGCAGTCCGGCTCCCGGTCATGCATGCAGCCGGCAAAGCGGCATTTCCCCTCATAGGGGGCAAACTCGGGAAAGCAGTCCTTCACCTGCTCCTCTTCCATATCCTCCAGCTCCAGAGCGGTAAACCCCGGGGTGTCCACCAGATCAGCCCCTTCTACGGGGATGATCTGGGAATGGCGGGTGGTGTGCCTGCCTCTTTTTAACTTGCGGCTGATCTCCCCGGTCTCCATCCGCACCTCACCCTGCAGCAGGTTGGCCAGAGATGACTTTCCCACTCCGGAGGGGCCGGCCACCACCGTGGTCTTCCCCATTAAGACAGTGCGGATCTCCTCCAGTCCTTCTCCGGTGGCCATGCTGGCGGGAATTACCCGGTAGCCGGCCGATTGATAGATGGTACAGAGCTTTTTGGCCTCCTCCGGGCTTACCAGATCTTTCTTGTTAAAACAGATCACCGGGTGGACTCCCTGATGCTCCATGGTCACCAGGAAGCGGTCCAGCAGCAAAAGGCTGGGCCGGGGATCTTCCATGGCAAACATGACAAAGGCCTGATCCACGTTGGAGACGGCGGGACGCAAAAGTTCAGTCTTACGGGGGTAAATCTGGATCAGGTTTCCTTCCATGTCCTTTTCGTCCAGGACCGTGATCTCCACCTGATCTCCCACCAGGGGTTTCCGGTTTTCTTTCCGAAAGATTCCCCGGGCCCGGCAGGCATAGACCTTTCCCTCTTCTGTCAGAACATCATAGAAGCCTCCCACGCCCTTGATGATCCTTCCCCGCATGGGCTACTCCACCCTCTCGAAGGTGATGGGATACTCTCCCAGTTTCTGATATTCTCCGTTGATCTCCTCAAACACGTAGACGGTTCCGGATGTGACACCCGGCGCTCCGGTGAGATCCAGCTTGTAGGGGAATTCCAGCGGTGTTCCCTCGGTGATCACACTGGCCTGGGGCTGACCGTTGACCTCCTGGATCAGTTCCAGCCGCACGGCTCCGTTTTGATAGCCGGTGGGAGTGTTAAGCCTTTGCGTACACTTCCACACTCCGTCTGCAGCCATCTGCTGGGCCGGTGTGGGGGTGGCTTCCGCCGTAGTTCCGTCGGAGCGCACCGTAATGGTGATGGGCTGATCCGGATCTGCGTAGGTATAGGCCTCCGGATTCTGGGAGATCACCTCTCCCACGGCCACATCCATGCTCTCCCCGTCCTCCACGTTGATCTGGATAAATTTCCCCAGGGTGGTGATGGCGTCATTTTTGCTCATGCCCACCACGGAAGGAACTTCCACGCTGTCGCCGTAGTCCACGCCCCGGCTGATCATCAGCGTCACCGTATCCCCGGACTGGGCGGAAGCGCCCGCCTCCGGAGAGGTATAATAGACATACCCCGGATTGACAATGGGGTATCCGTAGTCGTCCAGTTCGCTGTACTGCTTCTGTACATCCACCACCAGGCCCAGATCCTCCAGCATCTGCTGGGCTTCAATGCCGGTTCTCCCGTCCGTATCGGGAATGGTCACCGTCTGGGCTCCCATACTGATGTAGTATTTCAAGGTGGTATAGGCTTCCACCTGGGTTCCCGCCGGGATGTCCTGGTAGGCGATTCTTCCCTTTTCCTGGGGAGATGCCTGTTCCCCCGCCATCTGGATGCCCAGATGGGCGGCGGCGGCCAGCTCCTTGGCCTCCTCCTCGGTCTTGCCCACCAGATCCGGTACCTCTTCCAGGGTATCCTCCTCTGCCGGGGCTTCGGTCACCCGGGCGGTGGTGGTGGGTTCATCCGAGCCCCCTAAAAGTCCGGACATGCGGCCCACAAAGACGATCAGACAGACCAGGGCCACCGCCCCGGCCACCAGGGCAAAGATGGTGATCAGCCGTCCTACCCTTCTTCTGCGGTCCGATTTGCGCTTTCTTCTGCCGTCGGTCTTTCTCCTGTATGTGTCCTCATCCTCATCGTCGTAATCGGTCTCGTTGATCTCCTCTTCCAGCTCTTCCACCACCGGTTTCTTCTGGGTCTGCTTTACCGGCTGCTTCTGCTTGATCTCTCCCAGCTCCTCCTCGGAGATCACCCGGGTCTTGGCCTCGTTGTCCACGGAGGAGAGCTTTACAAAGTCTCCCTGGGGATCGATGAGAGAATGCTTCAAATCCGTGATCACATCCTCCATGCGCTCATACCGGCGTCCCACGCTTTTCTGGGTGCACTTGAGGATGATCTGCTCCAGGCTGTAGGGAAGATCCTCACAGTAGGTGCTGGGAGGAACCATCTCCTCCTGGAGATGCTTGATGGCGATGGCCACGGTGGTATCCCCGTCAAAGGGCACTCTGCCGGTAACCATCTCGTAAAGGGTGATGCCCAGAGAATAGATGTCGCTCTTTTCGTCGCTGTATCCTCCCCTTACCTGTTCGGGGGAGCTGTAGTGGACGGAGCCCATCACGTTGGAGCTGATGGTGTTGGAAGAGGCCGCCCGGGCAATGCCGAAGTCGGTGACCTTCACCTTTCCGTCGGTGGAGATGATAATGTTCTGGGGTTTCACATCCCGGTGGACGATGCCGTGGCTGTGGGCGGCCTCCAGTCCCATGGATACCTGGATGGCGATGCTGGTGGCCTCCTTGATGGAGAGCTTGCCCTTCTTGGAGATGTACTCCTTGAGGGTAATGCCCTCGATGAGCTCCATCACGATGTAGTAGACGCCCTCATCATCCCCCACGTCGAAGACGTTGACAATGTTGGGGTGGGTGAGGCCTGCCGCCGCCTGGGCCTCGCTGCGGAACTTGCGAATGAAGGTGGTGTCCTCCCGGAATTCCGGCTTGAGGACCTTGACCGCCACGAAACGGTTCAGCTTGTGGTCCTTGGCCTTGTAGACGTCCGCCATGCCCCCCGTTCCTATTTTTCCTAAAATTTCATAGCGTTCGGCTATGATCATACCCGTCTTTAACATGTCTCCACCTCATTCGTGAACGGTTCAATCAGCACGATTGCGATATTATCCCGGCCTCCGTTGCGGTTGGCGGCCTCCACCAGAGCCTCCCCCTTGTGCTGCAGATCCAGAGATCCGTCCAGGATAATGTTCTGGATCTCCCTGTCCTCCACCATGTTGCTCAGGCCGTCGGAGCACATGAGTACGGTGCATCCCGGTTCCAGCTTCATGTCGAAAAAGTCGATGTCCACCGTGCGCTCCGCTCCCAGCGCCCGGGTGATGATATTCTTGTCGGGATGATTCCGGGCTTCCTCCGCCCGAATCTCCCCCATTCTCACCATCTCCTCCACCAGGGAGTGATCCCTGGTGATCTGATGGATCTCATCCGAAATGATATAGAGACGGCTGTCCCCCACGTTGGCCACATAGGCATAATGGCCCACGATGGTGGAAACCACGATGGTGGTTCCCATTCCCCGGTACCGGTCGTCGTTTTCCGCTTCCTTGATAATCTCTCCGTTGGCGGTCTCTATGGCGTGGCGGATCACCTTGATGGGATTAAATTCCGCATCCTCCAGAATTTCCTTCACCAGAATCTGGACGGCATGAGACGAGGCGAAATCCCCGGCGTTGTGACCCCCCATCCCGTCCGCCACCACAAAGAGATTGGGGAGATTTCCTACCGGCTCCGCGGATACATACACGTAATCCTGGTTGATGATCCGCTTCTGGCCCACATCTGTAGCTGAATATACCCTCATGTCCGTTCTGCCTTTCCCTCTGATCTGTTCTGACGGCCATCCAGATAGCTCTTGCGAAGCTGTCCGCAGGCCCCGTCAATATCACTGCCCATTTCTCTTCTAATAGTAACATTTATTCCGCATTTTTCAAGTTTATTTTTAAAATTCTGGATGGTCTCCCGTCCGGAACGCCTGTAACTGCGCTCTTTGACGGGGTTCACCGGAATCAGGTTTACATGTGGGGAAAGATCCCGGATCCGGTCAGCGAGTTCCTGCGCATCCCCTTCGCCATCATTTACACCCGAGACCAGGCTGTACTCGAAGGTGATGCGCCGGCCGGTGGTTTCAAAGTAATACCGGCAGGCGGAGAGCAGTTCCTCCATGGGGTACCGTGCCGCCACCGGCATCAGCAGCTTTCTCTTCTCATCGTTGGGAGCGTGCAGGGAAACAGCCAGCGTTATACCAAGCTTTTCATCGGCCAGCCGATACATCTCCGGCACCAGCCCGCAGGTGGAGACGGTGATGTTTCTCTGGCTTAAGTTTACGCCCAGGGGATCGTTTAAAATCCGGATAAACCGCAGCAGCGAATCATAGTTGTCCAACGGCTCCCCGGTTCCCATGACCACCACGTGGGAGACCTTCC
>CAZJYM010000016.1:0-7601 GCA_964550245.1 uncultured Blautia sp. | reverse complement strand
AAGTGTCATGGACTTTACATCGGTCATCCCTATTTTCTCCTGAAGCGGGCGATAAAGAACCCGTCCGACTGATGAACCCCGGGAAGAAGCTGCAGGTATCCCAAAGCCGTGGTCTCCGAGTGAAGCTCATCCGGCAGGTAGGGATCGATGCTCTCCAGCCGGAAGGGGTAGTTGTTGAGAAACCACATCATGTTCTCCTCGTTCTCCTCCCGGGCGATGGTACAGGTGCTGTACACCAGCACGCCCCGGTGCTTTACGTACTCGGCTCCCCGGCTTAAAATCGTCCGCTGCAGTTTCACCAGCTCCTCCTGATTTCTCGACCGGTACTTGATCTCCGGCTTTCTGCCGATGACACCGTAGCCGGAACAGGGCACATCCGCCAGCACGATGTCCGCCCGGCACTCGGAGTCCACATCAAACTCGGCTGCATCCTGGACCCGGGTCTGCACGTTGATGGAACCGGTGCGGGCGATGTTCTCCTCGATGAGTTCCACTCTCTCCCGGCTGATGTCTCTGGCATCCACGGTGCCGTATCCGTTCATCATATCCCCCATGTGCAGGCTTTTCCCTCCGGGAGCCGCACAGAGGTCGATCACATAGTCTCCTTTCTGAGGGGCTGCCGCCTGGGCCGCCAGCATGGAACTTACGTCCTGCACCTGGATCTGTCCCCGGATAAAGGCATCCAGGGCCAGGATGTGATTAAAGCCGCTGATATATCGGGCACAGGGAAGATAAGGAGCCGGCGTCACCTCCACCCCCTGGGCTTCCAGTCCCGCCACGATCTCCTCTGCGGTCCATTTGCCGGTCCGAAGGCGAACGGTCACCGGCTTTTCCCGCAGGAAGTCCTCCAGCATCCTTTCGGTGATCTCTTCACCCCATTCTCCCAGCCAGCGCTGTACCAGACTTTCCGGCATGGAGTACTTTACGGAGAGATACCGGACCGGATCCTCTTTCAAAGAGGGGTACATGAGGGAGTCCCCGTCCCGGGCAATCGTGCGCAGCACCCCGTTTACAAAGGGCTTCAGATTGTAAAAGCCCTTCTTTTGGGCCAGCTTGACCGCCTCATTGCACACGGCGCTGTCGGGCACGCTGTCCATAAAGCGCAGCTGATAGACACCGCTTCGCAGAATTTCCCGGATCACCGGCTTCATTCTCTCCACCGGGATCTTGGAAAAAGAGTCTATGATAAAGTCGATGGTAATCCGCCTCTCCAGGGTTCCCTCCACAACCCGGGTGACAAAGGCCCTCTCCTGTCTGGGCAGAAACTGATACTTGGACAGGGCATTACGCAGCGCCACATGGCTGTGGACCCCCTCCTCCTCGATCTGCAGCAGAATCTCCAGCACCATCTCCCTCAGGTTTACCCGGTTAGTCACGATCCCTTCCTCCTGCCAGAATGAGCAGACGAAGAAGCTGAAGCAGCGAAGCGGCAACAGAGGCCACGTAGGTAAGGGCCGCCGCCTGCAAAACCTTTTTGGCTCCCTTATTTTCCCCTTCTCCCAAAATTCCCGTATCCGTCAAAGCTTTCAAAGCTCTGGAGGAGGCATTAAACTCCACCGGCAGGGTGACCAGCTGGAATAATAAAGCCAGGGAAAAGAGCACGATTCCCGCCACCAGCAAGGGCCGGGCGGAAAAGATCAGCCCCAGCACAAAGAGGGGCCAGAACAGGGTGGAACCGAAGTTGGCCACCGGCACGATGGCGCTTCGCACCTTTAAGGGAACATAGCCGGTGGCGTGCTGAATGGCGTGTCCGCACTCATGGGCCGCTACGCCCACCGCCGCCAGGGAATTCCCCGAAAAAATCTCTTTCGACAGACATACCTGTTTCTTCCCCGGATCGTAGTGATCCGTGAGAGAACCGTTTATTGCCACCACCTGCACGTCGGTGATCCCCGCCATGCGCAGGATCCGCCTGGCGGTCTCCAGTCCGGTATACCCGGATGCGCTTCGCACCTTCTTGTACTTTCCGTACACGCTGTTTAACCTTGCTGAAGCCGCCACGGAAAGAATCATGCCGATGATGATCAGGAAATAGGTCCAGTCTACTCCCCAAAATCCATAACCGTAACCCATTAAACTATCCTTCTTTCTTGTATACTCCACATCTGTCTCCCGGAATTCTCCCCTTTCCGGAATACAGGAATTATCTTAAAGATGTAAGCCGCATTCCCGCCTTCAGCTGATACCCCCGAAGGAAGGAAGCCGCGTCCATTCTCTTTTTCCCCTCCAGCTGCACCTCCGTAAGCAGAAGGGCATCCTCCCCGCAGGCCACCGCAATCCCCGCATGTCCGGCTTCCAGGATGACTCCCGGCTCCCCGGAACCCTTTGTTACGGAGCTTTTGTAGATCTTCAGGTTCTTTCCGTTAAGATAAGCGGAGGCCCCCGGCCAGGGATCCAGTCCCCGCACCAGTCTCTCCAGCTTTTCTGCGCTCTCCCCAAAGTCCAGGATCCCCATTTCCCTGGTAATCATGGAGGCATAGGGGGTGGGACTCTCCTTGGGCTGTTTCGTATAGACCGCAGTCCCGTCAAAGACAGAGGGCAGTGTCTCAATTAAAAGTTCCGCCCCCGCTATTGAAAGCCTGTCAAAAAGGCTGCCCCCGGTCTCATCTGCCGATAAGGGCACCACCTTCTGGGCAATGATATCCCCCGTATCCAGTCCCCGGTCCATCCGCATCAAGGTCACCCCGGACTCCTTCTCCCCCTCCATGACGGCCCGCTGAACCGGAGAGGCTCCCCGGTACTTCGGCAAAAGGGAGGCGTGAATGTTGAGACAGCCGAAGGGCGGGATCTCCAGGATTTCCTCCGGGATGATCTGGCCAAAGGCGGCCACGATGATGCAGTCCGGATGAAGGGAGCGTAAAGTCTCTATGAAATCACCATCCCGCACCTTCTCCGGCTGCAGCACCGGGATCCCCAAGGCCAAAGCACACTCCTTTACCGGCGGGGGAAGGAGGGTCCTGCCCCTTCCCCCTCTCCGGTCCGGCTGGGTGACAACGGATACAATCTCCCGGCCGGACCGGGAGAGGGCTTCCAGTGCCGGTACCGCAAAGTCCGGGGTTCCCATGTAAATCAGTCTCATTGCTGCTCCTCCTGGCTTTCTTCCTCTTCATCCTCGTAGACGGCTTCCCGGAGTTCTCCCTCCACCAGGGAGGTGTACATTCTTCCCTCCAGGTGATCCAGCTCATGACAGAAGGCCCGGGCCAGAAGGCCGTCGCCTTCATACTCCACCGGATTCATGTCTTCGTCCAGGGCAGCGACTTTCACGTGTTCCGGCCGGGTGACCTGTCCCACCATGCCGGGAACGCTTAAGCATCCTTCGTCCCCCGTCTGCTCTCCGGAGCTCTCCACGATCTCCGGATTGATGAGCACGATGGGGCCTTCCCCGATGTCAATGGTGACAATGCGCCGCAGGATTCCCACCTGGGGGGCCGCCAGGCCCACCCCGTTGGCCTCATACATGGTCTCCAGCATATCCGAAACCAGCTGTTTAAGTCTTGGTGTCATCTCCTTAACCGGTCTGCTGACTCTGGTCAGTACCGGATCCCCTTGCAGACGAATCGTTCTCAGGGCCATCTTTCTATCTCTTCCTCTCTTCTCATTCCTCAACTAAAATCATACTGTATGTACAGATCCCGGTAACCCGGATTGATCTCAATGTATTTTTCCAGTTTGTTCCTTATTAAACAGAGGGTCTTTTCCTCCTTGTGCTTCAGATACATGACCCGGCGGTACACATCATCCACCCTGCCCACCGCAGCCGGAGCCGGTCCGATCAGATGCAGATCCTCCCCGGGATAAATGCGGTTGATATAGAGCTTTAAGGCGTCCATGCCCCGGATGAGGTTTTCCTCCTTTTCCCCGAATGCCAGAACGGTCAGCATGTGGGCGCAGGGAGGATAGTCCAACAGGCCGCGGATGGCGATCTCCTGCCGGTAGAACATCTGGTAATCCTGCCGGGCTGAGGCGATGATGCTGTAGTGGTCCGGCTGGTAGGTCTGAATAATGGCCTCCCCCGTCTTTCTTCCCCTTCCGGATCTTCCCACCGCCTGGGTGAGAAGCTGAAAGGTTCTCTCGGCGCAGCGGTAGTCGGCGGCATTTAAGGAGAGATCCGCGGCGATCACCCCCACCAGGGTTACATCGGGAAAGTCATGTCCTTTTACAATCATCTGGGTTCCCACCAGGATGTCCGCCTCGTGGGCCGCAAAGGAGGAGAGGATCTTTTCATAGCTTCCCCGGCTTCTGGTGGAGTCATAGTCCATCCGCAGCACCCGGGCAGTAGGCAGGATCTTTTTGATCACCTGCTCCACCTGCTGGGTTCCCGCCTTAAATCCTCCGATATAGGGGGAATTGCAGACCGGACAGTGATCTACTCCGGGACGCTCATACCCGCAGTAGTGACAAACCAGCTTTCCGTTGCTGTGCTGACTTAAGGACACATCACAGTGGGGACACTTCATCACATGTCCGCAGGAGCGGCAGGACACAAAGCCCGCATACCCTCTCCGGTTTAAAAAGAGCATGGTCTGCTCTTTTTTCTCCAGCCTTTCTGCCATGGCCTCCTGCAGCTGCCGGCTGAACACGGACCGGTTTCCCTTGCGAAGCTCCTGGCGCAGATCCACCACGGACACCTTCGGCAGGGGCCGGTTTCCATACCGTTCTGAGAGGCTTACCAGGGCGTACTGCCCGGAAAGGGCCCGGCTGTAGGCTTCCAGGGAAGGGGTGGCGGATCCCAGGATCACCGAGGCCCCCTCCATCCGGGCCCTCTCCACCGCCGTCTCTCTCGCATGATACCGGGGAGAGTTTTCACTCTGGTAGGTGGGTTCATGCTCCTCATCCATGATAATAAGGCCCAGATGTTCAAAGGGAGTAAATAAAGCGGATCGGGGTCCCACCATCACCTGGATCTCTCCCTTTCGGGCCCTTTTAAACTGATCGTATCTCTCTCCCTGGGAGAGACGGGAATTCATCACCGATACCTTTTCCCCAAACCGGGAGGTAAATCTCCGCAGAGTCTGGTAGGTCAGGGCAATCTCCGGGATCAGCACGATGGCCTGTTTCCCCCGGGATAAAACCTCATCGATCAGATCCATGTAGACCTGGGTCTTTCCGCTTCCCGTAACCCCCCAGAGAAGAACGGGCCGGTTTTCTCCCGCCCATTCTTTTCGGATCTCCCGGGCTGCCTCCAGCTGGCCCTCCGTCATGGGCAGGTTTTCCTCCCCGGTATAATCCTCCGCATTAAAAGGGATCCGCAGCACCTCATCGGTCTCCACCCGGATCCAGCCCTGTTCCACCAGGGGATTGATCACGGAAGAGGGGATCCCCCGGGCCTCCGCCCGGTCGGATTCCAGAAGCGTCTCCAAAACTTTCGCCCGGGCGGTGGCCCGGCGGGAGAGGAGCCGCTCCATCTCTCTTCTGGCATCTTCCTGGGAGACATTTAACACCAGATATCTCTTTTCCCTGGCTTTTACCTTTTCTTTAAAGGGCAGTACCGTCTTTAAGGCCTGGATCATGGTGGAGCCGTAGCGCTTTTTCATCCAGGCGGCCAGGGCGATCATCCGGGATTCAGTCGTCTCCTCCCCGCTTGACAGGGAAAGTACCGACTTCATTTTGTCCGGATCAATGGAAGGGGTGTCCCCCAGACCGATCACATACCCCCGAATCTCCTGATTTCCCCTGCCGAAGGGGATTGTCACCACCATTCCTTCCCGGATCTCTCTCTCCAGTTCCTTCGGAACCAGATACTGGAAGCTTCTGTCCAGCTTCTCATGGGAAATATCCACAATGATATCCGCAAACACCCGTTCCTACCCGTCCCTTTCCGGCAGGGGCTACCGTCCCGAGAGAATGTCCCGGATCAGGTCTCTCTCATCCATGGGATACTTCTTTCCCCTGATCTCCTGATAGTCCTCATGTCCCTTCCCGGCCAGAACCACGATGTCCCCCGGTTCCCCGTGATGAATGGCGTAGGCGATGGCCTCCTTCCGGTCCGGAATCTCGATAAACTTTCCATCGGTCTTTTCCATGCCGGTACGGATGTCGGCGATAATGGCCAGGGGATCCTCATACCGGGGATTGTCCGAGGTGATAATGGTAAAGTCCGCCAGACGGCCGGATACCTCCCCCATCTCAAAGCGCCGGTTCCGGTCCCGGTTTCCCCCGCAGCCAAACACGCACACCAGCCTGTGGGGATGGTAAGCCCGCAGGGTAGTCAAAAGACTCTCCAGGGCCATCGCATTATGGGCATAGTCGATCATCAGGGTAAATTCATCGGAGACCTTTACCAGCTCCACCCGGCCCTTTACCCGGATGTCTTTTAAGGCTTCCACAATGTTTTCCCTGGAAACCCCGAAATGCCGGCAGATGGCAATGGCGGTCAGGGAGTTGTAAATGCTGAACTTTCCCGGGATGTCAATCTCCACGGGGAAATTCAGTGCTCCGTTTAACTTATAGGAAATCCCCAGGGTTCCGCCTCCGTTTACCATCTGGGGATCCGAAGCCCACAGATCCGCCTTTGGGGAAAATCCAAAGGTCTCCAGTTCACAGGTATGGTCCCGGATGATCCTCTCGTAGTGCTCGTCATCCCGGTTTACGATTCCCACCTTACACTGGGAGAGCAGCATGGCCTTACAACTTAAATAGTGCTCAAAGTCCCGGTGCTCATTGGGACCGATGTGATCCGGCTCAATGTTGGTAAACACCCCGTAGTCAAAGACAAAGCCCTGGGTCCTGTGCAGCATCAAAGCCTGGGAGGATACTTCCATCACCACGCAGTCGCATCCCGCATCCGCCATCCTTCGAAAGTCCTGCTGAACCACATAGGATTCGGGGGTGGTATGCTCGGCCGGGATCCTCTCGTCCCCAATGATGGTCTCGATGGTGCCGATCAGCCCCACTTTGTACCCGGCTTTCTCCAGGATGGAGCGAACCATGTAGGTGGTGGTGGTCTTTCCCTTGGTGCCGGTAACGCCGATGGTCTTCATCTCCCGGGCGGGATGACCAAACCAGGCGGCGGAGATAAAGGCCATGGCATAGCGGGAATCGGCAACCCGAATCACCGTTACCTCTTTGGGAGCTTCCACCGGCTCCTCCACCACCAGTGCAACGGCACCGGCCCGGATCACATCCCCCGCGTAGGCATGACCATCGGAAACGGCTCCCCGTATGCACAGAAAAAGGGATCCCTCCCCTGCCTTCCGGGAATCATAGACCACCGAGTTCACCTCCACATCCAGGCTTCCCTGAAGGAGTTCAAACTCCAGATCCTGCAGCAAACAGGACAATTTCGCACTCTGCATCCTTATTCCTCCCCAACTGCCGGAAAAGCCCCGGCAGAAATACCCCTATTGCCATCTGATAACCCCATGCCGGGGAACAGTTCCATCTTTTATAGCATAGCACACACCGGGCCTCTTTTCAACGATTCGTTTTTTCAGATCAGGGTTGTTTGTGGTCATTCCCTGCAGGAAATCCGTCACAAAAAGCTCCTCACATAAGCTAAACCCGCTGTCTTTCTCTGTCTTTTCATCCACAGACAGAATCAGCATGGACAAAAACTCTTCATAATATAAAAGCTGCCGGAGACAGTTCCTGTCTCCGGCAGC
>CAZJYM010000015.1:0-23951 GCA_964550245.1 uncultured Blautia sp. | reverse complement strand
ATATGTTTATATTGGAAGCAACACCTATAAAATTTGAATTTTTGATAAGCCCCTCGGAAAGGATCCATCTTCGTTAAACACCTTATCTTGGATCATTATGCTATAATTTACTTTATCTAGCCATACTCATTCAAAAAGTCGAAGTCACATTGATAGCATTCTGGAAGCATAAACAGCCTCTCGAGCCAATATTTCAATGCATCAAATGTATTTTTGCACTTCTATAAATTTGCGTTTACAGATACATTTCCAAAAATGTTCATGCAATATTTTATCCATTCACCGATAGATATTTCGTATCCATCAAATATTCTACATGTAGTGGTTAAGAATGTTTGACGACATTCTTTATTTGAACATTTATACCTTTGTACTTCTATTTTCGTGTATTAATGTTTTTATACTTTGTTGGATTCATATTTTTTTACTTGATTAGTTTAAACGAGTTAATAAGATCTACTTTTCTTGTTTCTTAAAGTTGTGGATGCTTTTGTTGTATTGCTTCTAGTGATGTTTTAAGATAGATTTCTGTGTGTGAGCAAATTAAGAAGAATTATCCGATGGTGTTTTTCGGCGAGAAACTTTTATAAGATTTAAAATCAATTATAGTGCATATTGTTCATATAACATTATACATTAGATACAACACTATCCTAGTTGAGATTCTAAGATTTAATATTAAGGTATTGATTACTTCTATAAGTGGTTTTATAACGAATATTCTGGCGTTTATTGGTGCGCCTCTCTTTGCCTTTGAATGCGATTACTCGGGTGGAGATTACAGTCAAGTCCGAAGATATCTCTAAACTTTTTCCGGCCGTAAATGTTAAAATGTGCTGAGAGCTTTAGATAAGATTGTCAAAATTGTACTCTTGGACCAATACAACCCCTTTTTTCAATTGTGCAAATATGTAACATGCTGGAAAAGATTTATGAAGTTTACATGAAGAATATTTTAGAAATTAGTAATTCAATGTATCTATGTTGTGCGAAGAAAGCATTGGTATATAGACTGAATTAATTACGCTATAAAGTTCAAACCTACATCTTTTTTGCTCTAGAAATAGGTCATGATAGAACTTCGTTTAAAATATTATTATAATTTTAACGAATTTAAAGCTGATATCAAATTTGTCATTGAAAAGATCTTTATGGGAAACCGAGAAAAATTGATAGGCTTTTTAATGAGATGGTGCAATCGCATGATGATTTTATAGCTGTCAATAAGAATACTTTCGACGCTTTAGTCCGAGCCGTCGAATAAGCTGTTATTATGTTGCGATAAAGTATTTCGATATTCAGTAGAGATAAAAGCCGTTAAAGTTACAATTATATTCTAAACAACTGTGAGAGATTTATAGAATCAAGATATTAGATTTGCTTGAAAAAGGAGAATTATGAGTAATAAATCGTTATTAATTATTATTGCATTTATGATACTGTCACTGTCAGCTTGTGAAAAAAAAGGAAGTGAATCGGCTAACTTTGAAGCAAATCTCATTTCACCGGAAAGCGTGATTGAGGAAACTCAGCCTCATGTTACCGTGCAGAATGAGATAGACGGCAAGAGTTTGACAATTGATGCAGATGTTGAGATTGGAGACATTAAGGAAATTGCCGAGGTCAAAATACTTATTGATGAGGATGCTCTTTTGAAAGCTGTAGATCGCTTTGTGAGAGATGATCATCCTGAGGTGACTGAGGAGAAAACAGAAGATCAAAAACGAAGCTGGGATTATTATGAAAACGGGGATATGGTTATTTCCTGCAGCCTGTCTGAAAATGGAATTTTTTACTATTTGAATTATCCTTTGAGTTTAAAAAGAAAATATATGGATAGTGGTCACTTGATTGAATATGGGTATTTTACAGAAATGACACCTCCCGGAATGGATCTCTCCGCAGAAGAAACATCTGAAAAAATCAGAGAAATATTAGAAGAATATTCCTGCTTTACATTCATACCCTGGAATATTCAGGCAGAAGATAAGCCAGAAGCCAGTGATAAGTCCGGCTGTTACGTTATTTCCATGCAGGCAGTTTATGAGGGTATGAAGGTTTCTGTAAAAGCCGAAGCAAACTCTGGCCCATTAAGTACTTCAGTAGAATATTCCTCGGATGGTATCTGCTCGATACAGGGTAAGTTTATTTTTCAAGATGGAGAAAAACGGAAGATCGAACGTATAGCAGACCTGGATTCTGTTATGGAAAATTTAAAAGTCGATGTTTCTTCTTTCTCAAGTGGAGACAGGATATCAGTAAATCACATTTCCATTGAGTTTTTTCCAGAAATGAATGAGGATTACTCATATACATTAGTTCCTGTCTGGTCTTTTGACTGCATTGACAGCAGAACCGATAATGAACAGGGCGTTGAAAAGGAATATGATATAAAATGCACCTATATGTATCGTCTTGAAGATGGAAGCTTTTTGGGGATTTATTATTAACAAATAATTATGGAGGGTTCATGCAGGTGAAATATGATTCTGGCGTGACAGAAAAAAGCTATGGAAAACTGGTTGGATGTGATTTAAAAAGAATGTTAAAAACACCAGGTTTTTATATATCGTTATTTTTGAGCCTGTTTATATTACTTCGTCCTGTATTTCAAAACAGGATTAACGGGACTTTTTTACAATGCCTGTCCGTACCATTCGGAACAAGTGATTTTTCTCCATTTGCAGCTATTTTCTGTGCTTTGCCGTTTTCGGGAAGCTTTTGTGAGGATTATAACTCAGGATTTATCAAATCCATTGTTTCGAGGACAGGTGTTAAAAGGTACTCATTTCAAAGATGCCTGTCTGTGTTACTTTCCGGGGGTATCATGATGGCACTGACTGTAGCAATTGTTATTGCGGTTTGTGCTTTTCGGACAACTGTGCCGGAAACGGAAGAAACCTGTGCGTTTATGCAAAATACAGTATGGGCGAGAATGGGAATATTGATGAAATATCATGAAAGCGTGTTCGTGATCCTGAAGATTTTAGTCGCTTTTTTATTCGGAGCAGTATGGGCATTGGCCGGACTGGTAATCTCTGTTATTATTACAAATCGATATGTCACGTATATCGCTCCTTTTGTCATATATCAGATATTATGGGTGTTATTGTCAGAAAGCCCATTTAATCCTGTATATATGTTTCGAGGGGACTCAAATTTTATTCCATCATTTGAATTTATTTTAATTTATCAGGGTACAATTATAACGTTGTGTATTCTGGTTTCATGTATTGGAATAAGAAAGAAGGCAAATGAGTTATGAGTTCGATATTGATTCCTGCCGGTTACCATATCAGATCCTGGAAAACAAATTTCCGTATATGGGCTGCTTTTCTGCTGGGATTTGGTATTTGCCTGAAAAACGGTTCAATGTTCCTGTCATGTATGAAAGCCATGCACAGTTCTGCACAGATTTTTGAAGCATATATTGTTATTGGCTCCCATATTACATGGTTTATGGGCATTTTGCTTGGATCATTTCTTCTATTGTCAGATGCCCCTTTTGTGAATGATTTAAGCAAATATGAAATAATAAGAACAGGGAAAATTAAATGGTTCTGGAGCCAAATTTCCTATATTTTCATTTCCTCAATACTTTACTCGCTTATTATTTTCATTTTTCTGTGCATTCTCACTGTACTGTATGCAGAACCGCTGTTTGAGAACACATGGAGTGAAGGGATTAGGATACTTGCTGTTAAGCAGCCTGTTTATGTTATTCGAAAATTCGCGTTTTCCTTTCCTTTCCCCGAGATGATAGAGAATTTGTCTCCTCTTGGCGCCGCAGTGAAAACCATGTTTTTTGGCTCTTTGTACATGTCTTTGACTGGCTTCGTTATTTTTGCAGGGAATTTGTGTTCATTTCATGGTCTTGGATGGGTTTTAGCCGCAATGATTCACATATTGGGATATATTTCCTATGCAAATCTTGGGCTCGTTATTCCGATGAAATTTTCTCTTCTTTGCTGTGCGGTTCCCGCTTACCATGATGGCGAAATGTCATCCTTGTATTCATTTGTACTGCTCTCGATTGTCTGCATTATTTCAATCGCGGCTGGCCGTAAAATCATTAATAAAGCAGAGTTGTTCTGATTTGAATGTCTGTCTTTGGGAGGTGAATGAGATGCTGTGGCAGATATTAAGTAAGCTTATCAATATACCTCTTCTCTGTCTGTTTTACTGTGGGCTTGCATTTATTATTTCACCGGCTCAATATGGAAACTCCGTCCTGCTGGGTCTGCCCTGGGATTTTACAGATGGCGGATTAGATCCCTTTGTTTATGGAAAATGGCTGATGATAACTATAATTCCTGTTTTAGTTAACGGAATTATCCTGGAACGGGGGAAGCAGATTGAAATCTTTTTTACGTTGAGAATGAGGAAACGCGGCTCTTTTCAGCTTTGGATGCTGTCTGCCTGTTCCTGTACAGCAATACTGTGGGGAGTTGTGCTGACACTGGGTGTTCTGTTCATCTATGAAGCGGATACGGCTGTCATGACCTGTCCGCTGCTGATTTCCAATCTGCTTTTGTGGTCTGTAATTCAGATTACTCTGTATTTCATGTTTCATCATGCGGTCTGGTCAGGATGGGTGACATTTCTTTTAAACGCAGGAGGGGGATTTCTGGGATTGTATATTCGCCCATTATCCCGGTTTATTCCATCATTTTGGGGAATGTTCATTCGCAGCTCTTTTATGCCTGAACAGGTGTACGGGATTCACAATTTAAATTATTTTCTTATGATTTTTGCTAATATTTTCTTCTGCTTATCAGGAATCCTAATATTACTAAAAGGAAGGAGAGATATATAACAATGGATGCTGTTTGCATTGAAAATGCCGGGAAGCAGATTAAGGATACATGGATTTATCAGGATGTTACTGTTTCTTTTGAGAGCGGAAAGATTCATGGCCTTATAGGCAGAAACGGCGCCGGTAAGACCATGCTCCTGAAAAGTATCTGCGGCTTAACCAGGGTGAGTACAGGCACGATCAGGGTTTTCGGGAAACTGATTGGCACGGATACGGAGATTCCTGATTCCATTGGAGCAATCATTGAAGTCCCCGGCTTTTTGTCCAATCTCAGCGGATTTGCGAATCTGAAATACCTGGCCGGGTTAAGGAAGCAGATCGATGACAACGCAATACGGGAATGCATGGATCTGGTAGGACTCGATGCTGCGAACAGGAAACATGTGGGGAAATATTCTCTGGGAATGAGGCAGCGGCTGGGGATTGCACAGGCTATCATGGAAAATCCGGACCTTATTCTGCTGGACGAGCCCATGAACGGTCTTGACAATGAAGGGGTAAACGATGTGAGAGAACTGCTCCTGAACCTGAAGGAACAGGGGAAAACCATTGTGATGGCCAGCCATCACATGGAAGACATTACAGAATTGTGTGATACTGTTTCCGTGATGAACAAAGGGCATCTGCAGGTTCTGGAAGATCATCAGCAGATGATCTTAACGGAGCCGCTGGAAGATCTGTATACAAGGATCGCTCCGCAGTGATTTGACAGAGCAGGTTCGACACCCGTCGAATCTGCTCTTTTTCCATGTCTCCTTTTTGTCTCCTGGAAATCCCTTCAGAAAGCTGTTTCCTTTTCCGGAAAGTAATGGTATAATACCAACACTTGCCAACAGGGACCGCCGGAGGCGGGCCCGGAAGATAAGGAGGTACTTTTTCTATGTTTGACTACAGGAAACTGCAGGATCCCCGGTTTTTCAAGGATCATGCACTTGCCGCCCACTCGGATCACATCTGTTATCCCGGCTGGGAGATGATGAGGAGGGGGGAGAATCCCTTCCGGTATTCTCTGAACGGACTGTGGAAGTTCTCCTACGGGAGGAACTTCTCCGAGTGTGTCAAGGATTTTCAGGATCCCGGTGTGGACTGCCACGACTGGGCGGACATCCGGGTGCCTGCTCACATCCAGATGGAGGGATATGACGTCCCCCAGTATGTGAATGTACAGTACCCCTGGGACGGGGTGGAGCCCATCTGGACCGATGAGATCCCCGGACGCTTTAACCCCGTGGCCAGCTATGTGAAATATTTTACGGTTCCGGAAGCCATGAAGGGCCGTCCTCTCTATGTGTCCTTCCAGGGCGCTGAGAGCGGGATGATCCTCTGGCTCAACGGCATCTATGTGGGATACAGCGAGGACAGTTTTACCCCTGCTGACTTTGATCTCACCCCCTATGTGCGGGAGGGGGAGAACAAGCTGGCGGTACAGGTGATCAAGTGGACCAGCAGCAGCTGGGCGGAGGATCAGGACTTCTTCCGCTTTTCCGGACTTTTCCGGGACGTATATCTCTATACCTGCCCGGATGTGCACATCCAGGACCTGCGGATCCGCACCCTGCTGGATGATTCCTTCCGGGAGGGAACCCTGGAGGTGGATGCCCTCGGATCCGGAAGCGGAAAGGTAAAGGCGGTTCTCAAGGAATGCATCACCCGGGAGCATCACCTGGCCCGGGTTCTGGAACAGGGAAGTTTCCCCACGGAGGAGGGCAGGATCCTTAAAGAGACGGAGTTTGCCCTTTCGGATGGAAAAGGACATCTCTCCCTTCCCGTGGAGGATGTGCTTCTCTGGAGTGCGGAAAATCCCAGCCTCTATGAACTGCTGCTTACGGTGGAGGATGAAGAGGGTACTGTAAACGAAGTGATCTGTGAAACCGTGGGATTTCGCAGATTTGAACTGAAGGACTCCCTCATGCTTCTCAACGGAAAGAGAATCGTGTTTAAGGGGGTTAACCGCCACGAGTTCAGCTCCATCTCCGGAAGAAGCCCCAGAAATGAGGAAATCCTTCTGGATGTGGTGACCATGAAGCGCAACAACATCAATGCCATCCGCACCAGCCATTATCCCAATGACTCCAGGATCTACCGGCTCTGTGACCGGCTGGGGATCTACATGATCGACGAGACCAACCTGGAGACCCACGGCACCTGGGATGCCATGCTCATGCGGGGCCAGGGACCGGAGGCCGTGCTTCCGGGAGACCGTCCGGAATGGCAGGACATGATGCTGGACCGGGTGGAGTCCATCTTTCAGAGGGACAAGAACCACCCCGCCATCCTGATCTGGTCCTGCGGAAACGAATCCTTCGGAGGCCTGAATCTGAAAAAGATGTCCGAAAGGTTCCACCAGCTGGATTCCACCCGCCTGGTGCACTACGAGGGCGTGACCAACGACCGGCGCTACAACGACACCACCGACATGGAAAGCCAGATGTACACCCCTGCGGAGCGCATCCGGGATTTCCTCTCCAAATATCCGGACAGACCCATGATCCTCTGTGAGTACACCCATGCCATGGGCAACTCCTGCGGGGCCATGGACCGCTACACGGATCTGACGGACACCGAACCTCTCTACCAGGGAGGATTCATCTGGGACTACGTGGATCAGTCCATCTATAAAAAGGACCGGTACGGCCGGGAATTCCAGGCCTACGGCGGGGATTTCGGGGACCGGCCCACGGATTACAGCTTCTCCGGAAACGGCATCGTCTACGGCGGGGACCGGTCCCCTTCCCCCAAGATGCAGGAGGTGAAGTTCAACTACCAGAACATTACCGCCCAGGTCTCCCGGGACCGGGTGACGGTGATCAATAAAAACCTGTTTGTAAATACCGGGGACTTCCGCTGTCTGGTAACCCTGGCCAGAGACGGGGTGGTGACGGAGAGATCTGTTCTTTCCACCAGTGTGCCCCCGCTTTCTCAGGCTTCCTATGCCCTTCCCATCTCCCCCGGGGAGGTTCCCGGGGAATACGCGGTGACCGTCTCCTTCACCCTGAAGGAGGACACTCCCTGGGCAAAAGCCGGTCATGAGGTGGCTTTCGGCCAGGGGATCTACACCGTGGGAGAAAAGCCCGGTAAAACAGAAATCAGGAAACCCTTCCATGTCGTGCGGGGCGTGCGCAACGTGGGAATCTACGGGGATGAGTATCAGGTGCTCTTTTCCCTCTCCGGGGGACTGATTTCCTACCGGTACGGGGGAAAGGAGATGCTGGAGACCCTGCCCGTGCCCAACTTCTGGAGGGCTCCCACGGACAATGACCAGGGATATCACATGCAGGCCCGGTACGGCCAGTGGAAGATCGCCGGCCTTTATGCCGTCTGCTCAGGTCCGGCTCTGGTAAAGGAGGATGGGGAAGGTCTTACCCTGACCTACACCTACCAGATGCCCACCCGGCCGGTATCTTCCTGCCAGGTGCGCTATCACGTATTTCCCGACGGCACGGTGGAGACCACCCTTTTCTACGATCCGGTTCCGGAGCTGGGCGACATGCCGGAATTCGGCATGATGTTTACCATGAGTGCGGATTATGATCATCTGGAGTGGTACGGGATGGGACCCGAGGAGACCTATCAGGACCGCTGCCGGGGAGGAAAGCTGGGGATCTACCGCTGCCCCGTATCCGGGAGCCTGGCCCGGTACCTGGTTCCCCAGGAGTGCGGAAACCGGACGGGCGTGCGCTGGGCAAAGGTTACCGGAAGAGACGGCCGGGGCCTTCTCTTCCAGGGGGATGCCATGAATTTCTCCGCACTTCCCTATACTCCCCACGAGCTGGAAAATGCCCGTCATCCCTACGATCTGCCTCCCGTTCACCATACGGTGATCCGGGCAGCCCTGCAGCAGCTGGGAATCGCCGGGGACGACAGCTGGGGAGCCAGACCTCATCCGGAATACCTGATCGATGTGAGCAGAAGACTGGAATTTACCTTCCGCTTCCGGGGCATTTAATAAGGAAGTGAGACACAAACGACCATGAAACTGAAACAGAATCGGATTGTGGTGAAGGTGGGAACCTCCACCCTGACAAATGAACTGGGAAAGAGCGACCTGCGGGCCTTTGACAGACTGGCCCTGGTTCTCTCCGACATCCAGAACATGGGTTACGAGGTGATCCTGGTGTCCTCCGGGGCCATCGCCGTGGGCTGCAACAAGCTGAACATGCGTCAGAAGC
Organism: uncultured Blautia sp.; assembly: GCA_964550245.1. Classification (GTDB taxonomy): domain Bacteria; phylum Bacillota; class Clostridia; order Lachnospirales; family Lachnospiraceae; genus Blautia_A. The sequence goes on along the minus strand of CAZJYM010000015.1, from coordinate 14,966 downwards.
CGGATTCCATGCGGCTTAAACAGGCGGCGGCCGCGGTGGGCCAGTGCAGCATCATCTATCTCTACGACAAGTTTTTCGGGGACTACGACAAGAACATCGCCCAGATCCTTCTCAATGCGGAGGACATCGAGGAGGAGGAGAAAAAGGAAAACCTCTCCAACACCTTTGAGGCTCTGCTGGAGATGGGCATCATCCCGGTGGTGAACGAGAACGACTCGGTGAGCTACAAGGAGATCGAGTCCGAGGACCGGCTCTTCGGAGACAACGACATGCTCTCCGCGGTGGTGGCCATCCTGTGCAGAGCGGAAAAGCTGGTGATCTTCTCGGATATCGAGGGATTTTATGACAGGGATCCCAGGCTCTACCCGGATGCCCGGCTGATCTCCCGGATCGAGGAGATCGATGACAGTGTTTACCAGCTGGCGGGCGGCGCCGGTTCCCGGAGGGGTACCGGAGGCATGCGCACCAAGATCCAGGCCGCCCGTCTGGCCACCGCCCAGGGCATTGACACCGTGATCACCAACGGCAAACACCCCGCCTCCCTCTACGACATCGTCAAGGGAGGAGAGGCGGGCACGCTCTTTGTGGGAAAGAGATAAAGCGTGCCCGCCTCATCCGGGCTTATCGAAGGAAATACTTTCGCTTTCGTGTCGAAATTTTGCGAACGAAAGTTGGGGGTGTGTGGCTCTTTATCCTTGTTTTCCCCAAACCCTTCTTCTATAATGAAGCCAAAGCGGGTCCACCCGTAAAGGATCCGCACGGAAGGAGGGTGCCTCATGAGAAAAATCAGTGTGGCCGTGGCGGACGACGATGAAAGGATGGTGAAAACCATCAGGGAGGCGATCCAGGAGGATCCGGATCTGACTCTGGCGGGGGAAGCCGGGAGCGGAACGGAAACCCGAACCCTGATCCTGACGGCCAGTCCGGATGTGGTGGTTCTGGATCTGCTCATGCCCGACGGAGACGGCATCTGGGTGATGAATCAGTTTCCCGGGAAGGGGAAACTGGGCAGGCCGGCCTTTATCGTGATCTCCTCCATAAGGCCTCAGCGGCTGATGGAGGAGGTTTTCCGCATGGGGGCCGAGTACTACATGTTAAAGCCCCTGGACTGTCAGGCTCTGTTGAAACGGATCAAGCTGCTGTCCGCCAAGATGGAATACCGGAAGGAGAAGTGCAGCTGTATGCCCCTTCTCCATGAGGACAGCGGCGTGTCCATGCAGGGAGTCCTGGAGGCGGATGTGACCGGTGTTCTCCAGCTCCTGGGGGTGCCGGCCAGCTTCAAGGGACACGGGTATCTGCGGGATGCCATCATGCTGGCCTACGAGGACAGGGACCTGCTGGAGTCCGTCACCAAAAACCTCTATGTACTGGTGGCCAGAAAAAACCGGACCACCCCCTGCCGGGTGGAACGGACCATCCGCCATGCCATCGAAAGCTCCTGGGACAGGTCAGACTCCCAGGCCCTTCTCTCCCTCTTCGGCCGGTCCTGCAGCACCCGGGGAGGAAGACCCACCAATACGGAGTACATCACCGTGATCGTGGACCGGCTCCGGATGGACTACCAGAACCTGGCCCTGTAAAAATCAGGTAAGAGAAAAAAGAAAGAAGAAAGAAAGCCCAACAGACAAAAATCTCTCTTTCCATGGGTCTGTTTTTGCGCTATAATAATTGAAAAGAGCGGGGAAAAAGATCCCCCGGCGGTTTTGCGTTCATTGAAGAGATGTCGGCAAGGGCCGATGGACAGATAAAGAGGAGTCTGGAAGGAGGATGCTGCAGATGAAAAATATCCTGTATGCCACATCGGAGGCGGTTCCGTTTATCAAGACCGGGGGACTGGCGGATGTGGCCGGAGCTCTGCCCAAGTGTTTTGACAAACGCTACTTTGACGTGCGGGTGATTCTGCCCAAGTACGCCTGCATTCATCAGGAATGGAAGGACCAGATGGAGTATGTGACCCATTTCTACATGGATCTGGGATACAAGAACTGCTATGTGGGCCTGATGCAGATGAACTATGAGGGCATCACGTTCTACTTTATCGACAATGAGTACTACTTTAACGGCCCCAGGCCCTACGACAGCGCACCCTGGGATCTGGAGAAGTTCGCCTTCTTCTCCAAGGCGGTGCTCTCCGTGCTGCCGGTGATCGGCTTCCGGCCCCAGATCATCCACTGCCATGACTGGGAGACGGGACTGGTTCCCGTATACCTGCACGATTCCTTCCAGCAGAATGAATTCTTCTGGGGGATCAAGACCATCATGACCATCCACAACCTGAAATTCCAGGGGGTGTACAACGTACAGACCGTAAAGGACATCACGGGTCTCTCCGACTACTATTTCACCCCGGACAAGCTGGAAGCCTATCAGGACGGCAACTTCCTCAAAGGCGGCATCGTCTTTGCCGATGCGGTGACCACGGTCAGCAACACCTACGCGGAGGAGATCAAGACTCCCTTCTACGGGGAGAGACTGGACGGTCTGATGAATGCCAGATCCAACAGCCTGCGGGGCATCATAAACGGCATCGACTATGAGATCTTCAACCCGGAGACGGATGAACACATCGCAGCCAACTACAACGCCGTCACCTTCCGCAAGGAGAAGGTAAAGAACAAGCTGGCCCTGCAAAAGGAACTGAAGCTCACCGAGGATCCGGATACCATGCTGATCGGCATCGTCTCCCGGCTTACAGACCAGAAGGGCTTTGACCTGATCGCCTACGTGATGGAGGAGCTCTGTCAGGATTCCATCCAGCTGGTGGTGCTGGGAACCGGGGATGAGCGGTATGAAAACATGTTTCGGCACTATGCCTGGAAGTATCCGGGAAAGGTGGCGGCCCAGATCTACTACGACGATCCGCTGTCCCACCGGATCTACGCCGGAGCCGACGCCTTTTTGATGCCGTCTCTTTTTGAGCCCTGCGGCCTCAGCCAGCTCATGAGCCTGCGCTACGGAACCCTGCCCATCGTGCGGGAGACCGGGGGACTGAAAGATACCGTGGAGCCCTATAATAAATATGAAGGAACCGGTACCGGCTTCAGCTTCCGCAACTACAACGCCCACGAGATGCTGGGCACGATCCGCAATGCGGAATCGGTGTACTACGACAACCGCCGGCAGTGGAACCGGATGGTGGACCGGGCCATGGCCAAGGACTTCTCCTGGAACAACTCCGCCCGCCAGTATGAGGAGATGTACAACTGGCTGATCGGTGAATAGGAACTGTTTCAAAAGTGTTACAAGAGCTTTACAAAAGTAATAAGCCTTTCAAAAGGGCCGGATCTCCCGGGGAAGACCAGGGATCAGGCCCTTTTTTTCGGGCTTTTTTCCCGCTGATACAGAATGCGCATCTTTCACGCCAGAATTTTCTTTTCAAAATTTAAAAAAATTTATTACAGAATCTTTACAAATCGACAAGGGTTTGATATATTATAGGCAGGTCAGTTCACAAAACTGAAATATATCTTAACGGATAAGTAACAGCCTTCTCGAGAGAAGGGTGGCAGAGAAAGGTTAAAGAGGTGGAGAGATGATGGAGAAAATCAGGGGAAAGAGATACGGTAAAAGAGGAGTCCGCCTTCTGGCGGCGGCGGTGCTGGGGGCTTCCCTGGTGACGGCGGGGGTTTATCCCGCACTGGCCGGAGAGGAAAGCGCCCAGACGGAGGAGAAAAAGGTGATCCCGGACATCACCGTTTCAGAGTGCATGGCCCTGGGGGACATTCCCCTCCCGGCAAACGAGTACGGAACCCTCACCTGGGAGGATCCTACCTATGTGCCCTCCTGGAGGACCGAGAGCTGTGCGGCGACTTTAAAGCCGGCGGAGGGTGTGGATCTGTCCTGGATGGAGGGATGGAATGAAGAGGAAGGCGTGTGGAAGGGTTCGGTGACGGTGATCACCGAGAGCCTGCCGGAGGAAGAAGACGTGATCACAGAGGAAGAAACTCCGGATCCGGAGGAAGATGCAGTCACAGAAGAAGAGACTCCCGCGGAGGAGGAAGCTCCCCTGGAGGAGGAGACACCGGTCGTAGAGGAGGATCCGGACTGGGATCCCCAGGCGGCCCTGCTGGCAGCCGAAGAGCAGCTCACCCCCGTGGAGGAGACAGCGGCTCCCCAGGCGCAGGAAGCCGAAGAAGAGGATGCGGTAACCGAAGAGGAGACACCGGATCCGGAAACAGAGGAGACACAGCCCCAGGAAGAGGAGGAAACCCTCACGCCTGAAGAGCAGCAGATCCAGGGAGAGATCAATCACAGCTCCGGCGGCATTACCGTCTCCGGGGAGGCCATTCCCTGGTATGTACAGTTCCTGGTCACCGTGGGAGAAGCCTATGAGCGCACGGATGAGAACACGGCCACCATTTACCAGTCCTACATCTTTGATCTGTGGGATCTGAAAAACGACTGCGCCTGGTCTCTTCCCGACGGTGAGGTGGCGACGGTGACCATCCCCGTAAAGGAAGGGTATGAGTACACCGTGGAGCATGTGCTGGACAGCGGAGCCGTGGAGAGCATCACCCCCACGGTGCAGGGTTCCACCATGGTGTTTACCACCCACTCCTTCAGCTCCTTCGGAATCGCGGGAACCAAACCGGTGGTGGGAGACGATGTGACGGATAAGAACTATCCCTCCACCACACCTTCTCCTACGGTAAAGCCTGGTACCAGCAAGGCTCCTTCTTCCTCATCCGGCAAGGTGGACAAGGACAATGCGGGCTATACGGACAGGGATGAGGAAGAAGACACCAACACCACGAAAGCAACGGCAGTGGAGACCGGAGACGACACCCCGATCCTGCCCTTTGTCCTCATTATGTCCAGTGCGGTGGTTCTCATTCTGGGAACAGGCTTTATCATCAGAAGGAGAAACCGTTAGTCGGGACTTTTATGAGAGTTTTCACTTAAATTTAATCCCCTCCCGCCACAGGCGGGAGGGGATTTTTGGGTGTATGGAAGGATGAAGGAAGGAAAAAGAAGGCAAAAGAGGGAAAAAGAGGGGTGATAAGGGCCATACGGCAAAAAAAAGCTTTTAAATTGAAATGTTTTATGCTATACTAACCGGAGATTAATTCGTAAGGAGGATGCAGTATGGAACACATCAAAACATTAAATACAAAGAACCTTCAGAATACAGTGAAAAAGGGCGGCTGCGGCGAATGCCAGACCTCCTGTCAGTCAGCATGCAAGACTTCCTGTACTGTGGGAAACCAGAGCTGTGAACACAAATAGAAAGCCGCTTCAGGGTGAGAAGAGCAGCAGCGGGATAAAAACCGCTGTTTCTTCTTGTCATGATGTTTAAGGCGTTTCCATGTGAGGCCCTTTATCAGGGCATGAAAGGCATCACATGGGGATGGCGCATAGAGAAACTACGGGAAAGGATTTCGGCCTGATGAGTCTGATACACAGATATCGAAGCAACGGTTTCAACATTGTTCTGGACATAAACAGCGGCTCCATTCATCTGGTGGATGAGGTGACTTACCAGATCCTCCCTCTTCTGGAGGAAGGACTTGGTGAGGAGGAGATCATCCGCAGGCTGGAAGGTCCCTTTTCTCCGGAGGAGATCAGGGGCGCTCTACAGGAATGTCAGCAGCTTATTGATCAGGGCATGCTGTTTACAAAGGATCAGTACCAGGACTCCATCCTGGAGTTTTCCGGGAAGAGGGAAGGGGTGGTGAAGGCTCTTTGTCTTCACATCGCCCATGACTGCAACCTCTCCTGCAGATACTGCTTTGCCCATGAGGGGGAATACGGGGGCAGCCGTGCCCTCATGTCCTTCGAGACGGGAAAGAAGGCTTTGGATTTTCTGATTGCCTCTTCCGGCGCCAGGGTAAACCTGGAGGTGGACTTCTTCGGGGGAGAGCCCCTGATGAACTTTCAGACGGTGAAGGATCTGGTCCGCTACGGAAGAGAGCAGGAGCCCCTATATAATAAGAAGTTTCGCTTCACCCTCACCACCAACGGGGTGCTTCTAAACGATGAGATCATGGATTTCTGCAACCGGGAGATGGCCAACGTAGTCTTAAGCATTGACGGCCGCCGGGAAGTCCACGATCACATGCGTCCCTTTCCCAAAGGGGCGGGAAGCTACGACCTGGTACTGCCCAAATTCCAGAAGTTTGCCGAACTTCGGAATCAGGAGCGCTATTACGTGAGGGGAACCTTTACGCATTACAACCTGGACTTTTCCAGGGATGTGCTTCATCTGGCGGATCTGGGATTTAAACAGATCTCCGTGGAGCCGGTGGTGGCCCCTCCGGATGCGGACTACGCCATCCGGCCGGAGGATATCCCGAAGATCCTGGAGGAGTACGACATTCTGGCTCAGGAGATGATCCGCCGGGAGAAGGAGGGAAGGGGCTTTACCTTCTTTCACTTCATGATCGATCTCACCGGAGGCCCCTGTGTGTACAAACGGCTCTCCGGCTGCGGCTCCGGCACGGAGTACCTGGCGGTGACCCCCGCGGGGGATCTCTATCCCTGTCATCAGTTTGTGGGGGAAGAGAGCTTCTGCATGGGAAATGTGGAGGAGGGCATCACCCGTCCGGATATCCGCCGGAGCTTTGCCGGCTGCAACGTGTACACCCGGAAGGAATGCCGGGACTGCTTTGCCAGGTTTTACTGCAGCGGGGGCTGCGCCGCCAACGCCTGGCATGCCACCGGGGATCTGCTGGGAAATTATGAGACCGGCTGCATTCTCCAGCGGAAACGGGTGGAATGTGCCATCATGATCAAGGCGGCTCTTTCATAAGGGAAAAATCGGCCGGGGTTCCGGCCTGGAATTAATTAAGAAAACATGTAAGAGGGAAAAGAAAATGAAGAAGAACAGCGGAATCGCAGTGCTGCTTGTGACCTTTGTGGCCACCGTGTTTCTGTGTTACACGGCAGCAGTAGGAATCGGTCCCACGGGTACGGGATCAGCGAAAAATATCAATATGGGACTGGATCTGTCCGGCGGCGTGAGCATTACCTATCAGGCCAAAGGAGGAAATCCCAGCAATGAGGACATGGCGGATACGGTCTACAAGCTGCAGCAGAGAGTTCAGTCCTACAGCACCGAGGCTCAGGTCTACCGGGAGGGCGACGACCGGATCAACGTGGAGATCCCCGGTGTGACGGACGCCAACGCCATTCTGGAGGATTTGGGAAAACCCGGTTCCCTGTGCTTTGTGGAGGAGACGGACGATGAGGGCAACACCAACTTTGCCGTGGGCGCCAGCGGAGCATATGAGCTGAGCCGAAGCCTGGACGAGATTCGTGCGGCGGGATCCGTTGTTCTGGAAGGAACCGATGTGGCGGACGCCGACGGCGGCGCCATTCAGGATCAGACCACCAATACCCGTGAGTACGTGGTAAGCCTGACCCTGACAGACGAGGGCAGCGACAAGTTTGCGGAGGCGACTGCCGCCAACGTGGGCAAGCCCATCGCCATCGTCTACGACAATGAGATCATCTCCGCTCCCAACGTCAAGGAAGAAATCGGCGGAGGCCAGGCCCAGATCGACGGCATGGCCAGCGTGGAGGAAGCCCAGAACCTGGCCTCCTTCATCCGCATCGGTTCTCTTAGCGTGGAGCTGGAAGAACTGCGCTCCAACGTGGTAGCCGCCCAGCTGGGTGTGGATGCCATCTCCACCAGCGTGAAGGCAGGCGCCATCGGTCTGGTGATCGTGATTCTCTTCATGATCATCGTGTACCGGGTACCGGGCGCCGTGGCCGGACTGGCATTGATTCTCTACACGGCTCTGATGCTGATCACCCTCAATGCCTTTGACATCACCCTGACCCTGCCCGGCATTGCCGGTATCATCCTGGGCATCGGCATGGCCGTGGATGCCAACGTGATTATTTACGCCCGTGTGCGGGAGGAAATTGCCGCCGGGGTTTCCGTGCGGGTGGCCATTGTATCCGGCTTTAAGAAGGCCTTCTCGGCCATCTTTGACGGCAACATCACCACCCTGATCGCCGGTCTGGTTTTGATGTGGCTGGCTTCCGGCTCTGTAAAGGGCTTTGCCTACACGTTGTGCCTGGGCATCGTGATCTCCATGTTTACGGCCCTGGTGGTATCCCGGGCGGTCATATATGCCCTGTACGCCGTGGGCGTAAGGGATGAAAAGTATTACGGCCGGGCCAAAGAGCGGGCGGTCATCAACTTTACCGGAAAGAAGAAGATCTTCTTTATCATCTCCATCTGCATGATCCTGGCGGGTCCCGTTTTCATGCTGATCCACAGCGTCACCGAGGGGAGAGCCCTCAACTACAGCCTGGAGTTTTCCGGCGGTACTTCCACCAACGTGACCTTCAATGAAGACATGAGCATGGATCAGATTGATGCGGAAGTGGTTCCCGTGGTGGAAGAGATCACGGGGGACAGCAATGTACAGCCCACCAAGGTGGTGGGAGGCAACCAGGTGATCATCAAGACCAGATCCCTTACTCTGGATGAGAGGGAGGCCTTAAACTCCGCTCTGGTGGAGAAGTTCGGGGTGGATGAATCCCTGATCTCCGCAGAGAGCATCTCCGCCACCATCAGTTCCGAGATGAGACGGGATGCCTTTGTGGCCGTGGTGGTGGCCACCATCTGCATGCTGATCTACATCTGGTTCCGCTTCAAGGATATCTGCTTCGCCGGCAGTGCCGTACTGGCCCTGCTCCATGACGTGCTGGTGGTGGTTACGTTTTATGCCATCTTCCGGGTATCCGTGGGCAACACCTTTATCGCCTGCATGCTGACCATCGTGGGTTACTCCATCAACGCCACCATTGTTATCTTCGACCGGATCCGTGAAAACATGCACGGTGTGCGCACTTCCGAAGAGCTCAACAACGTGGTGAACGCCAGTATCACCCAGACGCTGACCAGAAGTATCTATACCTCCTTTACCACCTTTGTGATGGTGGCGATTCTCTTCATCATGGGCGTGTCCTCCATCCGCGAATTTGCACTTCCCCTGATGGTGGGTATTGTCTGCGGAGCCTATTCCTCCGTATGCATTACCGGTGCCCTCTGGCTGGTGCTGAGAGAGAAGGTCCACGGAAAGCTGCAGCCGGCTATCGCGGCGGCCTCTTCCGGAAAGGGTTCAACTTCCGCTGCAAAGAGTACTGCTTCTGCCTCTGCGCAGACACCGGTAAGAGATCCCTCCCAGCCCAAAAAGAAAAACCGCAAGAGGGTTGCGGAGCGGGAAGCTGCCAGGGCTGCGGCTGAAGCGGCAAAGACTGACTCTGGAGAAAATCAATAAGTTTCTTTATCATCCCGGGCAGATACTCTGCCCGGGATGTTTTTAAGGAGAGAAGGGAGGAGTAAGATGAAAAAGGAACGCTGGGTGGTGGCTGCGAAAAAGGCGGACTTCTATGCCATCGGGGCAGAGTTCGGCATCGATCCGGTGATCGCCCGGCTGATCCGCAACCGGGATGTGACAGGGTCCGATCAGATCCGGGACTACCTGTACGGGGACGTTCATGATCTTCCCTCCCCCTGGCTGATGAAAGACATGGAAAAGGCGGTGGAGATCCTGGAGGAGAAGATATCTTCCGGGAAGAGGATCCGCATCATCGGGGACTACGATATCGACGGGGTAACCTCCACCTACATCCTCTTAAAGAGCTTCCGGGATCTGGGAGCCAAGGCGGACATCTGCATCCCCGACCGGGTACAGGACGGATACGGACTGCACCGGCATTTGGTGGAGAGAGCGTATGAGGACGGCATCGACACCATCGTGACCTGTGATAACGGCATCTCGGCCCTGGAGGAGATTGACCTGGCAAAAAAACTGGGTATGTGTGTGATTGTCACCGATCACCACGAGATCCCCTACCGGGAGACGGGGGAAGGAAAGGTCTATCAGATCCCCCAGGCGGATGCGGTGGTAAACCCCCGGCAGCGGGACTGCCCCTACCCCTCGAAAAACATCTGCGGAGCGGTGGTGGCCTGGAAGCTGGTGCGCTCCCTCTTTGAAAAGAGGGGAATGCCGGAGGAATCCTGGATGGATTATCTGGAGTTTGCCGCCATGGCTACCGTTGGGGATGTGATGGATCTAAAGGGAGAAAACCGCACCATCGTAAAAGCCGGGTTAAAAAAGCTCTCCAACACGAAAAACCCGGGACTGCAGGCTTTGATCCGGGCCAACGGCCTGGAGGGAAGCCCCATCAGTGCCTATCATGTGGGCTTTGTGCTGGGGCCCTGCATCAATGCCAGCGGAAGGCTGGATACGGCCCGGCGATCCCTGGATCTGCTGCTGGCTTCCGATGAGGTGAGTGCCGCCAGGATCGCCGGGGACTTAAAAGACCTAAATGAGAGCCGCAAGGCCTTAACCGAGATCGGCAGGGACCAGGCCAGAAAACTGGTGGAGGAGACCGAACTGGGAAAGGATCGGGTGCTGGTGATCTTTCTTCCCGAGACCCATGAGAGCCTGGCGGGCATTATCGCCGGAAGGATCCGGGAGGAATACCACCGTCCCGTGTTTGTCCTCACCCGGGGAGAACAGCGCATCAAGGGAAGCGGAAGATCCATTGAGGCCTATTCCATGTATGATGAGCTGGTAAAGTGCGCCGATCTTTTAACCAGCTTCGGGGGACACCCCATGGCGGCCGGCATTTCCCTGGAAGAGGAGAATATCGAAGCCTTCCGGAGAAGGTTAAATGAGAACTGCACCCTGAGGGAGGAGGACTTAACCCCCAGGATCCTCATCGATGTGCCCATGCCCATCTCCTACATCACCAGGAGGCTGGTGGATCAGCTCTCTTTGCTGGAGCCTTTCGGCAAGGGCAATGACAAACCCCTCTTTGCCCAGAAAAACCTCAGGGTAACAAACCTCTCCATCGTGGGAAAGAACCGGAACGTGGCCAGAATGCAGCTCTCTGACGGAAGAGCAACCCTGGACGGGGTGTACTTCGGGGATGCGGAGGACTTTGTGCGTTTCGTACAGGAACGGGAGACCGTATCCCTTACCTACTACCCGGAGGTGAATGTCTACAACGGGGTGGAGAGGCTGCAGCTGGTGATCCGCAACTTCTCCTGATCGCATCAGGGCTTAAACATCATTGATTATGGAAAAAAAACGTGTTATACTAACGTACATCGAAAATCAGGGCTGGAAAGAGGAGAATGATTATGAAAAAGCTGGAAGAGTATGTGAGAAGCATCCCGGACTTTCCCGAAAAGGGCATTATCTTCCGGGACATTACCAGCATCCTGCAGGATGCGGACGGATTGAAGCTGGCCATTGATTCCCTTCAGGACTGCCTGAAGGGTGTGGACTTTGACATTATCGTAGGCGCCGAGTCCCGGGGATTCATCTTCGGGATGCCCCTGGCCTACAACCTGCATAAACCCTTTGTACCGGTGCGCAAGGCGGGGAAGCTGCCCTGCGAGACCATCTCCAGAAGCTACGATCTGGAGTACGGAAGCGCCACCATCGAGATGCATAAGGATTCCATCCATCCCGGAGACCGGGTGGTGATCGTGGATGACCTGATCGCCACCGGGGGAACCATGGAGGCGGCCGCCAAAATGGTGGAGGATCTGGGCGGCACCGTGGTCAAGATCGTGTTTTTGATGGAACTGGCAGGACTGAAAGGCAGAGAGAAACTCGCCGGGTACGATGTGGCCTCTGTTCTTTGCTATGAGGGAAAATAGGGGCTGATTTTGAGGATTACCAGGAGACGGATAAACAGGATTGGTTTCAGGCAGGGCAGGTGAGGTGGAATGGCAGAATCGATCAATACAACACAGGAGGCCGTAGAGAAAGACCTTCAGGAGAATGAGAGCTATGTCACTCATCCGGAGGGAACCGTCAAATCCACGGATGAATTTACCACTCCGGAGGAATTATATCAGGAACTGCTTAGCAGCGTGCGGAAGTATCATCCGTCTACGGACATCTCCATGATTCAGAAAGCCTATGAGGTGGCCAGCGAGGTTCATAAGGACCAGAGGCGCAAGTCGGGGGAGCCCTACATCATACATCCCCTGTGCGTGGCCATCATCCTGGCGGATCTGGAGCTGGACAAGGAAACCATAGTGGCAGGTCTGCTCCACGATGTGGTGGAGGATACCTGGATGACAATCGAGGATGTGGAGAAGGAGTTCGGCTCCGAGGTGGCCCTTCTGGTAGACGGGGTTACCAAGCTGGGTCAGCTGTCCTACTCCGCGGATAAGGTGGAGGTGCAGGCGGAAAACCTCAGAAAGATGTTTCTGGCCATGGCCAAGGACATCCGGGTTATCTTAATCAAGCTGGCGGACCGTCTCCACAACATGCGCACCCTCCAGTACATGACGCCGGAGAAGCAGCAGGAGAAGGCCCGGGAGACCATGGACATCTACGCTCCCATCGCCATGCGTCTGGGTATCTCCAAGATCAAGGTGGAGCTGGATGACCTGTCTTTGAAATACTTGAAGCCGGATGTGTACTACGATCTGGTGGACAAGGTGGCCCTGCGCAGAAGCGCCCGGGAAGAGTATGTGGGAAACATCGTCCGGGAAGTGAAGAAGCATCTGGTGGAGGCCGGCATCAAGGCCCAGGTGGTGGGCCGGGTAAAACACTTTTTCAGCATCTACAAAAAGATGGTAAACCAGGGCAAGACCATCGATCAGATCTACGATCTGTTCGCGGTGCGGATCCTGGTGGACACGGTGAAGGACTGCTATGCGGCCCTGGGGCTGATCCACGAGATGTACAAGCCCATCCCGGGCCGCTTCAAGGACTACATCGCCATGCCCAAGCTGAACATGTATCAGTCGCTGCACACCACGCTTATCGGTCCCAACGGTCAGCCCTTCGAGATCCAGATCCGGACCTTCGAGATGCACAAGACCGCCGAGTACGGGATCGCCGCCCACTGGAAGTATAAGGAGTCTTCCGACGGGAAGGTGCCGGTGGACAAGAGCGAGGAGGAAAAGTTAAACTGGCTGCGCCAGATCCTGGAGTGGCAGCGGGACATGTCGGACAACCGGGAGTTCATGAGCCTGTTAAAGAACGACCTGGATCTGTTTGCCGACACCGTGTACTGCTTTACGCCCCAGGGGGATGTAAAAACCCTGCCCAACGGCTCCACCCCCATCGACTTTGCCTACTCGGTTCACAGCGCGGTGGGGAACCGGATGGTGGGAGCCCGGGTCAACGGCAAGCTGGTGCCCATTGAATATCAGATCAAGAACGGAGATCAGGTGGAGATCATCACCTCCCAGAACTCCCAGGGTCCCAGCCGGGACTGGCTGAAGATCGTCAAGAGCACCCAGGCCAAGAACAAGATCAATCAGTGGTTCAAGCGGGAACAGAAGGATGACAACATCCTCAAAGGCAAGGAGATGCTGGCTGCCTATGCCAAGTCCAAGGGCCTGAAGATCAGCAACTACACCAAGACCCAGTATCTGGAAGCGGTGATGCGCAAGTATGGGTTCCGGGACTGGGAGTCTGTTCTGGCGGCCATCGGACACGGGGGCCTGAAGGAAGGCCAGGTGTTCAACAAGCTGGCGGAAGCCTATGAGCGGGAGAACCGGAAGAACATCACCGACGAACAGGTGCTGGAATCCGTGGCCGAATCCCCGGAAAAGATCCACATCGCCAAAAAGGGCGGGGGGATCGTGGTGCAGGGGCTCCACGACGTGGCGGTGCGCTTCTCCAAGTGCTGCAGTCCCGTGCCCGGAGACGAGATCGTGGGCTTTGTCACCCGGGGCCGGGGTGTGACCATTCACCGGACGGACTGTGTCAACGTCTTAAACATGTCGGAAGCGGACAGGGCCAGACTCATTGAAGCGGAGTGGGCCCGGCCCGACAGCCGCAGTCCCGACCGCTACATGGCGGAGATCCAGGTGTTTGCCAACAACCGGACGGGTCTGATGGTGGACATCTCCAAGATCTTCACAGAACGAAAGATCGATCTGCGCACCATCAACAGCCGCACCAACCGCCAGGAGAAGGCCACCCTCACCATGAGCTTTGAGGTGGGAAGCAAGGAAGAATTAAACTCTCTTATTGAGAAGATCCGTCAGGTGGAGAGCGTGCTGGATGTGGAGCGCACCACCGGTTAAAGATCAGGAGGAAGGGTCATGTCAAAACTGGAAGTGGAAAGCGCTGTACTGGGCTCCGTGCTCACCAACACCTACTTTTTGAAAAATACCGAAAATCAGGAGATGATCCTGGTGGATCCGGCGGACCGGGCAGATGTGATCATCCACAAAGTGGAGGAGATGGAGGGAAAGCCGGTGGCGATCCTTTTAACCCACGGCCACTTTGACCACATCCTGGCGGTGCCGGAGGTGAAGGAACACTTCGGTATTCCCGTCTACGCCTGCCGCAAGGAAGAGGCGCTGCTGCGGGATCCAAAGATGAATCTCTCCCTCTATAACGGGAAGAGCACCACCCTGAGGCCGGATGTGTTCCTCTCGGATCTGGAGGAGGTGGAGCTGGCCGGCTTTACCGTCCGGGTATACCACACCCCGGGACACACCCGGGGAAGCTGCTGCTACTATCTTCCGGAGGAGGGAGTGCTCCTCTCCGGGGATACCCTTTTTTGCGGCTCCGTGGGCAGGACCGACTTTCCCGGGGGCAGCACCTCGGATATTGTGGCGAGCCTCCACCGGCTTTTAAATACTCTTCCGGGGGATACCCGGGTGTACCCGGGCCATGATGAGCCCACCACCATCGAATACGAAATGAGGTATAATCCCTTTGTATAGAATCCTTCTCGTGCTTTTGGACACCACATTTGAACATGATGTCTTTGAACTGATCCGGGCCTTTTACCCTGATTCCTCCTTCCAGACTCTCTATGAGGATCCGGAACATCCCGAAGACTGGGATCTCGTTTTCCGGGTTTCCCTGGAGGAGGAGGGTTACCGGATCACTTTCGAAGACGGGGAGAGAAACCTGCAGGTTTCTTCCCCCGTGTCTTTGGGGCAGCCGACGGATGCCCTTCTTTTATCGGGTGAGAACAAAAAGAGAAGGAGAACCCAGGAAGAGCACGACCGG
>CAZJYM010000014.1:22759-25131 GCA_964550245.1 uncultured Blautia sp. | reverse complement strand
ACTCCACGGAGAACAGAAGCTTTCCGTAGGTGGGATAGGGCAGGATGGAATCCGGAATCAGGACTTCCGCCTTATCCGCGGATTCACGAAGCTTGGCCATGTCAGAGAGCACCACATCGTGATAGATCTTGGCGCACTCCAGCATGTCGGTGCAGGCCTGGGCCTTTTCGGTGTCTTTTTTCAGGACTTCCAGATCCGCAGCCATGGCTTCGGAGAGTTCGGTGAGGGTCTTTAAGAGGGAAGCCTCGTTGGAGACGGAGATGTCGGGAACCACAGATTTCTTCAGGGCTGCGGTGCGGGCCAGCTGCTCCATGTAGGTCTCCACGCTGGGAAGAAGATCCTTCTGGATGATCTCCGCCATGGTGTTGGACTCGATGTGGATGGTCTTGGCGTAGTTCTCCAGCTTGATCTCATACCGGGAGTCCAGCTCCTTGTCGGTATAGATGCCGTGACGGGTGAGAAGATCCCGGTTCTTGTCGCTGACAAACTGCTCCAGGGCATCCGGGGTGGACTTCAGATTGAAGAGGCCTCTCTGTTTGGCTTCCTCCACCCACTCGTCGGTGTAGCCGTTGCCGTTGAAGATCACCTTCTTGTGGGCGATGACTTCCTTCTTGACCAGGGCATGGACTGCTGCCCTCATGTCTTCCGGAGCCACATCCTCCAGTTCTTCCGAGAACTGGCGCAGCGACTCGGCCACGGCGGTATTGAGGATGATGTTGGGATTGGCCACGGAGGCCGAGGAGCCCAGCATACGGAATTCAAACTTGTTGCCGGTGAAGGCAAAGGGGGAGGTCCGGTTCCGGTCCGTGTTGTCCTTTACAAAGTGGGGCAGCACCTTGGCTCCGATATCCATCTGCACATCCCCGTGGCTGTTGAAGAACCGGTCGTTTTCAATGGCTTTCAGGACTTCGGTGAGCTCATCCCCCAGAAAGATGGAGACAATGGCGGGCGGGGCTTCGTTGGCTCCCAGACGGTGGTCATTGCCGGCGCTGGCCACGGAGATCCGCAGCAGATCCGCATAGTCGTCCACTGCCTTGATGACGGCTACCAGGAATACCAGGAACTGGGTATTCTCGGCGGGAGTCTTTCCCGGATCCAGAAGGTTCACGCCCGTATCCGTGCTGATGGACCAGTTGTTGTGCTTGCCGCTGCCGTTGATGCCCTCAAAGGGTTTCTCATGGAGAAGACAGGCCAGACCGTGTTTGTCGGCCACCTTCTTCATGATCTCCATGGTCAGCTGGTTGTGGTCCACGGCCACGTTGGTGGTGTCAAAGACGGGAGCCAGCTCGTGCTGAGCGGGGGCCACCTCGTTGTGTTTGGTCTTGGCGGGAATGCCCAGCTTCCACAGCTCTTCGTCCAGATCATGCATGTAGGCGGATACCCGGGGTTTCAGGGTTCCGAAATAGTGATCCTCCATCTCCTGTCCCTTGGGGGCCGGGGCACCGATCAGGGTGCGGCCGCAGAAGACCAGATCCTTTCTCTGATTGTAGAGCTCCTTGTCCACCAGGAAATATTCCTGTTCCGGTCCCACGGTGGTGGTCACGTTGCGAACGTCTTTGTTGCCCAGGATGTGAAGAATCCTTACCGCCTCCCGGTTCAGGGTATCCATGGACCGGAGAAGAGGCGTCTTTTTGTCCAGGGCCTCTCCGCTGTAGGAGCAGAAAGCAGTGGGGATATAGAGGGTACGGTCCTTGATGAAAGCCGGTGAGGTGGGATCCCATGCGGTATATCCCCTGGCCTCGAAGGTGGCCCGCAGTCCTCCGGACGGAAAGCTGGAGGCATCCGGCTCACCCTTTACCAGCTCCTTGCCGGAGAATTCCATGATAATCTGTCCGTCTCCCGTGGGGGAGATGAAGCTGTCATGCTTCTCGGCGGTGAAGTCGGTCATGGGCTGGAACCAGTGGGTATAGTGGGTAGCCCCGTTCTCAATGGCCCATTCCTTCATGGCCACCGCAACGGAATTGGCCACGTCCAGTTCCAGATGGGTGTTGTTCTGAATGGTCTTTCGAAGGGCTTTGTACATGTCTTTGGGCAGCTTGGTGCGCATGATCTTGTCGTTGAAGACAAGACTGCCGTAGAGTTCAGGAATATTTGGTGCCATAAAGGTACGCTCCTTTCAATTGGGATCCTGTTCCCGTGAAAATGGGGGGAAAACAAAAAAAGCGCCCTGGAGGAAAACTCCAAAGCGCCTTTGCCTTACGGTCGTTTAGTATACACAGATTTTTTCCCTTGTCAATTGTTTTTTTGAATGTTTTGCAAAAAAAACGCCGGGGCCGCCCTTGACAATTCCCCCCACTCCTTTATAATCATTTCCTGGGCAAGGGCGCCGAAGAGGTACATCCGGGGATCCGGGTGCGGTTTCAGGCGCCCTT
>CAZJYM010000014.1:13374-22659 GCA_964550245.1 uncultured Blautia sp. | reverse complement strand
TGGAGGAAATCCATCATGGGAAACATAAAAGAGGCATGCGGCGTTTTCGGAATCTACGATCTGGACGGAGGCAATGTGGTGCCTTCCGTGTACTACGGTCTTACCTCCCTGCAGCACCGGGGACAGGAGTCCTGCGGTCTGGCGGTGTCGGATACGGCAGGGGAGAGGGGAAACGTAAAGTTTGTGAAAAACCTGGGACTGGTGAGCGAGGTGCTCCGGGAGGACACCCTGCGGGGACTGGAGGGAGACATCGGCATCGGTCATGTGCGCTACTCCACCACCGGGGCCTCCGTGGCGGAGAATGCCCAGCCACTGGTGCTGTCGTACATCAAGGGGACCCTGGCCCTGGCTCATAACGGCAACCTGATCAACACCCCGGAGCTTCGCTGGGAACTGATTCAAAACGGGGCCATTTTTCACACCACCACCGATTCGGAGGTGATCGCCTTTCACATCGCCCGGGAACGGGTTCATTCCGACTCCGTGGAGGAGGCGGTGTTAAAGACAGCCAGAAAGATCCGGGGAGGCTACGGGCTGGTGATCATGAGCCCCCGAAAGCTGATCGGAGTGCGGGATCCCTACGGTTTAAAGCCTCTGTGTCTGGGAGTCCGGGACCATGCCTGGGTGCTCTCCTCCGAGAGCTGTGCCCTGCGGGCGGTGGGAGCGGAGTTTGTCCGGGATGTGGCTCCGGGAGAGATTCTCACCATCACCCGGGAAGGTTTAAGGTCAAACATGGACCTGGCCGGGGAGAAGGTGGCCCACTGCGTCTTTGAATACATCTACTTTGCCAGACTGGACAGCACCCTGGACGGGGTGAACGTGTATGATGCCCGGATCCGGGGCGGAAAGTCCCTGGCCAGATCCTACCCGGTGGAGGCGGATCTGGTGACCGGAGTACCGGAGTCGGGAATCCCGGCGGCCATGGGATACGCGGAGGAATCCGGGATTCCCTTCGGGTATGCCTTCTATAAGAACAGCTACATCGGCAGAACCTTTATCAAGCCCACCCAAAAGGAACGGGAGTCCAGCGTACAGCTCAAACTCAGCGTGCTGGATTCGGTGGTGCGGGGGAAAAGGATTGTCCTGGTGGACGATTCCATTGTCAGGGGAACCACCATGGCCAACCTGATCCACATGTTAAAGGAAGCGGGAGCCCTGGAGGTTCATGTGCGCATCAGTTCCCCTCCCTTCCGGTATCCCTGTTATTTCGGCACCGATGTGCCCTCCAACGACCAGCTGATCGCCAAAGAGAGAAGCCCCCGGGAGGTGTGTTCCCTCATCGGAGCCGATTCCCTGGGGTACATGCAGGAGGAGTACCTGGAGGGCATGGCGGGACACCTGCCGCTTTGCAAGGCCTGTTTTGACGGGAACTACCCCATGGAGATCCCGGAGAGGCACTGAAAATAAATTTAATATTTACAAAGTGTACGAAATAGGTTATAGTAATCTATTGAGCAATTCGTTTGACATGCAGTTGATCTGACAAGGGCGTCAGGAAGGGGAAATACGGGAGAAATCTCCGGATTTCCTCTTTCCGGCGCCTTCATTTTTTCTTTGGACGTAAAGGAGAAACCTATGGCGGTGAAATATGTATTCGTCACCGGAGGCGTGGTCTCGGGACTGGGAAAGGGCATTACGGCGGCTTCCCTGGGCAGACTTCTAAAGGCCAGGGGCTACCAGGTGACCATGCAGAAGTTTGATCCCTACATCAACATTGATCCCGGAACCATGAATCCCATCCAGCACGGGGAGGTGTTCGTCACCGACGACGGCACGGAGACCGACCTGGATCTGGGGCACTATGAGCGGTTTATCGATGAGAGCCTGGACAAGAACTCCAACGTGACCACGGGAAAGATCTACTGGTCCGTCCTCTCCAAGGAGCGCCACGGGGATTTCGGGGGCGGAACCGTCCAGGTGATTCCCCACATCACCAACGAGATCAAAAGCCGCTTCTACCGGGGAAAAACCCCGGAGGAAAACCGCATCGCCATCATCGAGGTGGGGGGAACGGTGGGGGATATTGAAAGCCAGCCCTTCCTGGAGTCCATCCGCCAGTTCCAGCACGACGTGGGACGGGACAACGCCGTTCTCATCCATGTGACTCTGATCCCCTATCTGAAGGCCTCCGGGGAGATGAAGACCAAGCCCACCCAGGCCAGCGTAAAGGAACTGCAGGGCATGGGGATCCAGCCGGACATCATCGTCTGCAGAAGCGAGTACCCCTTAACCGGAGAGATCAGGGACAAGATCGCCCTCTTTTGCAACGTGCCCGTGAGCCACGTGCTCCAGAACCTGGACGTGGAATACCTCTATGAGGCACCCCTGGCCATGGAGCGGGAGAAGCTGGCGGATGTGGTGCTGGGATGCCTGCGTCTGGAAAACCGAAAGCCGGACCTGGCGGACTGGGAGGAGATGGTCAACCGTCTCCGGCACCCCAAAGAAGAGGTACACATCGCCATTGTGGGAAAATATACCCAGCTCCACGACGCTTACCTCAGCGTAGTGGAGGCTTTAAAACACGGAGGCATCTCCTGGAGGGCCCGGGTGGAGATCACCTGGGTGGACTCGGAGGAGCTTAATGAAAAGAACCTGGACCAGTGCCTGCACGCGGTGGACGGGATCCTGGTGCCGGGAGGCTTTGGAAGCCGGGGAACGGAAGGCATGATCCTGGCAGCTCAGTATGCCAGAGTCCACAAGATTCCCTACCTGGGCATCTGCCTGGGCATGCAGATGGCCATCGTGGAGTTTGCCCGCCATGTGCTGGGATACGAGGACGCCAACAGCATCGAACTGGATCCGGAGACGAAGCATCCGGTGATTGCCCTGATGCCGGATCAGGAGAGCGTGAAGGATCTGGGAGGCACCCTGAGACTGGGAAGCTACCCCTGTGTGCTTTCCGAGGAGTCAGTCTCCTACGGGCTTTACGGGGAGAAGCTGATCCATGAACGGCACCGGCACCGGTATGAAGTGAACAACGCCTACCGGGAGGAGCTCTCGCAAAAAGGGATGCTGATCGCGGGAACCTCCCCCGACGGGCGGATTGTAGAGATGATCGAGATCAAGGGACACCCGTTCTTTGCGGGAACCCAGGGACATCCGGAATTCAAGTCCCGTCCCAACCGGGCCCATCCCCTGTTCCGGGGTTTTGTGGGGGCGGCCATAGAGAGGAAAAAGGGGATTAGCCCCGAAAGCGGAGAGAAAGGAAGAGAAAAATGAGCGAAGTGAGAAATGAGGCCAGGGGGCTGTACCGTCCGGAGTTTGAACATGACAGCTGCGGCATCGGCGCCGTGGTGAACATCAAGGGAGAGAAATCCCGGGGGACGGTGGAGAATGCCCTGCGCATCGTGGAGAATCTGGAGCACCGGGCCGGCAAGGACGCGGAAGGCAAGACCGGCGACGGTGTGGGAATGCTGCTGCAGATCTCCCACAAGTTTTTCAAGAAGGCCTGCGCCAGGCTGGGGATCCAGCTGGGGGAGGAGCGGGAGTACGGCATCGCTCAGTTTTTCTTTCCCCAGCATGAGATCAAAAGGGCCCAGGCGAGAAAGATGTTTGAGATCATCGTGGAAAAGGAAGGCCTGGAGCTCCTGGGCTGGAGAACCGTGCCCGTAAACCCGGAGGTGCTGGGACACAAGGCCCGGGAGTGCATGCCCTATATCATGCAGGCCTTTATCAAAAAGCCCGCGGATGTGGAGAAGGGACTGCCCTTTGACCGGAAGCTCTACATCGCCAGACGCGAGTTTGAACAGAGCAACGACAACACCTACGTGGTGTCCATGAGCAGCCGCACCATCGTCTACAAGGGCATGTTTCTGGTGGGCCAGCTGCGGACCTTCTTTGAGGACCTGCAAAGCCCGGACTACGAGTCGGCCATCGCCGTGGTTCACTCCCGTTTCAGCACCAACACCAACCCCAGCTGGGAGAGAGCCCATCCCAACCGGCTCATCGTCCACAACGGGGAGATCAACACCATCCGGGGCAACACCGACAAGATGCTGGCCCGGGAGGAAAACATGGATTCTCCCTACCTGAGCGGATCCCTCCACAAGGTGCTGCCGGTGGTGAACCGCTCCGGTTCCGACTCCGCCATGCTGGACAACACCCTGGAGTTCCTGATGATGAGCGGCATGGACCTGCCCCTGGCGGTGATGATCACCATCCCGGAGCCCTGGGACAACAACGACACCATCTCCCAGGAGAAGCGGGACTTCTACCAGTACTACGCCACCATGATGGAGCCCTGGGACGGACCGGCCTCCATCCTGTTCTCCGACGGGGATGTGATGGGTGCGGTTCTGGACCGGAACGGACTGCGTCCCTCCCGGTACTATGTGACCTCCGACGGATATGTGATCCTTTCCTCCGAGGTGGGCGTTCTGCCCGTGCCCGAGGAAAAGATTGTCCTAAAGGAACGCCTCCATCCCGGAAAGCTGCTGCTGGTGGACACGGTGGCCGGCCGGGTGATGGACGACAACGAGATCAAGGAAAAATATGCGGCCATGCAGCCCTTCGGCGAGTGGCTGGACACATACATGGTTCACTTAAAAGACATCCACATCCCCAACCAGAGAGTGGAGGAGTACACCGAGGAGCAGCGGGCCAGACTGCAGAAGGCCTTCGGCTACACCTACGAGCAGTACCGCACCTCCATCTTAAACATGGCCCTCACCGGAGGGGAGGGCATTGCCTCCATGGGTGTGGATACGCCTCTGGCTGTTCTCTCCCCGGAGCACAGACCCCTGTTTGACTACTTCAAGCAGATCTTTGCCCAGGTGACCAACCCGCCCATCGATGCCATCCGGGAGGAGATCGTGACCTCCACCAGCGTCTACGTGGGCAAGGACGGAAACCTGCTGATCCAGAAGCCCGAGAACTGCCAGGTCTTAAAGATCAACAACCCCATCCTCACCAACACCGACATGCTGAAGATCAAAAACATGCATCACGAGGGCTTTAAGGTGGCGGTGGTTTCCACTTTGTACTACAAGAGCACCAAGCTGGAGCGGGCCATTGACCGGCTCTTCGTGGAGGTGGACAAGGTCTTCCGGGACGGAGCCAACATCCTGGTGCTCTCCGACCGGGGCGTGGACGAAAACCACATGCCCATTCCCTCATTGCTGGCGGTATCCGCGGTGCATCAGCACCTGGTCACCACCAAGAAGAGTACTTCGCTTTCCATCATCCTGGAGTCCGGGGAACCCAGAGAGGTGCACCACTTCGCCACCCTGCTGGGCTACGGAGCCTGCGCCATCAATCCCTACCTGGCTCAGGAGACCATCCGGGAGCTGATCGACAACCACATGCTGGACAAGGACTACTATGCGGCGGTGGACGACTACAACCACGCGGTGATCAGCGGAATCGTGAAGATCGCCTCCAAGATGGGCATCTCCACCATCCAGTCCTACCAGGGCGCTCAGATCTTTGAGGCCATCGGCATCTCCTCCCAGGTGATCGACCGGTACTTCACCGGCACCGTAAGCCGGGTGGGAGGCATTACCCTGGAGGACATCGAGGACAACGTGGAACGTCTTCACTCCGAGGCCTTTGATCCCCTGGGACTCTCCACCGACCTCACCCTGGACAGCGTGGGCGCCCACAAGATGAGAAGCCAGGGAGAAAAGCACCGCTACAACCCGGCAACCATTCATCTCCTGCAGCAGTCCACCAGACAGGGCAGCTACGAGATGTTCAAGAAATACACGGACCTGGTGGATTCGGAAAACACCGGAACCCTGCGGGGGCTTTTGGACTTTAACTACCCCGAACAGGGGATCCCGCTGGAAGAAGTGGAGAGCGAGTACGAGATCGTGAAGCGCTTCAAGACCGGCGCCATGTCCTACGGCTCCATCTCCCAGGAAGCCCATGAAACCCTGGCCATCGCCATGAATCACCTCCACGGCAAGTCCAACACCGGTGAGGGCGGTGAAAGCGAGGACAGGCTTAATTCCCTGGGAACAGACGACGACAGATGCTCGGCCATCAAGCAGGTGGCCAGCGGACGCTTTGGGGTTACCAGCCACTACCTGGTCTCCGCCCGGGAGATCCAGATCAAGATGGCCCAGGGTGCCAAGCCCGGTGAAGGCGGACACCTTCCGGGAAGAAAGGTGTATCCCTGGATCGCCAAAACCCGGTATTCCACCCCGGGTGTGAGCCTGATCTCCCCTCCGCCCCATCATGACATCTATTCCATCGAGGATCTGGCGGAACTGATCTACGATCTGAAAAACGCCAATAAATACGCGGACATCTCCGTGAAGCTGGTGTCCGAGGCGGGAGTGGGCACCGTGGCCGCCGGCGTGGCCAAGGCCGGCGCTCAGGTGATTCTTATCTCCGGCCACGACGGCGGCACGGGTGCTGCCCCCCGAAGCTCCATCCACCATGCGGGGCTTCCCTGGGAGCTGGGACTGGCGGAGACTCACCAGACACTGCTGATGAACGGACTTCGCAACCGGGTGCGCATCGAGACCGACGGCAAGCTGATGAGCGGCCGGGATGTGGCCGTAGCCGCCCTTTTGGGAGCCGAGGAGTTCGGATTCGCCACCGCTCCCCTGGTGACCATGGGCTGCGTGATGATGCGGGTCTGCAACCTGGATACCTGTCCCGTGGGAGTGGCCACCCAGAATCCGGAACTGAGAAAGCGGTTCCGGGGCAAACCCGAGTACGTGGAGAACTTCATGCTCTTCGTGGCCCGGGAGCTGCGGGAGTACATGGCCCGTCTGGGCGTGCGGACCGTAAGCGAGATGGTGGGCCGCACCGACCTGTTAAAGCCGGCCACCGATGTGGCAGAGCCCCACAAGGGCAAGGTGGATCTGCAGGCTCTTCTGGACAACCCCTATTCTCCCGGGGAGCAGAAGGTGACCTTTGATCCCGCCGCCCAGTTTAACTTCGGGCTGGAGAAAACCCTGGACGAACGGGTTCTGGTAAAGAAGTGCAAAAAGGCCATCGAAAGGGGAGAAAAGACCGTCCTCAACGTGAAGGTCTCCAACCGGGACCGGGCCTTCGGCACCATCCTGGGATCTGAGATCACCCGGGTCAATGCCGCCGGTCTTCCCGACGACACCATCGTGGTCAACTGCACCGGTGCCGGAGGACAGAGCTTCGGGGCCTTTATCCCCAAAGGACTGACTTTAAATCTGGTGGGGGACTGCAACGACTACTTCGGCAAGGGACTCTCCGGGGGACACCTGGTGATCCGGGTTCCGGAGAATGCCCCCTATAAGGCGGAGGACAACATCATCGTGGGCAACGTGGCTCTTTACGGGGCTACCGGAGGCACCGCCTTCGTAAACGGGGTGGCCGGGGAGAGATTCGCGGTTCGAAACTCCGGGGCCAACGCGGTGGTGGAAGGCGTGGGCGAACACGGCTGCGAATACATGACCGGAGGCAGAGTGGTGGTTCTGGGCCGTACCGGCAAGAACTTCGCCGCCGGCATGAGCGGAGGCATCGCCTACGTGCTGGATGAGCACAACGAGCTCTATAAGAACGTGAACAAAGCCATGATTTCCATCGAGAAGGTGGAGAATAAATACGACAGAAGGGAACTGTCAGACCTGATCCAGGCCCATGTGCAGGCCACCGGGTCCCGGCTGGGGGAGAAGATCCTGCGGGATTTCGAGTACTATCTGCCCCGCTTTAAGAAGCTGATTCCCAACGAATACAAGAAGATGCTCACCCTGAGCGCCAAGCTGGAGGAGAAAGGACTTACCAGCGACCAGGCCCAGATGGAAGCCTTCTACGAGAGTATCGGCGTGAAGCATTGAAAAGGAGAGGAAATCGATGGGAAAACCAACAGGATTTTTAGAGTATGATAGAGAGACCGCCCAGGTGCTTCCCCCAAAGGTGCGGATCACAAATTTCAATGAGTTTCGGATTCCCTTAAGCCGGGAGAAACAGAGACTGCAGGGGGCCCGCTGCATGGCCTGCGGGGTGCCCTTCTGCCAGTCGGGCATGATGATCTCCGGCATGGCCTCCGGCTGTCCTCTCCACAACCTGGTGCCGGAGACCAACGATCTGGTGTACACCGGCAACTGGAAGCAGGCTTACAGTCGGCTGAGCAAAACCCACAGCTTCCCGGAGTTTACCTCCCGGGTGTGCCCGGCTCTTTGCGAGGCGGCCTGCACCTGCAACCTGGACTCCCAGCCCGTCTCCACCAAGGAGAATGAGAAGGCCATCATCGAGACCGCCTTTAAGGAGGGATGGGTGCAGCCCAGGATCCCCGCCGTGCGCACGGGAAAGAGCATTGCCGTGGTGGGCAGCGGCCCTTCGGGGCTGGCGGCCGCCCAGCAGTTAAACCGCAGAGGCCACAGCGTCACCGTCTATGAGAGAAGAGACCGGGTGGGCGGCCTGCTGCGCTACGGCATTCCCAACATGAAGCTGGAGAAATGGGTGGTGGACCGGAGAATCCACCTGATGGAGGAGGAAGGCGTCCGCTTTGTAACCGGCGTCAACGTAGGGGTGGATGTGACCGGGGATGAACTGCTTAAGATGTACGACCGGGTGATCCTCTCCTGCGGGGCTTCCAATCCCAGGGATATCAAAGTGCCGGGAAGAGAATCCGAAGGGATCTATTTCGCGGTGGACTTCCTGGGAAGGGTGACCAAGACCTTACTGGATTCCGATTTTGAGCATGTGCCCTATGAACTGGCCAAAGACAAACATGTGCTGGTAATCGGCGGCGGTGATACGGGAAATGACTGTGTGGGCACGGTGATCCGCCTGGGAGCAGCCTCTGTTACCCAGCTGGAGATGATGCCAAAGCCTCCCGTAGAGCGCACCCCCGATAACCCCTGGCCCGAATGGCCCAAGATCTTAAAGACCGACTACGGCCAGGAGGAGGCCATCGCCGTCTTCGGGGAGGATCCCCGGATCTATCAGACCACGGTGACGGAGTTTATCCCCGATGAGAACGGCCGGGTGAAGGAAGCCAGGATCGTAAAGCTGGAGAGTCAGAAGGATCCCGCCTCCGGCCGGATGATGATGGTGCCGGTAAAGGGAACCGAAGAGGTGATCCCTGCGGGACTGGTGCTGATTGCGGCGGGATTTTTGGGCAGTGAGAAGTATGTGACGGATACCTTCCACGTGGCGGTAAACGGCCGCACCAACGTGGACACCCGTCCCGGGGGCTATGAGACCTCGGTGCCGGGGGTGTTTACGGCGGGAGACATGCACCGGGGCCAGTCCCTGGTGGTGTGGGCCATCCGGGAGGGCCGGGAGGCCGCCAGAGCCGTGGATGAGTCGTTAATGGGTTACACGAACCTTTGATAGAAGCGGCGAAGCAATCCG
>CAZJYM010000014.1:11311-13274 GCA_964550245.1 uncultured Blautia sp. | reverse complement strand
CTAAATTTTATCTTGAAAGTAGCTGTAGGAGAGAATAGAATGGGGAATTATACCAGAGAGGAAATTTTGCAGATGGCGGAGGAGGAGGATGTGGAGTTTATCCGCCTTCAGTTCGCCGACATGTTCGGGACCCTTAAGAACATCGCGGTTACGGCCCGGGAGCTTCCCAGGGCCCTGGATAATTTGTGCATCGTGGACGGCACCTTTCTCGCAGGGGCCCTGGGAGACAGGGATACGGAACTGGTTCTGTATCCGGACCGGTCCACCTTTGCCATCCTTCCCTGGAGACCGCAGCAGGGAAAGGTGGCCAGGATGCTGTGTGATCTGTGCGCTCCCGACGGGACGCCCTATCCGGGCAGTTCCCGCTACATCCTGAACAGGGCGGCGGAAGCGGCGGAGAAGGAGGGATACCGGTGCATGGCCCAGGCGGAATGCGAGTTCTTTCTCTTTCACGCCGACGACAACGGGATTCCCACCACACTGACCCATGAGCAGGCCGGATACCTGGACATGAGTCCCCTGGATCTGGGGGAGAATGCCAGAAGAGACATGGTGCTCACCCTGGAAAACCTGGGGATGGAGGTGGAGTCCTCTCACCATGAGACGGCTCCTGCCCAGCACGAGATCCAGATCCGCCGGGAGGAGATCCGCAAGATGGCGGACAGCGTCATGTCCTTAAAGATGGCGGTGCGCACCGTAGCCAAGCGCCACGGTCTTCACGCCACCTTCATGCCCAAGCCCCGGGCTTCCGTAAACGGTTCCGGCATGCATGTCCACTTCTCCCTGCACCGGATGGGAAAAAATGTGTTTGAGAATCCGGAGGATCCGGGAGATTTAAGCCAGGAGGCCTACTGGTTTATCGGCGGGCTTCTCGCCCACAGCCGGGAGATGGCACTGATCACCAATCCTCTGGTCAATTCCTACAAGAGACTGGTACCGGGCTACGAGGCTCCCACGGAGCTGACCTGGACCAAGGACAATCAGAATTCCCTGGTGCGGATTCCCATTCAGAGAGGGGACCGGACCAGGATTGAGCTTCGAAGCCCCGACGCCTCCTCCAATCCCTACCTGGTGTTTGCGGTGTGTCTGGCGGCCGGGCTGGACGGGATCCGCCGGAAACTGGATCCGGGCCCTCTGGCCGGATCTTCCTCCTTTGAGGGAGAGAAACGGCACATGCCGGAGAACTTGAAGGAGGCCATCGCCCTCTTTGAGGAGAGCCAGTGGATCCGGGAGGTGCTGGGAAAAGAGTTCTGTGACAAGTATGTGTCTGTGAAGCGCAGGGAATGGGAAGCCTATACGAGACAGGTCACCCGGTGGGAGATCCAGGAATACCTTTACCGTTTCTGACCGGTCCTTCCCTTCCCGCAGGCACCGGGGAAGAGAGGAGGGACATGGATGAGCAGCAGCATAGTGATTTCCCTGCCCAGACTGGAGGACGGAAAGAAGATCCGGGGGATCCTGGAGCGCTACGGCTTTACCGTGTCCGCGGTTTGCACCACGGGGGGAAAAGCCCTGTCGGCTCTTTCCCAGCTGGACCTGGGGCTTTTAATCACCAGCGCCCGCCTCTCGGACATGACCTACGAGGAGCTCTCCGAGTATCTTCCCCCGGGCTTTGAGATGCTGATTCTGGCCTCGGAGCGGGTGTTAAGCGAGATCCCCTCCTCCTATCTGACTTTAAAGATGCCCATGAAGCCCAGTGATCTGGTGAACACCGTGAACATGGTGCTCTCCTCCCTGGAAAGGCGCAGAAAGAAGGAGAAAAGGCCGAAAGTCCGAAGTCCCCGGGAACAGAACTACATCTCCAACGCCAAGATGCTGCTGATGCAGAGGAATCATCTCAGCGAGGAGGAGGCCTACCGGTACATTCAGAAATGCAGCATGGATTCCGGCACCAACATGGTGGAAACCGCCCAGATGGTGCTGATGCTTTTATACGATGAGGTTTAAGTGATTACAGCGTCAA
>CAZJYM010000014.1:2399-11211 GCA_964550245.1 uncultured Blautia sp. | reverse complement strand
AGATGCGAAGCAGCGGAACAGTCCGTAATCTTAAATCGTTTACAGAGGAGAGAGCCCCGGTGAAGGGCTCTTTTCGGACGGAGAAAGGTGTGTGAGGATGGAAATGGAATTTTTGGACGGGAAGGCGAAAAAGGAAGCCACCCGGTGGGAGGAGCTTCTGGAGGGAGACTTTTCCGGGCGGGAAGCCGTTCTGGAGGGAGCCGTACACAGCATACGCCGGATGGGGGATGTGTCCTTTGTGATCCTGCGCCGGCGGGAGGGGCTTTTTCAGACGGTGTATGAGCAGGGAAAAGTGAATCTTCCCATCGGAGAGATCCGGGAAGCCATGACGGTGCGGGTGCGGGGGCCCGTTCTGGATGAGAAGAGGGCACCCCACGGAAGAGAGCTGCGGATCCGCCAGGTGGAGATCCTCTCGGCTCCGGCCGATCCCCTTCCCATCGCCATCGACAAGTGGAAGCTGGACACTTCCCTGGAGGCCCGCCTGAATTTCCGTTCCGTAACCCTGCGAAACATCAAGGAGCGGTCCGGGTTTAAGATTCAGGAGGGACTGGTGCGGGCCTTCCGGGATTTCCTCTATGAGCAGGGGTTTACCGAGATTCACACCCCCAAGATCGGAGCCCGGGGTGCGGAGGGCGGTGCCAACATGTTTCGGCTCAGCTACTTCCACCGTCCGGCGGTGCTGGCCCAGAGCCCGCAGTTTTACAAGCAGATGATGGTGGGCGTCTTTGACCGGGTCTTTGAGACGGGCCCCGTATTCCGGGCGGAAAAGCACAACACCAAGAGGCACTTAAACGAATACACCAGTCTGGACTTTGAGATGGGGTACATCGACAGTTTCTATGAGATCATGGACATGGAGACCGGCTACCTTCAGTACGCTGTCAAGCTCCTGGCCCGGGATTATGAAAAGGAACTTTCCTTATTAAAAGTGACTCTTCCGGATGTGACAAAAATCCCGGTGGTGCGCTTTGATAAGGCCAAGGAGCTGGTGGCGAAGGCTTATAAGAGGCCCATCCGCAACCCCTACGATCTGGAGCCGGAGGAGGAATCCCTGATCGGCCGGTATTTTAAGGAGGAGTACGGGGCGGACTTTGTCTTTGTCACCCACTATCCCTCTAAAAAGAGACCGTTCTATGCCATGGACGATCCGGCAGATGAAAGGTTTACCTTAAGTTTCGACCTTTTGTTTCACGGGCTGGAGGTCACCACCGGGGGACAGAGAATTCATGACTACCACATGCTGAAGAAAAAGATGGCTGACCGGGGCATGGAGGAGGAAGGCATGGAGCAGTACCTGGATACCTTCCGGCACGGAATGCCGCCCCACGGAGGGCTGGGCATCGGCCTGGAGCGGCTGACCATGCAGCTTCTGGGGGAGGAAAACGTGCGGGAGGCCTGCCTCTTCCCCAGAGACATGACCCGGCTGGAGCCCTAGGAAGGAAAGCTTCATGAAAAACAGGATAGATGACGAAGTACTGGATAACGTGTGCATCCTGGCCAAGCTCTCCCTGACCGGCGAGGAGAGGGAGAAGGCCCGGGAGGACATGCAGAAGATGCTGGACTACGTGGACAAGTTAAACGAGCTGGACACGGAGGGGGTGGAGCCTCTGTCCCATATCTTCGGGGACACCAACGTGTTCCGGGAGGATGTGGTGACCAACGGAAACGCCAGGGATGCCATGCTCTCCAACGCGCCCAGACAGAAGGAAGGCCAGTATCAGGTGCCCAGGACCATCGGGGAGGACGGGAGATAAGAGGAATGGATTTGGAGAATTTAACCGCCCTGGAACTGGGCGGGCTTATCCGGCAGGGTGAGATCAGCCCGCTGGATGCTGTCAAACAGGTCTTTGACGAGATCGATAAAAAAGAGGGAAAGGTTCACGCCTTTCTGGAGCTCTTTAAAAAGGAAGCCTACGCCAGGGCCCGGCAGGTGGAAAAGGGCATCCGGGACGGAGTCTACACCGGGCCCCTGGCGGGGGTTCCCATCGCCGTAAAAAACAACATCTGCATCCGGGGAAAGAAGACCACCTGCGCTTCCCGGATCCTGGAAAACTTTGTGCCTCCCTACAATGCGGAGGTGATTGACCGGCTGGATCGGGCCGGACTGGTGATCATCGGTACCACAAACATGGATGAATTTGCCATGGGCAGCACCACGGAGACCTCGGCCTTCGGGGTGACCCGAAACCCCTGGAACCTGGAAAGGGTGCCGGGAGGCTCCTCCGGAGGCTCCTGCGCAGCAGTAGCCTCCGGAGAGACCTATCTGGCCCTGGGTTCGGATACGGGCGGTTCCATCCGTCAGCCCAGCTCCTTTTGCGGGGTGACGGGGATGAAGCCCACTTACGGACTGGTGTCCCGGTACGGGCTGGTGGCCTATGCCTCCTCCCTGGATCAGATCGGTCCCATCGGCCGGGATACGGCGGACTGCGCCGCATTGCTGCAGGTGATTGCAGGACATGACAAAAAGGACAGCACCTCCCTGGACGTGGGAGATGCGGATTACACACTGGATAAGACGGAAAAAATCGCGGGCATGAAGTTCGGGGTTCCCAGAGAGTTTCTCTCCGAGGGCCTGGATGAGGATGTGAAGAAGGCCTTTATGGATACTTTGCGGATCCTCACCGGCATGGGGGCCATCGTGGAGTTTTTCTCGGTGAAGACCATGGACTACATGATTCCCGCTTACTATATCATTGCCTGCGCCGAGGCCAGCTCCAACCTGGAGCGCTTTGACGGGGTGAAGTACGGGTACAGAAGCTCAAACTACGACGGGCTTCACGACATGTACAAAAGAACCCGGACGGAAGGATTCGGGGAGGAAGTCAGAAGGAGAATCATGCTGGGCTCCTTTGTCTTAAGTTCCGGGTACTACGACGCCTATTACCTGAAGGCCCAGAAGACCAGAGCTCTGATCAAGCAGGAGTTTGACGCAGCCTTCCAGGATTACGACCTGATCCTGGCCCCGGCTTCCCCCTACACCGCTCCTCCCATCGGGGAGAGTCTGCAGGATCCCCTGGCCATGTATCTGGGGGACATTTACACGGTGGCCGTAAACCTGTGCGGACTGCCCGCCATCTGCCTTCCCTGCGGCAGGGACCGGGAGGGAATGCCGGTGGGCGTGCAGATCATCGGGGACTGCTTCGGGGAGAAAAAGATTCTCCGGGCGGCCAGGGCCTTTGAGACTGCCCGGGGAAATCAGAGGGGCGTGGCCCTGGCCGGCGTTTAAGGGAGAGAACAGGTATGAAAGAGTATGAAACAGTCATCGGCCTGGAGGTTCACGTGGAGCTGGCCACAAAGACCAAGATCTTCTGCGGATGCTCCACGGAATTCGGGGGAGAGCCCAACACCCACACCTGTCCGGTGTGCACGGGCATGCCCGGATCTCTGCCGGTATTAAATAAAAAGGTGGTGGAGTTTGCCCTGAAGGCGGGACTGGCCGCCCACTGCAAGATCCATACCCTGTGCAGATTTGACAGGAAAAACTATTTTTATCCCGACAATCCCCAGAACTACCAGATCTCCCAGCTTTATCTCCCCATCTGCTACGACGGGTGGGTGGAGATCCCGGTAACGGGAGGCACCAAAAAGATCCGCATCCACGAGATGCACATGGAGGAGGATGCGGGGAAACTGATCCATGATCCCTGGGATGACACCTCCCTGGTGGACTTTAACCGCAGCGGGGTTCCCCTGATCGAGATTGTCTCCGAGCCGGACATGCGCAGTGCCGCGGAGGTCATTGCCTACCTGGAAAAGCTCCGGTGCATGATGCAGTATCTGGAGATCTCCGACTGCCGGCTCCAGGAGGGATCCATGCGGGCGGATGTCAACCTCTCTTTGCGGGAGGTGGGCAGTGATACCATGGGTACCCGGACGGAGATGAAGAACCTGAACTCCTTTAAGGCCATCGCCAGAGCCATCGAAGGGGAACGGGAGAGACAGATGGAGCTTCTGGAGATGGGAAGACCGGTGATTCAGGAGACCAGGCGCTGGGATGACAACAAGGAGTCCTCCCATGCCATGCGCTCCAAGGAGGATGCCAAGGACTACCGCTACTTTCCCGATCCGGACCTGCCTCCGGTGCACATCAGTGAGGAGTGGATAAAGGAACTCACCGATTCTCTGCCCGAGATGCGGGAGGAGAAGGCCCTTCGCTACCAGCAGGAGTACGCTCTCTCCGAATACGATGCCAGGCTTTTAACGGAGTATCCGGGCATCTCCCGGCTCTTTGAGCAGGTGGCGGTTCTTTCCGGCAATCCCAAGAAGGCGGCCAACTGGTTTATGGTGGATGTGTTCCGCCTGATGAAGGAGAAGTCTGTAGAGCCGGAGGAGGTGAAGTTTTCACCGGAACATCTGGCGGATCTGATCCTGATGGTGGAGAAAAAGGAGATCACGCCCCAGAATGCCAGAAAGGTCTTTGAGCAGATCTTTGACGGAGACGGGGATCCCAAAGACATCGCGGAAAAGGAAGGGTTGTTGATCCAGGAGGACAGTGATCTTTTAAGAGAGACTTTAATAAGGGTGCTGGATTCCAACCCGGGACCCCTCTCGGAGCTTCTGGGAGGAAAGGAGAAGGTCTTCGGCTTTTTTGTGGGACAGATGATGCGGGAGTTAAAGGGCAAGGCCTCTCCGGAGGCGGTGCGCCAGGCTCTGCAGGAGGAGATAAAAAGACGCCGGGAACAGTGAGGAGGAAGCCATGCTGACAGTTAACAGAAATTATCTGAAATTGCCGGGAAGCTATCTGTTTTCCACCATCGGCAAAAAGGTGGGGGAATTTCAGGCGGCCCATCCGGATGCGGACATGATCCGTCTGGGTATCGGGGATGTGACAGAGCCTCTCTCACCTGCCATTATTTCGGCACTTCACAGTGCGGTGGAGGAGATGTCCCGCAGGGAAACCTTCCGGGGCTACGCTCCCGACCTGGGTTATGAATTTTTACGAAAAACCATCTCGGAAAAGGATTACGGGAAACGGGGATGCAGCGTTTACCCGGATGAGATCTTTATCTCCGACGGGGCCAAAAGCGATTCGGGGAACATTCAGGAGATCTTTGGCAGGGACAACAAAGTTGCAGTATGTGATCCGGTGTACCCGGTTTACGTGGATTCCAACGTGATGGCGGGAAGAACCGGGGAGTACGATGCAGCCTCCGGTGGGTATCAGGGACTGATCTACCTTCCCTGTCTGAAGGAAAATGACTTCCTGCCCCTGCTTCCGAAAGAAACCCCGGATCTCATCTACCTTTGCTTTCCCAACAACCCCAGCGGAGCCGCCATCACAAAAGAGGGGCTTCAGGAATGGGTGGACTATGCAGTGAAAACAGGGGCGGTGATCATCTACGATGCCGCCTATGAGGCTTATATCACCCAGGATCACATCCCCCACAGCATCTATGAGTGCCCGGGGGCCAGGGAGTGTGCCATTGAGGTGAGAAGCTTCTCCAAGAATGCCGGTTTTACCGGGCTTCGGCTGGGCTTTACCGTGGTGCCCAAAGATTTGAAGAGAGACGGAGTCTCCCTTCACGACCTGTGGGAGAGAAGACAGGGAACCAAGTTTAACGGGGCTCCCTACATTGTCCAGCGGGCCGGGGAGGCGGTATACTCTCCGGAGGGCCGGGAACAGGTCAGTTCCCAGGTGGCTTACTACATGGGCAATGCCCACGCCATCTACTTTGGGCTTAAAGAGGCCGGGTATTCAGTCTCCGGCGGGGTTAATTCACCCTATATCTGGCTGGAGACCCCCGGGAATTTAAGTTCCTGGGAGTTCTTTGACCTGCTGCTGGAAAAGGCCCATGTGGTGGGAACCCCGGGCTGCGGGTTCGGATCCTGCGGGGAGGGCTATTTCCGGCTTTCCGCCTTTGGAACCCGGGAGAATACCCTGGAGGCGGTGAGAAGAATCGCCTCTCTGTAGGAACAATTGAAGGCAAAACAGGTGTTTTTTCAGAAACTTTTCCTTGACAACGCAAGGGAACTGTGCTACAACCATCTAAAAGAAGAACAGCCGGCTTCTTCCCTGGGAAGGAGCCGGTTTTTTCACAGGAGGGTTGTTGTCATGAAAAAGCGGTTATTTTCCGCCGTCACCGCTCTTTTACTGGTGGTATCCCTGATATCCGCGGTTCCCGTGTATGCCCACGGCTCCCACCATCAGGATTCCCATCACCAGGAGGAGAGTGATCACCATACGCATCACTATGAAACTCTGGTGACGCAGCCGGGAAGCTGCACCACCTGGGGATCCTGCGTGGATGCCTGTACCGTCTGCGGTCAGTACAAACCCGGTTCCGAAAGGGAGATTCCTCCCTGTCATTCCTACTGTGCCTGGGAGACCACCCGCAGGGCTACGGTCTTTGCTCCGGCGCAGCAGTGCAGGACCTGCCAGGACTGCGGGGATACCCAGACCAGAACCCGGGGGAAATGCCTCACTCCCAAACTTGTCCTCAGTGAAGAGAGCCTGACTCTCAAAACCGGGGAGAAGTGCACTTCCCTGAAAGTCACCTCCATGGCCCGGGGAGATTCCCTGAAGTCGGTGACCTCGGATCATCCGGGGATCGTGAAGGTGAGCCGGGTAAAGCCCAAGGGAGGCTGTGTTTTAAAAGCCGGGAAGAAGACCGGGGAGGCCACCCTTACTCTGACGCTGGCAAGCGGTGAACAAAAGACGGTAACGGTTACAGTATTTAAATAGGAAGAAACTCATGCGGGAAGGCGGCTCCGGAAGGAGCCGCCTTTTCTTTGCCAATTTCCTAAATGTTTCTTAAAGATTCCGAATTATGTTGTAAGGGCGGGCTTTTTCATGGTATGATAGTAACAGAGAAGTAATACAGGCATCCTGGAAGCATCCAGATGCAGTAAGAAGACAGAGAGGTCGAGAGCAGCGATGAATAATAGTACAGTCGTCAAAATGCCACATCCAGTTCCCTTCTGACGCACTGACCATCTGATCGACCATGTGAAAAAAGGAGGTCCCCCCATGCAGAAAATTATACTTGTTGCGGAGTCCGGCTCGGATGTTCCGCAGGATCTGGCCGAAAGATACAACATCTGGATTGTTCCCATGCATGTTTCCTTTGGAGATACGGTGAAGGACGACGGTTCCTTCCCCTCGGAGGAAATCTGCCGTTTCTATGATTCCACCGGCATTCTTCCCAGGAGCAGCTGCAGTGTCCCCTGGGACTTTGAGCAGGCCTTTGATAAGATTCACAGCCTGTACCCGGACAGTCACATCCTTCATCTGGCATACTCCGCCGTGACCACAGGCTCCTATGCCAATGCCGTTCTGGCTTCCAAGGGCCGGGACTATGTGACCAGCCTGGATACCCGGTTTGCCTCGGCAGGGCAGGGCATTATCGTGGTAAAGATGGCCCAGCTTCTGGAAGAGCATCCCGAGTGGGATCTGAACCGGGCCCTGGAAGTGGCTAATATCCTGATCAGCCACTGCAGGATGTGCTTTACCCCCAGCGACATGGAGTATCCCCGGGCGGGAGGCAGAGTCAGCAACGCGGTGGCTCTGTGCGGAAATCTTTTGAATATCCATCCCCTGATTGAGATGCTGGAGGGGAAACTGGTGGTTACCAAGAAGAAGAGAGGAAAGATGGAGCGGCTGGTTCCGGCTCTGGTGGAGAGCTATGCCCGCAAAAATGATCTGGACCATGAGGAGCTGTGGATGATCCGCACGCCCTTCCTGCCGGATTCCATCGTGGAGTCTGCCGAGGAGAAGGCTCACTCTCTTGGTTACAAGAAAGTTCAGTGGGTTCACTCCGGGGGAGTGATCACCATCCACGGAGGCCCCGGAGCCTTTGGACTGGTGGGCTTTTCCACCCGGGCAGCAGGTGAAAACACGGCCGGAGCCTGAGACGGGACGACACGGATTTTTTGTATATTCTATGGAATCGTTCCAAAAGTGGACCGATTTCGTCTATTTTCCTGCCCGGGGCTCTTGCGCCCGGCAGAACTCCCGGATATACTGGAGGTAACTTAAATTTCCGGGAGGTGATGAAACTGGCAGCGAAAGACATTACAGAGAAAGTGCTGGAAGACTGTGAAGACGTTTTTGCGGACATCGTCAATGTGCTTCTCTTTAACGGCGAGCAGCTGGTAAAGCCAGAAGCGCTGGAAAATGCAACTCCCTGGTCTTTAGTACAAGGTACAGGGAATCATTCACTGGCAGGAGAGGGACCTGGCAAAGTTCTGGAGGGTAGGCGGCGTCCGCGCGGCTGTGTTAGCCTTCGAGAATCAGACGGATACAGATGCTGACATCTCACTGCGGGTGATTGGCTATGATGGGGCGGATTATCGGGGGCAGGTTGTGAAGGACAGCGGTAAAAAGAAGAAGGACGGTAATCACAGGAGTTCCCCGCCCCGGCTTCCCGTTGTTACCCTGGTCCTTTATTTTGGAAAAGAGCCCTGGCGCCACCCCAATCCTCTCTGCAAACGTCTGCAGATTCTGGACTGTCTCAAGCCCCACGTACTTGACTACCCGGTTCATGTCTTTGACATCTCCGCTCTGGATGAGGAACAGGTGAAGATGTTTAAGAGCGACTTCGGGATTGTGGCAGACTATTTTGTGCAGATGAGAAAGTACAATACCTACACTCCTTCCGGCAGGAAGATCAGGCATGTGGAAGAATTAATGGACATGTTCGCTGCCTTGACGGATGACAACCGGTTTAAGACAATCCTGGCAGAGGAGAAGAAGAAAAAGAAAAAGAAAGGAGGGATCACGGATATGAATGATTTTTTGAACAGAGTAGAGGCCAGAGGAGAGGCCAGAGGAGTAACCAGGGGAATTGCTCAGGGAAAGGCTGAGGGAATTGCT
>CAZJYM010000014.1:0-2299 GCA_964550245.1 uncultured Blautia sp. | reverse complement strand
TGATGAAGAATCTGGGGTGTTCGTCGGAACGTGCCATGGATCTGCTGAAAGTGCCTAGAGGAGACAGGGGAGAGTACAGAAGTCTCCTGAAGGGGAAGGTTTTGAAACATACGTTGGGGAGTTGTTCTGATATTTAAGAGACCGTTTATTTCTTTGATCTTAAAAGCCTGCCGTTACCGGCAGGCTTTTCTTTTGGGCCTCAGCCACTCCTTCTCATCGGAACGTCCTACCAGATAGTCCAGACTCACGTCGTAGTAATCCGCCATCCGTTCCAGCATCTCCAGAGGAACTTCCCGGTCTCCCTTCTCATAGTGGGAGTAGGTGCGCTGACTTACGTGAAGGATCTCCCCCATCTGCTCCTGAGTGAGATCATAATCCTCCCGCAGATTCTTGATTCTGGGATAAATCAAGTGGTATGCACCTCCTTCCCGCAAATCATTCGCAGGGATCCCCCCTGGCATCAAAGCAGGCGTCCGGTTGGTAAGGATGCCGGATTCCCCTTCTTTTCCTGGAAAATCTGTCTTCGCTATCAGTATATAACCCACGAAAATGGTCCAAATAGAATTAGACCAAAATGGGCTAAACAAATTTTCCCGCAAATCTTCTGTTGATTTATTGCCAGTACAGAAATTTTATCGTATAATCTTTTATGATTACAATATGCAGGTGAAACCCATCCCGGAAGGGAAGAATCCCCCATTCAGAGCGTAAGTTCCAGCCGGGTACGGAAGGAGCAGACCGGACTGAGAGTGGGAAATGGAGGATGGTCAGTGAGATACGGGAAAATTCGAATTGAGGACGGCTGTCTGATCTTTACGAAACACATGATGATCAACAGCCTTCCCTGTAAGGATATATTGTGGGCCTATCTGCGCCGGGAAGGTACGGAAGGCGGCGCGGGCAGGCAGTTGATTATAAACTACCTGGTCATTGTGACCAGACGGAGAAAACGCTACAAGTTCGACATGACCGAGAAGGAAGTGAAGGAATGCCTCAGCCTTTTGAAGGCTCTGAATCCGGACATTGCCCTGGGATACCCCAAAGGAGGGAAGATCAGCGTCCAGAGCATGCCCAACATTCGGGATCTGGGTGCCATTTACACCGAGGACGGACGGCACATCCTTCCCAGAAGGCTGCTGCGCAGCGGGGATCTCTACCATGTGTCCGTGGTGGATCAGGAGACACTCCAGTGGGAATACCATCTGTCTGCGGTGATTGATCTGCGGACCAATGCGGAACGGGAGAAGAAGCCGGATGAGATGATCCCCTATGCCAAGTATTACCATATCCCCATCATGGATGAGGAAACCTTCTCCATTGCCGCCGGGAAAACCCCGGAGGAATTCATCATGAATTTTCATAAGGATCCGGATGAGTACATGATCCGCATTTACGAGAATTTCATCCGGGATTCGTTTTCCGTTAAGCAGTTCGCCCTGTTTCTGGATCAGATCCTCCGCCAGGAGGAGGGAGCGGTTCTCTGGCACAGTTCCACCGGAAAGGACCGGGCAGCCGTGGGCACGGCTCTTCTTCTCTGTGTGCTGGGAGTTTCCAGGGAGGACATCATGGAGGATTACCTGAGATCCAACTCCTACCTGGAGGGGGAGATGGAGTACATGATCCGCTACATGGAGTCCAGGACCATTGTGACTCCCATGCTCATGGACAACATCCGGCTTTTGTACAAGGTAAAGGAGGAATACCTGGAAGCGGTGTTCTCTGCCGTGGACAAGTACTACGGAAACATGGACCGGTTTTTGCGGAAGGCGTTGTATCTCACCCCCAAGGCCATCGAGGATCTGCAGGGCAGGTACCTGATCTGAGAGTAAAAAGAAAGGAAGAATTCCTGATGAGTACCCCGTTGACACAGGAGGAAGCCGTGGAGATCTGTAAAGCCATGGAAAGCGCTCTGGACCGTTCCAGTCCGGATGACGTGGAGCTTTTCAATGACATGCTCTCCAAGGCGGTTCGGTATGCCTCCATCCGTGCCCAGTGGCTTCTTCTGGACAGGGAACAGCGAAGAGCAGGGGATGAGTCCCGCACCATGGCCCATGATGCCTTTATTGCCAGCGTCAACATCCTGGGCCGCCTGGAAGGGGATGCGGGGAAGGTGTGGCTGGACCGGCTGGAAAATGACAGGAAGAGAATCGGAGACCTGGCCTGCCATATCGGGTGTTTCCTGGGGCTGGAGGCCAGGTGATCAATCAGTGTTTGAGTGAAGAAGGCGTCAGGGACGCCTTCTTTTTTTGTCTTCAATGAGAAAAGTAGGGTTTTCAGGATTTCCATACTCGTCTGGCTT
>CAZJYM010000013.1:2917-25949 GCA_964550245.1 uncultured Blautia sp. | reverse complement strand
CAGTGGAAGGGGAGATTTACGGTGCTGCACCGGGATCCCCTGATGGTGGCGGACGGGGCTCACAACCCCGGGGCGGCCGAACAGCTGATCGCCTCCATCAACCGCTACTTTCCCGGTAAGACCATCTATTACCTGATGGGCATGTTTCGGGACAAGGACTGTGCCTCGGTGATCGCTTCCACCTGTTCCCGGGCCAAGAAGATCTTTACCATTGCCGCCCCGGACAATCCCCGGGCTCTCTCCCCGGAGGAACTGCGTCTGATCGTGGAAAAGGTTCACCCGGATGTGGAGGCCTGTGCCTCCCTGGAGGAGGGTGTGAATAAGGTGTTTGGGGCAGCGGAGAAGGACGATGTGATCATCGCCTTTGGTTCCCTGGCTTTTATCGGAGATCTCACGGAGATCGTGAGTAGAAATGCGAGGAATGAGAAATGACAGATCTGAAGGAATGCCGCGAGGAGATCGACCGGATCGACGATGAGATCCTCCGTCTCTTTGAGAGAAGGATGGAAGTCAGCGAGGATGTGGCCCGCTACAAGATCCGCACGGGGAAGCAGGTGTTTGATCCCCAGAGGGAGCGGGATAAAATCCAGACTCTGAAAGGAAGGGCCCACGGGGAGTTTAATTCCCTGGGAATCGAGGAGCTGTTTCACCAGATCATGGCCATCAGCCGCAAGCGTCAGTATCAGCTGATCACCGAGAGCGAGGACCTGGACGAGGGTTTTGCCATGGTGGACAGTTTATCTTTAGAGAATTCCACGGTGGTGTTTCAGGGGGTGAAGGGAGCCTACAGCTACGCGGCCATGAAGGCCTACTTCGGGGAGGAGATCTCCAGCTACCATGTGAAGACCTGGAGGGACACCATGGAGGATGTGTCCTCCGGAAAGGCGGATTACGGGGTTCTTCCCATTGAGAACTCCACCGCCGGCATCGTGGCGGACATCTACGATCTGCTGATGGAATATCCCCTCTACATCGTGGGGGAACAGGTGATCCGGGTGGATCACGTGCTGCTGGGTCTTCCCGGGACTTCTCTCTCCGATGTGAAAACCGTTTATTCCCATCCCCAGGGTCTGGCCCAGTGCGAACATTTCCTGAATGAGCACCGGGAGATGAAGACCGTGGAGATGAAAAACACGGCGGAAGCCGCCAAAAAGGTGCGGGAGGACGGGGATCTTACCCATGCCGCCATTGCCAGCCGGGAGGCGGGAGAGCTTTACGGTCTCTCCGTCCTGGCCGAGAACATCTGTCACAACGGGGAAAACGTGACCCGCTTTATCATTGTGAGCCGCTCCCCCGTGTATCAGAAGAACGCGGGGAAGATCAGCATCTACTTTGAACTGCCCCATGAGACCGGCTCCCTCTACAGCCTGCTCTCCCACATCATCTACAACGGCCTGAACATGACCCGGATCGAATCCCGGCCCATTCCGGGAAAGACCTGGGAGTACGGGTTTTTCGTGGACTTTGAGGGAAATCTGCGGGACGGGGCTGTAAAAAATGCCCTCAGAGGACTGGAGGCCGAGGCCAACAGGCTGAAGATTCTGGGCAACTACCCGGAGATCCGTTAGACCGGAAGGAGGAATGAAGGATGACGGGAATTGGGGAATGTATTCTCTACCGGAACTTTGAACACGGGGAGATTCTGGAAAAGATGACGTCTTTGATGGACATGGTTGAGAGGAACCCTTCGGCCCTTCCAGGACACCGGGAAGCCTTTTACCAGTGCCTGAACGGACTGGTGGAGATGGCGGGAAACTACGGGTTTGAGGGAAACCTCTGGCATACTTACCTGACCTTCCTGCTTGTCAACCACGAAAATGCCTTCAGCACCGCCTGCGAGATCCGGGGAAAGGTCTCCGGCAGCATCAACGCCATTGCGGAAAATGACTTTCGGATCTTCCAGAAGCTCTACGACTTTGATCTGACCGTCTTTGACCGGGTCTACGGCGGTTCCTGCGCCGAAGTGATCTCCCACTATGAAAACGGGGACGGCAGCCGGGGACTTTTTAACGAGCGGATCCGGGATCGGATCTGCAGCCTTGCCCGCACGCTGGCGAAAGCGGAGACCAGTGAGCAGTTTATGGAGGACATGGTGGCCTTCTACCGGGATTTCGGTGTGGGGAAGCTGGGACTTCACAAGGCCTTCCGGGTGGAGCACGATGAAGCCGGGAAGGTGGTCATCGCCCCCATCACCCGCATCGCCCATGTGCAGCTGGAGGATCTGGTGGGCTATGAGATCCCCAAGAAGAAACTCATTGAGAACACCGAGGCCTTTGTAAAGGGAAGACCCGCCAACAACTGCCTCCTCTTCGGGGATGCGGGAACGGGCAAGTCCACCAGCATCAAGGGCATCTTAAACCGGTACTACGAACAGGGCCTGCGCATCATCGAGCTCTACAAACATCAGCTGCGGGATCTGCAGGAGGTGATTGCGCAGATCAAGAACAGGAACTACCGCTTTATCATCTACATGGATGATCTGTCCTTTGAGGAGTTTGAGACGGACTACAAGTATCTGAAGGCGGTGATCGAGGGCGGTCTGGAGAAAAAGCCGGACAACGTGCTGATCTACGCCACCAGCAACCGGCGGCATCTGGTGCGGGAGCGCTCCTCCGACAAGCTGGAGCTCACCGACGAGGACGATCTTCACAGCTCGGATACGGTACAGGAGAAGCTGTCTCTGGCCTACCGCTTCGGCGTCACCATCTATTTCGGCTCCCCCGGAAGAAAGGAATTCCAGAACATCGTCCGGGTGCTGGCCAGGCGGAACGGCATCGACATGCCGGAGGAACAGCTGTTTCTGGAAGCCAACCAGTGGGAGCTCTCCCACGGCGGCCTGACGGGACGCACAGCCCAGCAGTTTATTGACCACCTGCTGGGGAGAGCCCCTCTGGAAGAAACCCGCTGAAAACTTGGGAGGAAAGGGTTATGAGTTTGACCACATTTGCAGCGGTTGACATCGGCTCATACGAGGTGAGCATGAAGATCTTCCAGCTGGGGAAGAAAAACGGCCTGGAGGAGCTGACCCATGTGAGAAGCCGGCTGGAGCTGGGCAAAAGCGCCTATTCCGTCAAAAGGCTGGACATGGATCAGGTGGATGAGCTCTGCGGGATATTGACGGATTTCAAGAGGATCATGAAGGAGTTCGGGGCGGCGGACTACCGGGTCTGCGGCACCAGCGCCTTCCGGGAGCTGGAAAATCCCGTCATGGTCCTGGAGCAGATCTACCGGCGGACCGGTTTCCGGGTGGAGATCTTAAGCAACGCGGAACAGCACTTCCTGGGATACAAGTCCATCGCCGCCAACGAAAGCGGCTTTAAGCTGATGATCCAGAAGGGCACCGCCATCCTGGACCTGGGCGGCGGCAGTACGCAGGTGTCCCTCTTTGACAAGGACGCCCTGGTC
This sequence comes from uncultured Blautia sp., assembly GCA_964550245.1. Lineage (GTDB taxonomy): Bacteria > Bacillota > Clostridia > Lachnospirales > Lachnospiraceae > Blautia_A. The sequence goes on along the minus strand of CAZJYM010000013.1, from coordinate 22,544 downwards.
ACCACCCAGTGCCTGAAGATCGGCAGTCTGCGGATCCGGGAGCGGTTAAAGAGGCTGGAACAGACCACCAGCCTGCAGTACGACCAGCTGGTGGAGGAGTTTATCCGCAACGATCTCACCGCCTTCCAGAGGCTGTACTTAAAGGACCGGGAGATCAAAAACGTGATCCTCATGGGGGATCTGCTGACGGACACCATCTTTCACGAGGACATGACGGATCACATCATCACCCGGACGGAATTCATGGCCCGCTATGAAAACGCCGTCAACAGAACCGAGGAGGAACTGGCGGAGGCCATGCAGATCGATGTGGAGTATGCCTCCCTGGTGCTGCCCACCATGATCATCTTTAAGAATTTCCTGGACATCTTCAACGCGGAGTCTGTCTGGGCGCCGGGATCTTCTCTGCTGGACGGCATCGCCTACGACTTCGGGGAGAAGAAAAACATCATCAAAAGCGTCCACAACTTCGAGAACGACATCCTGGTGGCCTCGCGGAACATTGCCAAGCGCTATTCCAGCGGCAAGAACCACATCCAGGGAACCACCAGCCTGGCCCTGGCCATCTTTGACAGTACCAAAAAGATCCACGGCATGGGATCCAGGGAAAGGCTGCTTTTGCAGATCGCGGTGCAGCTCCACGACTGCGGCAAGTACATCAGTATGCAGGATGTGGCCGAGTGCTCCTACCGCATCATCATGGCCACGGAGATCATCGGTCTCTCCACGGAGGAGCGGCACATCATCGCCTGTGCCGTGCGCTACAACACCACAAGGCTCATGAAGTACGGGGACATCCCGGAGGAGGGGCTGGACCGGGTTCAGTACCTCTTAGTGGCCAAGTTCACGGCCATCCTGCGGCTGGCCAACTCCATGGACCGCAGCCACTATCAGAAGGTGGAGAGCTTAAAGGCGGTGTTAAAGGGCCGGGAACTGCAGCTGGTGGTGGATTCCTCCATGGATCTGTCCCTGGAGCTGGGGCTTTTGAAAGACAAGGTGGAGTTCTTTGAATCGGTGTTCGGGATCCGTCTGGTGCTGAGGCGCAAGAGAAAGATGTAGGAGGAAAGGAGGCTCTTATGGATCGGACAATGTTTGAAAAACCGGAATACTATGTGAACCGGGAGCTCAGCTGGCTGAAATTTGACGACCGGGTGCTCTCGGAGGCCAGGGACAAGAGTCTGCCCCTCTTTGAACGCCTGAAATTTCTCAGCATCACCGCTTCCAACCTGGATGAGTTTTACATGGTCCGGGTGGCTTCCCTGAAGGACCAGGTCCATTTGGGTTACGACAAACCGGATCTGGCGGGGCTTACCCCCAGGGACCAGTTAAAAGCCATCAGGGAACAGACCCACGAGCTGGTTCACCTCCAGTACAGCACCTACACCCGGTCACTGCTTCCCGCTCTGGAAAAAGCGGGATTACGGGTTATCGAGGAGCATGAGAGCCTGACGAAAAAGCAGGCCGAGTATGTGGACCGCTACTTTGAGGACAGCGTCTACCCGGTGCTGACTCCCATGGCCATGGATTCCTCCCGGCCCTTTCCTCTCATCCGCAACAAGACCTTAAACATCGGGGCCCTGGTCTCCAGAACCGACCGCAAGAAGGGCAAGGAACAGCTGGAGTTTGCCACCGTGCAGGTGCCCTCCGTTCTTCCCCGGGTGATCGAGATCCCCTCCGGAAAAGAGGGGGAAAAGACGGTGATCCTGCTGGAGGAGATCATCGAGCGAAACATCGACAAGCTCTTCCTCAACACAAAGGTGGTCTGTGCCCATCCCTACCGGATCATGCGCAATGCGGATCTCACCATCGACGAGGACGAGGCCGCCGACCTGCTTTCTGAGATCGAAAAGCAGCTTAAAAAGCGGCAGTGGGGGGAAGTGATCCGTCTGGAAGTGGAGGAAAAGATGGACAAGCGCCTCCTGAAGATCCTCAAGACGGAGTTTGACATTAAAAATGAAGACATCTTCAGCATTACAGGACCGCTGGATTTGACCATGCTGATGAAGATCTACTCCATGGAGGGCTTTGAGGCCTACAAGGCTCCGGTCCACGTGCCGGCACCGGTGGCGGATTTCCAGACGGATAAGGACATGTTTCAGGTGATCCGGGAGGGAGATGTGTTCCTCCATCACCCATACATGAGCTTTGATCCGGTGGTGAACTTTGTGCGGGCCGCCTCCCGGGATCCGGATGTTTTGGCCATCAAGCAGACCCTTTACCGGGTGAGCGGCAACTCCCCCATCATCGCGGCTCTGGCCCAGGCGGCGGAAAACGGCAAGCAGGTTTCCGTGCTGGTGGAGTTAAAAGCCCGCTTTGATGAAGAGCACAACATCGTCTGGGCCAAGATGCTTGAAAAAGCCGGAGCCCACGTGATCTACGGCCTGGTGGGACTCAAAACCCACTGCAAGATCACCCTGGTGGTGCGCCGGGAGGAGACCGGCATCCGCCGGTATGTCCATGTGGCAACAGGAAACTACAATGATTCCACTGCCCGGCTCTACACGGACTGCGGCATCATGACCTGCGACCAGCGCATCGGCGAGGACGCCACCGCCCTCTTCAACATGCTCTCGGGCTACTCCGAACCCAGACGCTGGAACAAGCTGATCGTGGCCCCCCTGTGGATGAAGGACCGCTTCCTGAAGATGATCGAAAACGAGGCGGAAAACGCCCGCAAGGGATTAACCGGAAGAATCGTGGCCAAGATCAATTCCCTGTGTGATCCGGACATCATGGCGGCTCTCTACGATGCTTCCTCTGCAGGAGTGGAGATCTATCTCCTGGTTCGGGGAATCTGCTGCCTGAAGGTGGGAATCCCGGGAGTCAGCGAACACATCCACGTGCGCTCCATCGTGGGGGATTTCCTGGAGCACGGCCGGATCTTCTACTTCTACAACGACGGCCATGAGGACGTGTACATGGGAAGTGCGGACTGGATGCCCAGAAACCTGGACCGGCGGGTGGAGATCGTCTTCCCGGTGGAAGATGAAAAGATCAAGGAGAAGGTGCTGCACATCCTGGACCTGGAATTTAAGGACAATGTGAAGGCCCATCTTTTGACGCCCGAAGGCACCTATGAGAAGCCGGACAAGAGGGGAAAGGCCCTGGTGAATTCCCAGATGGAGTTTTGTCAGGATGCCAGGGAGTATGCAAAGAAGAAGGATCAGGAGGCCATGCCCAATCCCAGAGTCTTTATCCCGGCGGAACCTCAGCAGGAGCCGGAGGAAGAATGAAAGAAGGGGGAAGGATATGGAAGCGGTGAATTCTCTGGATGAGGCGGTGCGGGCAAACTTCGGGGACTCTGTAAAGATCGTCTCCCGCACCCCCATCCAGGGGGGAGATATCAACGAAGCTTACCGGCTCTCCCTCTCAGACGGGGAGAAGGTTTTTTTAAAGTGCAACCGCAGGAAAAACCTGCCCTTTTTTCAGGCGGAGGAAAAGGGACTGGATGCACTCCGGGCTTCCGGGGCCATCGGTGTTCCAAAAGCTCTGGCATTGGGAACAGACGGAAACCGGTCTTTTCTGCTGATGGAATACATGGAGGCGGGATCTCCCATTCCCGGATACTGGCAGGTATTCGGCCGGGAACTGGCGGAAATGCACCGCTGGGACTGGAGAGATTACTTACAGATGGGAGAGGGGAAAAACTTTGGCTTCCCGGGGGATAACTACATCGGGGCTTCCCCGCAGGTCAACACCCCCAAAGAGACCTGGATCGATTTTTACCGGGAATGCCGGCTGCTGCCTCAGATCCATATGGCGGGGGCGAAACTGGATTTCACCATGAGAAGACAGCTGGACCGGATCCTGGAAAGACTGGATACCCTTCTTACCGAACCGGAGTTTCCTTCCCTGATTCACGGGGATCTCTGGGGCGGCAATGCCTCCTGCGGACCGGACGGAAAGGCCTGGATCTACGATCCGGCAGCCTATGTGGGTCACTTTGAGGCGGAACTGGCCATGACGGAACTCTTCGGAGGCTTTCCGGATTCCTTTTACCGGGCTTACCGGGAGGTGATCCCTCTGGATGAGGGCTACCGGGACAGGAGAGACCTGTATCAGCTCTATCATCTCCTGAATCACCTGAACCTCTTCGGAGGGGGCTACCGGGGATCGGTCAAACGGATACTGGACCGCTATGCCTAAGGGAGAAGATAGACCACCTCTCTGGGGTTAAAAAACCGGGGCACCGGAGCGGTGTTGGCCAGTCCCCGGCTGATCACCAGAGGTCCCTGGACTCCCGAGGTGAGTTTGGGAAACAGTCCCTGTCCCGGGGCAAAGACACCCCGGTCAAAGAACCGCCACTGTCCCCCGTGGGCGTGGCCGGAGAGAACCAGATCCAGATCTAAATCTTTCAGATACCGGGGATAGTACTCGGGATGATGACAGAGAAGAATCTTATAGCCGGGCTGGGAACAGAACTCCCCCAGCCAGGAGACGGAAGGCTCCAGGGGCTCCCTCATTCTGGGAGGACGGCTGTAGCTTACCTCTCCCCGAAAGATGCTCCTGTCCGTGCCGGTCACCTCCGCAGAGGTGAGGCCTCCTATGTAGACATCCTTCCACGGCTCCCACTGGTTGTCCAGCACATGGACGCCGTTGGAGCGCAGAAGCATCAGATCCTCCTGGCAGAACATCCACTCATGATTTCCCAGAGAGAGAAAGGTGGGGGCCAGGGAGACGCATTCCTTTACGAAGGGCAGGATGTGCTGCGCCGGAAGATCCTGGCTTCCCGGGGGCATGTGGTTTAAGGTATCCCCGGCGATGCAGATGATCTCCGGCTGATGGGCAGACAGAGAGGAGAGCACCTTTCCATAAGGCCTCTCGTGCAGGTCTGCCACCAGAGCCAGGGAGTGGGGAATATTCAAATGGTAGACGGTATCCTGCAAGGGGCAGCACCTCCTCTTTCGTGGTAATCCTGCTTATTATACTTACCAGACACAGAGAATGCAACCAAAAACAGGTGATTGTTGGTATTTTTGGCAGAAACAGATAAAAGGCCCCCGGAATCAAAAGATCCCGGAGGCCATTAAGAAAGAGACAAAGCTCAGATCTGGGTTAAAGCGGAGAGCAGCAGGCTGATGAAGGACTTCTTCGAAGCCGGTCTGTCAGTCATTAAACCGCTCTGGAAGGGTTCGCAGTATTCATACCGTTCACTCTTCACCCATGCGGGCGTGTACTCTTTTCTGTAAAGCTCATAATAGGTAACATCGGACATTGACATATCGAATCCCTCCTGTTATGTTAGTGTCATCCTGGCTGGTGTGTTTTTGTTTTCTTTTGAGTCTATCTTACCAGCTTCAGGAGAAAAATCCAGATGCCGGGAAACTGAAAATACATCCCCAAATTTGTGCTCCCAGCACAAACGAACAGGCATGAGAGCCTTAAAAACCCCTTCAGACACGGTGAAACTTGTGCGCAGAGAACAAAGGAGAGGAGAAAAGAGGAGATATGTCTTTTACGATTGAAGATATGCTGACTGTATCCAGGAGCAAGTACAAGATGGAACTGATGGCCGGCAGCGCCGGCTGGTCCAACTCCATCAGCTGGATCCTTCTCATCGAGGACAGCATGATCCTGAAGGACTTTAAGGGAAGGGATCTGGCGGTGACCACCGGCCTGGGCTTTGACTCGGAGGACAAGCTTCTGGCCCTGGTGGAAAAGCTGGTGGAGCTGCACGCCTCCGGGCTGGTGGTAAACATCGGTCCCCACATCCAGCAGATCCCGGAGTCCGTGAAAAAATGCTGCGATGAAAACGGGTTTCCCCTTCTCATTGTTCCCTGGGATACCATTCTCTACGACATGATCAAGGATCTCAGCATCCGGGTTTTCTTACAGAGCGCGGCGGATGAGCAGATTTCCAATGCCCTGATCCACGCCATCGAGGAGCCGGGGACCATGGGCCTGTATGAAAAGGACCTGCTGCCCTATTTCGATGTGGACGGAACCTTTCAGATCGCCCTGATCTCCACGGGAGACCTGGATGTGATGGATACGGTGGAGAGGAGACGCATCAGCTACCGGATGCAGATTTACATGGCCAACATCACCCACAATGCCCATTTCTTCTACTACGACTCCTGCTTTGTGCTGGTGGTGAACGCGGTGCCCCAGGATCAGCTGCGGGAGATCCTGGACGGGTTTGTAAACCGGATCCGCCAGAAGATGCCGGAGAGCCGGGTTTCCGTGGGAGTGGGCAGCATGGTGATGGATGTGTCCAACCTGCAGCTGGCCTACCGCCGGGCCCGGGCGGCGGTGGACATGGCCCTGCGGATGGACAAACGGATCCTCTGGTTTGATGAGATGGGGATTTTCCGTCTCTTATGCCGGGTGGAGGACAGCCGTCTCTTAAAGGAGATGGGAGAGGATACCCTGCTTCCCCTGCTGGAGAGTGACCGGGAGCACGGAACCACCTATGTGGAGACCCTGGAGTGCTATCTGGACAACGACTGCAGCATCCAGAAGGTGGCCCAGGAAACCTTCGCCCACCGAAACACCGTGGTTTACCGGATCAACAACATCAAGAAGATGCTGGGCTCCGACCTGGACACCGCCGGGGAACGGCTGAAATATCAGATCGCCTGCATGATCCTGCAGATGCAGAAAAACCTGAGAGCACAGGAAAAGGAGGAATTGTCATGAAGATCGTCACAATTGATGCAATGGGAAAACAGTGCCCCATACCCGTGGTCATGACCACCAGAGCCCTGAACGAACTGGATGCTCCCGCCGTGGTAAAGGTTCATGTGGACAATGAGATCGCGGTCCAGAACCTGAAGAAGATGGCGGATGGCAGATCCATGGTCAACAGTGAAGAGAAGCTGGATGACCACCACTATGTGGTTTCCATTGTGGCGGATCTGGATGCGGTGGACCAGGAGGATGTCCCCGAGGAGAAGGTGGCTTCCGACTTCGAAGAGCCGCAGGTGGAAAACCTGGTGGTGGCCATTGACGGAAGCACCATGGGAAGAGGAAACGATGAACTGGGAAAAGTGCTGATGAAGGGCTTTATCTACGCTCTTTCTCAGCTGGATCCCCTGCCCCGGACCATCCTCTTTTACAACGGAGGAGCCATGCTCACCACCGAGGGCTCCGATTCTCTGGAGGATCTGAAATCCATGGAGGAGCAGGGCGTGGTGATCAAGACCTGCGGAACCTGCCTGAACTACTACCATCTGACCGAGAAGCTCTGCGTGGGGGAGGTCACCAACATGTACGACATTGTGGAGACACTGGCTTCTGCATCCAAAGTGATCAAGCCATGATAAAAAGCCGCTCCGGGAAGACCCGGAGCGGCTTTTAAATTTGGGGTTTTACGGAAATAAATCCGTAAAACGGGGGAATTCAGGTGCCGATCCGGGTATAATCCCTCTCAAAGAGCTCCTGACAGATCTGGGGCCCCAGTACCTTTTTGGGAACGGCCTCCAGGATGCGGCGGATCACCTGGATCTTGCTTTTTCTCCCACGGGCGGCCAGGCCGTTGATCTGCAGGATGTGCTCCAGTTCCGGGCGCCAGAGGATCTGCATCTTTTTCTCCCAGTCCACCCCGGGATTTATCTGCGCATCCCGGATCAGGTAAAAATCCATTCCTGTCTCCATCCACTCCGCGGAGAGGATGCCCCACCAGGGGGGAACCTTCTCCCTCACATGCAGGGCGTGGCTGGATCCCACCACGATGAAGTTGCAGTCAAAGAAGGTGTCGTAATCCTGGATCTGCCGGGCCAGACGGGCATAGGTGTCCGCATCGCTCTTGATCTCGATTCCCGCCACCGCCCGGGGGAGGATCATCATCAGGTCCGCCCGGGATCTGCCCATCTGTTTTTCTTCTATAATTCTCACCTTGCCGTAAGCTTCCTCCAGAAAGTCGAAGAGAGGCTCACGGATATCTCTGTCATGCAGCATGGACATTTCCTCAAAGTGCAAAGTATTGAAAAAGTGGAATCCACTCATGCAGACTGCCGATAAAAAAAGTGTTGACAAGAAAGATCAAAGATTATATAATAGCAAGGCAGGTTGAGGGAAGGCCCCTTTTTCCGAACATATGGCGAGATAGCTCAGCTGGCTAGAGCACACGGTTCATACCCGTGGTGTCGAGGGTTCAAGCCCCCCTCTCGCTACTTTAAAAATCGTCTGAAATCCCTGAGGATAAGGACGATTTTTTTTATGCCCATCCCCCGTATTGGAGGATGGGGCCCTGTGTTTTAGAATGAGTTTTCAGTGAGCCATTTCAGGGCGTTTTCTACTGTTACGGTGAGATCCGTTCCGTCAGCAGCGTGGACGCTCTCTTTGGGAAGGCCTTTGAAGATGTCCAGGCCTTTTTCTGCGTAAGCGTTCTTGATGTAGTTGTTGTCATCGCTGAATCCGGGATCCGGCTGCACCTGGCAGATGCTCCAGGCCTGCAGGATGGCGGAAACGGGGATTCCGTTGTAGAGAAGCCCCTTATAGGTGTCAATCCTGCTCTGGGGGATGGGGGTGTTTTCCCGGTAGATCCGCATGGCCTCTGCAAGGACACTCTTTTCCTTCGGTGAGAGAGGTGTGGCCTCCTTTGCTGTTTTCAGGTTGTCCTCCATCTGTTCCAGGGTGCTCATACCGGAGAGAACCGTGATGACTCCTTCCAGCTCCAGGGAGAACCGCAGGGACCAGGAGGCGATGGACTGATCCGGATTTGTCTCTTTGAGGATATCTTCCGCTGCTCTGGGAAGTCTGGCCAGTCCGCCTCCCTTGATGGGTTCCATGATGACAACCTTTCTGCCGTGATTGCGGATCACCTGGTAGCAGGCTCCTGACTGGACCAGTTCGCTGTCCCAGTCAATGGGATTTAAGGGGATCTGCACAAACTCGATCTCCGGATGTTCCTTAAGAACCCGGTCCAGCACCTGGGCGGAGGAATGGAAGGAGATGCCCAGATGACGGATCTTTCCTTCTTCTTTCCATCTTTTGGCGTGATCAAAGAGGTGGGTGGTCTTTACCACGCCGCCTTTTCCGTCCACCCCGTCGTAGTAGACGGTCTGGATGTTGTGGAGAAGGTAGTAGTCGATATAATCCACGCCCAGGTTGTCCAGCTGCTGCTGGAAAATTCCCTCAATCTTCTCCTCCGGCACCTGCATGAAGGTGGGAAACTTGGTGGCTACCGTAAAGGAGTCCCGGGGGTGTCTTTCCACCAGGGCCTTCCGGGTGGCTTCCTCGCTTTTGCCTTCATGGTACACATAGCTGGTGTCAAAGTAGGTGTAGCCGGCTTCCAGGAAGGCATCCACCATTTTGTTCAGTTCCGGATAGTCAAAGTCTTCGGGCCCGGAAAGCACCGGTAAACGCATCATGCCAAATCCAAGGGTGTTCATGTGTTCATCTTCCTTTCTATATTAGAGAGATCTGCCCAGTTCATAAGCTTCTTTCATGTGGGGACTGTTTTTTGTCATGGAGGGAGTGCCGCAGCCCGTTCCCAGGATCTGTCCCTGATCCCGGAAGTTCATGTAGCGGCAGAGCTTTTCGTAATGGCCTTTGAGATAAGGCATCACATCCGGATCCGAATCCCAGGCGGCGGCAATCAGTACGGTTTTCAGGTGTCTGGCGGAGAGCTTCAGCGTGTAGCTGTAGAACCTGTCGATCACGGTTTTCAGCTGGGCGGACATGCCGAAGTAGTATACCGGCGTCACAAAGACGGCCAGATCAGCAGACAGAAGGGCATCCCGGATCTGCCCCATGTCGTCCTTCTGGGCACAGGGACCGTCCATGCCGCAGTGCTCGCAGCCCAGACAGGGGTGGAGGTTCATCCGGGCCGCGTCCAGTTCCTGAACGGTATGGCCGGCTTCCTTCGCGCCCCGGATGAACTCCCCGGCAAGCATGTTGGAGGAGCCCTTTTTGTGGGGGCTGCTCTTGATGACTGTGATTTTCATTTTCCAAGGCCTCCTATTAATCTTTCAAAAGCTGTTTTACGCACGCAGAGGTGATTTCATATACGGTCATGGAAACCAGGGGCACACCCGCCTCCTCCATGGCCGTTTTCTGTTTATCCGTCACAAAGGTGTAGGGATAGATGCCGAACATAAAGGGAAAGAAGGCGTAGAGAAAGGCCTGCCTTCTGGAGGCCGTCATGGAGGGGAAATACTTCTCCAGACTTTCCTCTACTGTGCGCAGGGCTTCCCCGTATACCTTCTTAAAGGCGGTGAGGTTTTCCGGACGGCAGCCGGTTTCCATGTCGTAGTGGTTCATGGAGAGGATCTTCAGGAGCTGCTGCCGTTCACTTAAAGTGGCGGAAAGCATGTGGGCATATTCCTCTACTGTCATGGTTTCCTTATCCTTCATGGACCTTTTTAAGGAGGCGATCCAGCGCTCGTATTCCCGCTGCAGCAGGGCCAGAAAGATCTCTTCCTTGTTCTGAAAGTAGTTGTAGATGGAGGTGCGGGTAAAGCTGGTGGCGTTTCCGATCTCCCGGATGGTGATCTCCTTGAAGCTCATGGACTGGTAGAGCTTTTCGCAGGCGTTGATGATTTCCTCCCTGCGGGACTGGACAAGTTGGGGGGATCCTTTGGGCATGGCTGCCTCCTTTTTGTATTTTGACATCGTGTCACTATGATGATTATATCTCTGTTCTGACATTGTGTCAACATGTATGCGAAAAAAGGAGGGGGAACCCCCTCCTTTTTTCGCCTGTTGTTCTTGTTTTTTTATGTTCCTGTTTTTTTCTTTCTGTTTTTCTTATTTGTCTGCTTCTTTTCTTCTTACTGCTGCGGTTTTAAAGGACCGTAGTAGTAGCTGGCGGTGGCTCCTCCGTCGATGAGGATGGTGGAGCCGGTGATAAAGGCTCCGGCCGGGCTCATGAGAAGTTCGGCCACATTGGCCACTTCATCGGCGGTTCCGGGACGTCCGGCAGGACAGCGGGCAAACATGTCCTTGTAAAAGTCTCCTCTGGGGCCGTTGAACTCATCGATGGCCAGGGGCGTCACGATGATGCCGGGGGCGATGTCGTTGAGTCGGGCTCCTCTTTCTCCCCATTTGACGGCTTCGGCCATTACCCGTTTTTCGTTGCAGCGCTTGGCCATCTGGTAGGCGTGCAGGGTGTCCCGGATGTTTTCGGGCTGCAGCATGGGAAGGGACAGCAGCTCTTCCGTGGGGGTGGTGGCCAGCAGTTCATCCTCTTCGGGGGTAAGGGCCGGCATTCTCCATCCGCTCTGGCTGGAGATGGTAACCCCGGTTCCTCCCCGGGAGATCACCTTTCCCACTTCTTCCAGAAGAACGGCGGTTCCGTAGAGATCAACTTTGAGGATCAGTTCTACGGGTGCCTGGCTGGGAGAGACGCCCGCCGCATTGATGAGCATGGAGATGTCTCCATACTCCTGAGCCTTTTGAATCATCTGCTGAATGGACGCTCTGCTGGAGAGATCCATCTCTACGGGTACCGTGTCAAACCCCGCATCACTCATGATTTTCCCGATGGTCTGGGCGTTTTTCAGGCTTTTATCTCCCACCACGATGGTTTTTCCATATCCCACTCTCCGGGCGATGGCCATGCCGATCTGTCCCGCTCCGGTTAAAAGTACCACTTCTCTGCTCATTTGAGTTTCCTCCTTATTCTTGATGGTATTACCATAAAACATAAGAAGGCTTTTCTCAATCGCACTTTTGAGATGGATTTATAAGTTTTTCTTATATATTTAAGTCTTCACGCAGCTTTTCCGGCACCCCTCTGGGTCCCCGGACCGCGAAGATGTCGTACTTCTCCTGTAAAACATGGAAGGTAAAGCGGTCCGGGGGGAAGCGCTTTTCCAGGCGGATTCGCATCAGGGCCTTGATGGTCAGCCTGTCGTCCTCAAAGTCACAGGGGATGTCCGTCTCGGTGACGGTGCACTTATAGAGAATGGCGGAGACGGGGGCTGCGATGTACATGTAGACGGTATCACCGGTTTTAATGCCCCGTCCCTGCTTCCAGTCAATGGTATCCGTCTGGTCAAAGGCGTGTTCAATGTCGTAGTAGGCGGGGTTGGCGGGGACAATCCACTCCTTCGGGGCACGAAGCTCCTTCTTTTTTGCTTTGGAGGCGGTGGTCTCATAGCTGGTGTCGATCCAGCCGCAGACCTCGGAAAAGGGAACCGTGCCGTCCAGAAGGATCGACATCCAGTTTCCCCGGCTGATGTGATACCCCCGGAAGTACCCCTCTTTCTGGATCATCAGATCCCGGAAAAGGGGATCGGGAAGCTTTACATTGAGGATGTCCACCCGCTCTTCACCGGGAAGCCCCAGTCTGTTCCTGGGCACGTCCATCACCAGGCCGTACCACTTTCCGTTGTCCTCATGGCGGAAGACGGCGTAGTCCGGGAAGCGGGCCCAGAGGGCTTCAACGGGGCTTTTGTACTTTTTTCTCACGTATTCAAAGACCTGTTCCCGGAAAGATGTGTCATTCATGGTTTTTTCTCCTTTTCCCCTGTTTTTCCCGTTCTTTTTGTCAGTATACCGGAAAGAGGTTCCGGTTTCAACCTTTCGGGGAATTTCGGGACGTTGAAAACTCCTCCGGAAAGTGGTATCATCCATTTAGTGTCTCCGGTTGAATCCGGGGAAAGAATAAACCAGCTGGAAAGGGGAATTCCCGTGGACAAAAAAATGCTGTTTATCTTTAATCCCAAGGCAGGAAAGGGGAAGATCAAGACCAACCTGCTGGACATTGTGGATACCTTTAACAGGAGCGACTATGAAGTGATCATATATGCGACCCAGGGTCCCAGGGACGCCTATGAAAAGGTGAGGGACTACGCGGATAAGGTGGACCTCATCGTCTGCAGCGGGGGAGACGGCACGCTGGATGAGGTGGTCACCGCCATCACGGAGATGGGAAGCTCCGTGGCCGTGGGCTACATCCCCGCAGGCAGCACCAATGACTTTGCCAACAGCCTGTTCATGCCCAAAAACATGGTGGAAGCGGCAGCAGGGATCATGGAGGAAGAACCCTACTACTGCGACATCGGCAGGTTTAACAGGAGAACCTTCGCCTACATCGCCGCCTTCGGGCTTTTTACGGATGTGGCCTATGAGACGGATCAGGACCTGAAGAACATCCTGGGACATGTGGCCTACCTGCTGGAGGGCATGCGCAGGCTCTTTGACGTTCAGTCCTACCACATGAGGATCCAGTCGGAAAACCTGGACATCGAGGATGACTTTATCTACGGCATGATCACCAACTCCCGGTCCGTGGGAGGCTTTAAGCAGATCACCGGCAAAAACGTGGACATGGATGACGGCCTTTTCGAGGTCACACTGATCACCAGACCCAAAAATCCCCTGGAGCTGCAGGAGATGATGACCGCCGTGCTCACGGCGGACGACAATTCCAACTTGATTTATTCTTTTAAGTCAAGTAAAATTACGATTGTTTCCAGGGAGGAAGTGCCCTGGACGCTGGACGGAGAGTTCGGCGGAACCCACACCCATGTGTACATTGAGAACCGGCATCAGGCTCTGAAGCTTTTCCTGAAGGACACCAGGAAGAAGAAAGCGGAGGAGGGCACGGCAGCCCGGGAGATCGAAGGAGAGATATAATGCCAGATAATGTTAATGTTGTGGAATTGTTCGGATGCGACGTGTTCAACGATGCGGTGATGCAGGCGCGTCTTCCGAAAAAGGTTTACAAACAGCTGAAGGAGACCATCCAGGAGGGACGGGAGCTTCCTCTGGAGATCGCCGATGTGGTGGCCCATGAGATGAAGGAGTGGGCCATCGAGAGAGGGGCCACCCACTACAGCCACTGGTTTCAGCCCCTGACGGGAGTCACGGCGGAAAAGCACGACGCCTTTATCAGCACCCCCATGGAAAACGGAAAGGTGCTCATGACCTTTTCCGGAAAGGAACTGATCCAGGGAGAGCCGGACGCCTCCTCGTTCCCCTCCGGGGGACTGCGGGCCACCTTTGAAGCCCGGGGCTACACCACCTGGGACTGCACCTCCCCCGCCTTCGTGCGCCATGATGCGGGAGGAGCCACCCTGTGCATCCCCACCGCCTTCTGTTCCTACACCGGGGAAGCGCTGGACATGAAAACCCCGCTGCTGCGGTCCATGGAGGTGATCAACACCCAGTCCCTGCGTCTCCTGCGCCTGTTTGGAAACACCACCTCCAAACGGGTTACCCCTTCCGTGGGCGCAGAACAGGAATATTTCCTCATCGACAAGGAGAAGTGGCTGCAGAGAAAGGATCTGACCTACACCGGCAGAACCCTGTTCGGCGCCATGCCCCCCAAGGGCCAGGAGATGGACGATCACTACCTGGGAACCATCCGCCAGCGGGTTTCCGCCTACATGAAGGATGTGAACGAGGAGTGCTGGCGGATGGGGGTGGCGGCCAAAACCCAGCACAACGAGGTGGCTCCCGCTCAGCACGAGCTGGCCGCCATTTACGCCCCGGCCAACATCGCCTCCGACCACAACCAGATCATCATGCGGGTTTTAAAGAAGGTGGCCAGCCGCCACGGCCTGCGCTGCCTGCTTCACGAAAAGCCCTTTGCGGGACTCAACGGCTCCGGCAAGCACAACAACTGGTCCCTGATCACCGACGACGGCATCAACCTGCTGGATCCGGGAAAGACGCCCCATGAGAACATTCAGTTTCTGCTGATCCTCACCTGTATCCTGAAGGCGGTGGACACCCATGCGGATCTGCTGCGGGAATCCGCGGCGGATGTGGGCAATGACCACCGGCTGGGAGGAAATGAGGCACCCCCTGCGGTGATCTCCATTTACCTGGGCGAACAGCTGGGGGATGTGCTGGAACAGGTGATCCGCACCGGAACCGCCACCCACAGCATCGAGGGTGAGATGCTGGAGACCAGGGTGAAGACCCTGCCCGACTTCTTAAAGGATGCCACGGACCGGAACCGGACCTCCCCCTTTGCCTTTACCGGAAACAAGTTTGAGTTCCGGATGGTGGGCTCCCGGGATTCCATCTCCTCCTGCAACGTGGTCTTAAACACCATCACCGCCGAAGTCTTCCGGGAGGTGTGCGACCGTCTGGAGGCCGCTCCCGACTTTGAGCGGGAAGTCCATCAGATCATCAAGGAGTTTGCCATCAAGCATCAGCGGATCGTCTTTAACGGCAACGGCTATGCCCCCGAGTGGGCGGAGGAAGCCAAACGAAGAGGCCTTCCCAACCTGCCCTCCATGGTGGATGCCATTCCCGCCCTGACAACCGAAAAGGCCGTAAAGCTCTTTGAGAGCTTCGGCGTCTTTACCCGGGCGGAGCTGGAATCCCGGGCGGAGATCCAGTATGAGATCTACGGCAAGGCCATCAACATCGAGGCCAAGACCATGATCGACATCGCCACCAAGCAGATCATCCCGGCGGTGATCCGCTACACCACGGTGCTGGCGGATTCCATCAATTCCGTGCGGGCTGTGGGAGACTACGATGTGAGTGTACAGACGGATCTGTTAAAGCGCAGTTCCTCTCTCTTAAAGAGCACCAACAGCGCCATGGGCACCCTGGCCCGTCTGGTAAGCCAGATCCAGACGTTCCCCCAGGGACGGGAACGGGCGGTGTTTTGCCGGGAAAAGGTGGTTCCCGCCATGGAAGCCCTCCGAAGCCCGGTGGATGAGCTGGAGATGATCGTGGACAAGGAGATGTGGCCCATGCCCTCCTACGGGGATCTGATCTTTGAGGTGTAAAAATGTCTGCAGAGCTTAGCTTTTTGGAGGAACAGGGAGTTTCTCCCGGTCTGATCCGCCAGGTGGAGGACTTTCGAAACCGCTACCCGGTTCCGGAGGAAGCCAGGTACCGCATCACCAGGCCGGCCATGCCCTTTTACGGGCGGCAGGTGCTGGAGATGGCCATGGCCGCCCTGCTGCAGGGGGAGAACCTGCTGCTTACCGGTCCCAAAGCCACGGGCAAAAATGTGCTGGCGGAAAACCTGGCCTGGATCTTCAACCGGCCCTCCTACAATGTTTCCTTTCACGTGAATACCAACAGCGGGGATCTGATCGGCACCGACACCTTTGAGGACAACCGGGTGAAGCTGCGGAAGGGCTCCATCTACCGCTGCGCCGAAGCCGGAGGTTTCGGGATCCTGGACGAGATCAACATGGCCAAAAACGACGCGGTATCCGTTCTTCATGCCACCCTGGACTACCGGCGGACCATCGATGTGCCCGGGTATGAGCGCATCGATCTTCACCCCGCCGCCCGCTTTATCGGCACCATGAACTACGGGTATGCGGGAACCCGGGAGTTAAACGAGGCCCTGGTCTCCCGCTTTATGGTGATCGAGATGCCGGCCCAGACCGAAGAGACCATGGGCTTTATCTTTAAGACTCTGTTTCCGTCGGCTAAGGAAGAGGCAGTGCGGCAGTTTATCGGGGTGTTTCTGGATCTGCAGATGAAGGCCCAGAACAGCGAGATCTCCACCAAGGCCCTGGATCTCAGAGGATTACTGGGAGCCATGAAGATCGTGGATGCGGGTCTTCCCCCCGCCCTGGCGGTGCGGATGGGGGTTGTGAACAAGACCTTTGATGTTTTTGAGAAGGAAATCGTGGAGGATGTGGTCCGGACCCGGATCCCCTCCTCCTGGACAAGGGAAGACGTCTATGCATGAGTATCAGGACGAAGTGGTGGAGGATTACCGGCTGGAGCTGGAAAACCGCATCCGCAACCTGCTCTGGACCGTAAGCGGGGACTACTCTCTGGAGATGAAGCCGGATGTGTCCCTCTTTCTCCGGTCCCGGGACATCGCCCTCTACGACGGCATCAAACAGGGGGCCCTGGCCCGGTACTTTGACAAAAACCGGCTGGGGCTCTATCTGGTCAAAAAGGTCTACATGCAGGCCCAGGAGGGACCTTTGACGGTTCTCTCCCAGCTCTGCATTGAAGAGGCCATCGGAGAGAGGCTCTGTCAGGAGCGTCCCGGTGTGCGGGAGATCCAGGCCGGAGCCTTTGGGGACATCCTGGATCAGGAATACGAGGAGATGCCCTCCCTGGAGGACAGGCTGGGACAGCTGCGGGTGGCGGTGCTCCGGGACAGGCTTTTGGGAGAGGATGCCCCGGTGGAGGACCGGATCGAGAGATACCGCAGCATTCTCCATGAGGCCAGGAAAGCCGAAGATACAGATGCTCTGATCCGGGTGATTGACCGGCTTTACAATGCCCTGGTGGAACCGGACTTTGAGCGGAAAAAGGGAACCCTGGAGAGAGTGCTCTCGGTCACCCTGGAAGAGCTCACCGAGATGGGCTGGAAGGACTACCTCTCTGAAGAGCTCTACGAGGAGGCCCTGGAGAGCTATGTACAGCAGCTCTCCGGAAAGATGGCGAACCTGGAGGATCCATCTGTCACCGAGGAGATGGAGGAAAAGAGAAAGGTCCAGTACAAGGTCACGGTTGTTCCCCCTGAGGTGCTGGAAAAGGCCCACACCTACGTGGAGCTCAACTACGGGAAGACTTATCTCACTCCTGCGGAGGAGAAGAGGATCAATGCCCAGATGTGCCGGGAGATCCACGGGGACTGCAGTCTGTACTTCACCGAGGGAATCCTGAAAAACCCGGTGAAGCGCAACTACCAGTATGAGTATGCCAGGAGACTGAAAAACAAGAATCTCTTTCTCTACCACCAGAAGCACCGGATTGTAAAGCAGAACATTGCTCAGCTCACGGAAACCCTGAAAAAATCCCTGGTTTTACGAAGCGACACCCAGGAGGTGTTATCAGACAGGGGGAAGATTGTGCCCTCCCGGATGTGGAGGGTGGGACGAAGCCGGGAGGCTACCCTCTTTTCCCGGGAGCTTCCGGGGGACAGCGGGGAGTTTGTGGTGGATGTGCTCATTGATGCCAGCGGCTCCCAGATGCGGCGCCAGGGGGAGGTGGCTCTCCAGGCCTACATCATCAGCGAGGCCTTAAGCAACGTGGCCATTCCCCACCGGGTCATGAGTTTCTGTACCTTCTGGGATTACACCATCCTCCACCGCTTCCGGGAGTACGATGATCCCCGGGAGGCCAACGAAAACATCTTTGACTATGTGACCTCCTCCAACAACCGGGACGGCCTGGCCATCAAGACGGTGGGACAGGGCCTTCTCTCCCGGGGGGAGGATAAAAAGATCCTGATAGTCCTCAGCGACGGCCGGCCCTACGATGTGGTGGTAAACCGTCCCAACGCCAGGAATCCCCGGCCCTATTTCGGAACCTATGCGCTGACGGATACGGGCACGGAGGTGAGGAGACTGCGGAATCAGGGAGTCTGCGTGCTGGGGGTCTTTGCCGGGGAAGAAAAGGATCTGAGTTCGGAGAAAAAGATCTTCGGCCGGGATTTTGCCTATATCCGGGATATCTCCAACTTTTCCAGAATCGTGGGCCGGTATCTGACCAGACAGCTGGACAACGGGGAATAAATGAGAATGAGAAAAAATCACAAAAAAATTTCGGGATTCCTCTTTTATTTTTGGTGATTTTGTATTAAAATGGTACAGGCGCCTGGGGGATATTCCCCGGAAACGCCTGAAAAACCCGGGAAACATATGGTAAGCTTGCCAAGGAGGATGGAAAGTCATGATTTCAAATCAGGTACTTCAAAATACATTGGAAGGAATAAAGGAAATCTCCAGGACGGATTTTTGCGTGATCGATACGGACGGAAAAGTACTGGCCTCCACCTTTTCTGATTTTTCCATTCAAACCACGGATGTGCAGGCTTTCGTGGAATCCCAGGCGGAGAGTCAGCTGGTGAAGGGGTATCAGTACTTCAAGGTCACCGATGACCACCAGCTGGAGTACATTCTGGTGGCCCACGGGGAGAGCGAAGGCACCTACATGGTGGGGAAACTGGCGGCTTTTCAGCTCCAGAACCTGATCGTGGCCTACAAGGAACGCTTTGACAAGGACAGCTTTATCAAAAATCTTCTGCTTGACAACCTGCTCCTGGTGGACATCTACAACCGGGCGAAAAAGCTGCATATCGATGCGGATGTGAGACGGGTGGTGCTGATCCTGGAACTGGGACAGGAAAAAGACCACAGTTCCATCGAAAGCGTCAAGAACCTGTTTGCCAACCGCAGTAAGGACTTTATCACCGCAGTGGATGAAAAGAGCGTGATCATTGTCAAGGAACTGGAGGAGGGAGAGGGCTATCCGGAGATGGATCAGCTGTCCCGGACGGTTCTGGACACCATGGGGGAGGCGGGAAGCACCGGCAACCACATGGCCTACGGCACCATTGTCAACGAACTGAAGGAGGTTTCCCGTTCCTACAAGGAGGCCCGCATGGCTCTGGACGTGGGAAAGATCTTCTTCGGGGAAAAGGATGTGATCGCCTACAGCTCCCTGGGGATCGGACGGCTGATTTATCAGCTTCCCATTCCCCTGTGCAAGATGTTTATCAAGGAGATCTTCGACAACAAGTCTCCGGATGACTTCGATGAGGAAACCCTGGTGACCATTGACAAGTTCTTTGAGAACAGCCTGAACGTATCCGAGACCTCCAGACAGCTGTACATACACCGAAATACGCTGGTCTACCGTCTGGACAAGCTGCAGAAGAGCACCGGGCTGGATCTGAGAGTCTTTGAGGATGCCATCACCTTCAAGATTGCCCTGATGGTAGTCCGATACATGAAATACATGGAAACGCTGGAGTACTAAAACCTGGCCCGGGCGGAGCGCCGCCCGGGCT
>CAZJYM010000013.1:0-2817 GCA_964550245.1 uncultured Blautia sp. | reverse complement strand
CCTTGAAAAACCTCCGGGAGTATGTTACAACATTGTTACATGACTCCAGACTGATCCGGGCAACCGGATCAGTCTGGAGGGAGGAGGAGATATGATCGATCTGGTAAATGTGACCAAATCTTACGGAAAGGGGCTTCCCGCCGTGAATCATGCCAACCTGCATGTGGACCGGGGGGAGTTTGTGTTTGTGGTGGGGGAGTCCGGCTCGGGCAAGACCACTTTGATTAAGCTTTTGATGAAGGAACTGGATGTGACTTCGGGACAGATCACAGTCAGCGGAGAGCGGCTGGAGAACATGAAGCACCGCAGGGTGGCCAAGTACAGGAGGAAGCTGGGGGTGGTGTTCCAGGACTTCCGGCTTTTAAAGGACCGCAACGTCTATGAAAACGTGGCCTTTGCCCAGAGAGTCATCGGCCGGCCCACCCGGGTGATCCGCAAAAGGGTGCCGGAGATCCTGCAGGAGGTGGGCCTGGCCGGAAAGTACAAGTCTTTCCCCGGGGAACTCTCCGGCGGAGAACAGCAGAGGGTGGCCCTTGCACGGGCTTTGGTGAACCGGCCGGATATTTTGCTGGCGGATGAGCCCACGGGAAATCTGGATCCCCGTACCTCGGAGGAAATCATGGAGCTGATGGAGCAGATCAATCAGCGGGGAACCACCGTGCTGGTGGTAACCCACAACCGGGAGATAGTCAACGCCATGAAAAAACGGGTGGTAACCATGCATGAGGGGGTTATCATCAGCGACGAAAAGGAGGGAGCGTACCGTGAGACCCAGCACGATCTGGTTCATTCTGAAACAGGGCTTTAAAAATATCCGTCGGAACTGGATGTTCTCCATCGCCTCGGTGATCACCATGTCCGCCTGCATCTTCCTTTTCGGGATTTTTTATTCCATCATCAACAACGTGAACAACCTGGCCCACAAGCTGGAGGAGGAGGTTCCCATCACCGTATTCTTCGATGAGGGCACCACGGACAAACAGATAAGGAAGATTGGAGAAAAGATCTCCGCCCGGCCGGAGGTGGCCAGGGTGGAGTATGAATCGGCTGAAGACGCCTGGGAATCCTTTAAGGAGACCTATTTCAAGGATGCGGATGCGGCGGAGGGCTTTAAGGATGATAATCCATTAGCCAACTCGGCCAACTATCAGGTGTACATGAACGACATCTCCAAACAGGGACAGCTGGTGGCCTACATTAAAGACTTAAAGCATGTGCGGGAGGTCCGGCAGTCCGAGGAGGCGGCCGGAACACTGGGATCCATTAACCGGCTGGTGCTTTACGTCTCCATCGCCGTGATCGTGATCCTGCTGGTGATCTCCGTATTTTTGATCAGCAACACCATCTCCGTTGGAATTTCTGTGCGGAGGGAGGAGATCGGCATCATGAAGCTGATCGGAGCCACCGACGGCTTTGTCCGGGCTCCCTTCTTACTGGAGGGAATCCTTCTGGGGGCTGCCGGGGCTGCCATTCCCCTTACGGCTTTGTACTTTCTATATAATAGGACGGTGGCCTTTGTGCTGAACAGGTTTACCATGCTGACGGGGATTGTGGAATTCATTCCCGTGCAGGACATCTATGTGACGCTGCTGCCCATCGGGCTGGTGCTGGGTATGGGCATCGGTTTTGTGGGAAGCTTTCTGACCACCAGGAAGCATTTGAAGGTATGAAAAACAGAGATTACTGGAGGGGCTTTTTCACAGCCGTCCTGATCACGCTGGCCTTCGGGGCGGGGATCTTTCTGGGAGCCTTTCACGGAAAGGGATCCCTGCAGAGCGTGCTTCTGGATGCGGATCATCTCTTTAAGATCCGGGCCATAGAATCCCTGATCCAGGATGAGTACCTGGGGGATGTGGACCGGGAGCAGCTGGAGGAGGGAGTCTATACCGGCCTTGTCTACGGCCTGGGGGATCCCTATTCCAACTATTACACCGCCGAGGATTACACCCGGGAGTCGGAAAACACCAGCGGTTCCTACACGGGAATCGGCATCACCATGCAAAAGGATGACAACGGTGTGCTGGTGGTGGAAAGCTTTGAGGACGGTCCCGGGTACCGGGCGGGAATCCGGCAGGGGGATGTGGTCACGGCCGTAAACGGCACGGACATCACCGGCATGGAACTGGAGGACGTGGCGGAGATGGTCCAGTCCTCCACCGAGGGCGTCACCCTGACGGTAGTCCGCAAGGAAAGTGAGGATCCCCTGGAGATCCCCGTTTCCCTGGAAGCGGTGGAGCGTCCCTTTGTCTACCACGAGATGCTCAACTCCCGTACCGGATACATCCGCATCAGCGAATTCATGGAACCCGTGGAGAAACAGTACCTGGAGGCGGAAGAGGATCTTCTGGGGAAGGGCATGGAGAAACTGGTGGTGGATCTGCGGGGAAACCCGGGGGGACTGCTGGATACCGTGTGTTCCGTGCTGGAGAACATCCTGCCGGAAGGACTGATCGTCTATACCGAGGACAAGAACGGAAACCGGGATGAGAGATACTGTGAGGGCGAAAATCCCCTGAAGATTCCCCTGGCGGTGCTGGTGGACGGAAACTCGGCCAGCGCCTCCGAGATCTTTGCGGGAGCCGTCCAGGACTACGGTGTGGGCACCATTGTGGGAACCACCACCTATGGAAAAGGGGTGGTGCAGGGCATCACCAGGCTTTCTGACGGAAGCGCGGTGAAGCTTACCATCTCGAAATACTACACGCCGAAAGGCAATTCCATTCACGGGGTGGGTATCCAGCCGGATGTGCAGGTCGAAGGAAACCTGCAGGGAACGGATCCGGGTGATACTCCCCATGAGGAGGATAATCAGCTTTT
>CAZJYM010000012.1:15192-26373 GCA_964550245.1 uncultured Blautia sp. | reverse complement strand
TACATGTAGCAGGGACGCACCGGTACACCCGCTTTTTCCGAGGCTTTCTTGCAGACCCGTTCCATGTCTGTTCCCAGAAGAGCGTCTACACAGGTGATGCAGATCATCACCAGAGAGGGCTTTTCCGAAAGGAAGTCCACCACCTCACAGACAGCATCCGTAATCCTCTCCAGATGCCGTCCCGTCACGATGTCCGTATCATCCATCAGCAGATAAAAGAAACGGTCCCGGTACCGGGGGGCATTTAAGGCGGCGGTGTTTCTCCCGCAGCAGCCCGGGGCCACCAGCAGCATCACCGAACCGGGAACGGCCAGACCCGCCCGTTTTACCCCAAAGCCCTGGGCCCCGGGGGAATTAAAGGCCAAAGTGGCCGGAGAGCTGTAGATCAGCTGCCGGGAAGACATAAAAGCATCGGGGATGTGATCCTTTCCCAGGCTTACCAGCTCCCGGGCTGTAAAAAAGTCAGGCGTTCTCATCATCATCCTCCAGGAGAAGCCTGGCCAGAGCCATGTACTTCTGACTCACTTCCAGGTCCGGATCCCCCTCCAGCACGGTTTTTCCCATATCTTCAAAGCGGATGATATCCCCGCTTCTGGGGATGTCCGCCAGGATCTCCAGTCCGTGTTCCGATGCAAAGGCTCTCACCTTCTCCTCCTCGTTTTCCACATCCCGGCGGTTTAAGATGATGCCTCTTACCCTGGCATACCCTCTGTCCTTAAAGTTTTCTACGGCTGTGAAGATGTTCCGGGCGGCATAGAGGGCCATCTTTTCCCCGGAAGTCACAATCAGCACCTGACTGGCATAGCCCTCCCGGATGGGGGCCGCAAACCCTCCGCAGACCACATCCCCCAGCACATCGTAGAGGACCACGTCCGGGGAAAAGGTTTCAAAGAGCTGCAGGTCATCCAGCAGGCGGAAGGTGGAGATGATGCCTCTTCCCGCACAGCCCAGCCCCGGTGTGGGGCCTCCGGTCTCAATGCAGAGCACTCCCCCGAATCCTTTCTCTGAAATCTCCTCAATCCTCTCCGGTTCCCGGTCGTACTCCCGCAGGTAGTCCATCACCGGCCTTACCGGATGTCCCCCCAGCAGGTTGATGGTGGAATCCGCCTTGGGATCACAGCCGATCTGAATCACCCTCTTCCCCAGGAGGGCAAAGGCGGCAGAGAGATTCCCGGCGGTGGTGGACTTGCCAATGCCGCCTTTGCCGTATATGGCGATTTTCTTCATAAACTCCCTTTCTGTAACATCTTATTGGGTAATGATTACGGATTGCTTCGCGCTCCCGCAATCATAACGAAAGGGCGCACCCACAGATGCGCCCTTTATCTCAAAGAGAGAAAAACAATCTTTTCACACGCATCTTCAATCTCAATACGAAATTTCAATCTCAGATCCGTTTCATCATACCATGATTCATTCCCCTGCACAAGGGAATTCTTTATGCCAGGACTCTTCGAAGCCTCCTGGAGACCGCCAGGGCCAGAGCCATCTTGATCAGATCCGGTATCACAAAGGGGAACACGCACCAGGAGAGCACCGTGAGAACCCCGGCCCCTTCTGAATACACCGCCATAAACCAGACCGTTCCAAAGGCATAGCAGACAAAAAGGCCCAGAATCATGGAAAAGATCAGCACCGGCTGACTTCTTCCAAAAGCTCTCTCCATGGCCCACACCAGAAGAGCCAGAAAGAGAAAGCCCACCAGATACCCTCCCGTGTTTCCCAGAAGCATCCCCGGTCCCCCTCGAAACTGGGAAAACACCGGGGCTCCAAAAGCCCCCAGAAGAAGGTAAGAGGCTACCGCCAGGGTACCCTTTCGTCCTCCTAGGGCTGCCATGGCCGCAAAGACGCCAAAGGTCTGCAGGGTAAAGGGCACCGGGGCCGGCACCGAAATCCAGGAACACACGGAGATCAGGGCCACAAAGACGCCGATTTGCGCGATTTCATATGTTCTTCCGTTCTGGTATGCATCCTTCATCAAATTTCCATCCTCAGTTCTTTACTCAATGGTCAACCCCTGCCCTGCTCATCCAGTATGGATGTACAGTGAGGGCAGCGGGTGGCTTCGATGTCAATCTCACTTTTGCAGAAGGGGCAGATCTTGGTGACGGCAGCCGGCTCTTCCGTTTTCTTCTTCCCCAGGGATAACAGTTTGTTGATCCCCTTCATCAGACAGAACAGTATGAAGGCCGTGATCAGGAAATTGATCACCGAGGAGAGAAAGGCGGTGGCAAAACCTGCCACTTCAGCCATGGTAAAGTGGGCCTGGCCGGTTATCGCCATCAGTATGGGATTGATAAAGTTATCGGTCAGGGATGTAACGATCCCCGTAAAAGCGCCGCCGACAATCATACCGACGGCCATGTCCATCACATTTCCCCGCAGGGCAAATGCCTTAAATTCTTCCAAAAATTTCTTCATGTAGATTTTTCTCCTTTCCCGTTTGCAATCTGCTTCCATCCATACCAGCACCGGAAGAATTGTCAAACCATATTTTAACATATCCGTACCGCTTTTCAACTGCAAGTTGAGAATTCTGCGCACAGGGGGAAACCGAGGGAACCTAAAAAGAGGTGAACACCGTTTGAACCCGATTGAATTTTTTGTTCTGCCTGTTGAACTTATCCTCGGGATGTGGTAGAATAAGGGCAGAGAGGAGGTTAAAAGATGGATAACGAAACTACAGCCGACAGGCTCAAACGAATCATGTCCGAGAGAGGACTGCGTCAGGTTGACGTTTTAAAGCTGGCGGCTCCCTGTTGTGAGAAATACGGTGTCAAGATGAACAAATCCGATCTCAGCCAGTACCTGTCGGGCAAGTCCCAGCCCATGCGGGACAAGCTTCTGGTTCTGGGAGAGGCCCTGGATGTAAACCCGGACTGGCTGATGGGACTGGATGTGGATATGGACTCCCGGCGCATCATCAAGAACATCTATCCGATTGAGATCAAAAAGTTCCCGGTTTTAACAGGATTCGCCGATGGGAAACCCCAGTACGAAGCAAAAAGCAGGGAGTGTTATGTCCTGGATGAAAAAGTCCTCCAGGCAGACTGCTGTATGATTGCCAGGGACTATTCTTTGAAAAATTCCCGCATCTGGAAAGGGGACATTGTTTTTATCCGCCTGCAGGAGACCGTGGAAAACGGAGATATCGCCGCCGTACAGGTAAACGGCGCCAGGGAGGCCATTCTTCGCAGATACAGTTACACCCCGAACTATAAAACGCTGATCCTCTCTACAGATGATCCCCGGCTTCCTCTTCAGATCTACCAGGATGAGAATATCCATGACGTGCACGTGATCGGAAAGGTCGTGGCATTTCAGGGTGCTATTATATAGGAAGTTTCTCAAAAGAGAAAACCGCCCGGGGATTACTCCCCGGGCGGTTCCATCATCTCATCAAAGAGTTCTCTGACTCCCTCCACAATGATCTCATCACAGGCTCCGGCCTTGATGGGGCCGAACTGCTCGAAACACTTATGATCCACACTGGTCTTATCGATCACATAGCCGGCGCTTCTCTCCACATGGGTAACCACCATGGTTTTCCGGTAGGGAGAGACCTCTCTGCAGGCCTTGCCGATCAGGGCATAGATCTCAGCCGCAATCCCCACCAGGGCCACATCCCCCAGGACCGCCTCCTGGATGTAGAGGGGAACGGGATGATCGGGATCATCGGAGGGTTCCGGAAGGGATTCCCCCGGTTTTAGGGGGTAAATGTGGTTGGTGATGTCGTTTACCCACTGCATGTCGGTATCCTCCGGAAATCTCTGCCCGGGTAGTTCAATCACCTTTTCCCCGAAATGAACAGGAAAGCTTCTATTATAACGGGTAATCCCGCTGATGACTTTGCAGATGTCCACCCCGTGCTGTTTGCCCATAAGGGTGATCAGGTTGTACTGCAAGCCGGGAATGGTTCTGGCCATGTATGGGAAGCCGTCTCTTCCGTAATCCCGCAGGCAGTAAAGGGAAGGATTCTGATCCCCGGCGGCGGCACTGGTCCAGAGCACCACTGCGTCTTTGCCAAATCTTTCTTCAGCATAGGTTTGGGCAATTCCGGGGATGTTGCCGGAGACTTTTGTCTTTCCATCCGCATCCACATCGAAAAACCCCAGGGTGGCATGCATCCCGTAGTTGACCAGCGCACAGATGAGTTTTTCCTCATCATCCACAAACTTCATCACCGACACCCGGTGATCACAGTACCCCTCCGGTTCATACCCCTGGGTGAAGGTGCCCAGTTCCGTGGCCATGTCCCGGTTTCCGTTGATGTAGCTCATGCCTTCCCCGTAGCCATAGCGGGCATGACGCTTTTTCTTTTGTGCCTGTTTTACGGTATCCAAAGCTTTGTCACACACATGGGAGATGTACCGTTCCTCTTTCTCCTGATCCCGGGGATCCGGGGAGAAAACCAGATCACAGCCCGTGTGGTTATGGGTGGCGGTAAGCATGATCTGGTTTTCGGGGATTCCGGTCTCTGCCTGAATTCGCTTCTTTAATTCCTTTGGTTTGGGCACGCCTCCCAGATCAAAGCCCAGTAAAGCAGCCTGCGTTCTGCCGTTATCCAGGATGATTGCCCGGACAGAGCAGTCGGAAAAGATGCCGGTAAAGGGCTCCGGGTTAAAGGAGGGAAAGGGCATCATCTCCGGGGTGGGGTTGATGCACTCTTTAAAAGCTCCCACATACAGATTTCCCGTCATCCCTTCACTCCTCCCAGGGAAATGCCCTTTACAAAGTACTTCTGGAAGAAGGGATAGGCGATCAGCAGAGGAAGGATGCCAACCGCGGCGATGGCCATACGGACCGTGGTGGAGGGTATGGAGGAGGTGTCAATGGTAAGCCCCATCTGGGCCGCATTGGTGGCCAGGAAGTTTACGTCGTTGTTGATCTGGTTTAAGATCAGCTGAATGGTGTACAGGGGTCTTCCGTTTTTGGCGGACAGGTAGTACAGGCCGTTGGTCCAGTCATTCCAGTAGGTGATGGCGGTCATGATGCCAATCGTAGCCAGAATGGGTACGGAAAGAGGAAGGAGGATCTTCCAGAACACCCGGAATTCCGAGGCTCCGTCGATTCTGGCAGCTTCCAGAAGCTCTTCCGAAACGCTGTTTTTGAAGTAGTTGCAGATCAGGATGATGTTGAAGGCGTTCATCAGGTAGTTGGGGATCAGCAAAGCCCAGATGGTATCCTTGATGTGCAGCAGGTTGGTGTAGACAAAGTAGGTGGACACAATGCCCCCGTTAAAGAGCATGGAGACGATCACCATGCCCATCATCAGCTTCTGAAAGGGCAGTCCCTTTACGGTCAGCCCGTATCCAAACATGGCCGTAATGATCAGAGATGCCGAAGTACCCGCCACGGTGACAAGAATGGTGTTGATATAGCCTCTTCCCACCATCTGCCATTCCATGGCGATGTAGCGGTAGGCCTCCAGGCTGAGCTTGGAGGGAAAGAAGGAATACCCCTCCGCCAGAGCCGTGGCATTATCCGTAAAGGAAGCCACAAACAAAAGGATTAAAGGCAGCACGGCCAAAGCCGAGAAGATGCCCATGATCACCGTGGAAAGCAGCGTCATTTTTCTGCTCTTAACCATTCCTCTTCACCTCCTAAAACATGGCGTCTTCCGGCTGTACTTTCCGGATGATGGCATTACAGACCAGCAGGGTGAGGCAGCCCACCACCGACTGGTACACGCTGGCCGCCGACGACATGGAATAATCGTTGTTGTTCATCAGGGCATTGTACACGTACACATCGATGGTCCGGGTGGTGGAGTAAAGCATGCCGGAGTTTCTGGTCACCTGGTAGAACAGACCGAAATCCGAGTTGAAGATGTGTCCCGTGTTCAAAATAAACATGGTGACAATGGTGGGCTTCAAAAGCGGCAGGGTGATGCTTTTGATCTGCTGCCACTTGCTGGCTCCGTCCAGAGCCGCCGCCTCATAGTACTCGTCGCTGATGCCGATGATGTTGGAGTAGTAGAGCACGGTTCCAAAGCCGAAGGATTTCCACACGTTTACAAAGGTGAGGATAAAGGGCCAGTATTTGGGTTCCGTATACCAGGAAATCCCGTTTCCGTGAAGAATGCTGTTGTTGACAAGCCCGGTATCCGGTGCCAGAAAGGCGTAGACCAGGTAGTTGACGATGACATAGCTCATCAGGTAGGGGATCAGAATCAGTGTCTGGATACACTTTAAACCGATCCGGGACTGGATTTCATTTAACATGATGGCGCAGCCCACGCCGAAGACAATCCCCAGGATGATGAAGAGGATGTTGTAGCCCAGGGTGTTTCGGGTCATGACCCAGGCATCCCGGGTGGCGAACAGGTACTTGAAATTACTGAAGCCTGCCCAGTCGCTTCCCAGGATCCCCTTGCGGAAGTCCAGATCCTTAAAGGCGATCACCATCCCAAACATGGGCAAGAAATTATTAACAATCAGATACAGCAGTCCCGGAAGCATCATGATGTAGATGGGGATGAACCTGGACCAGTGAATCTTTTTCCGGTTTGCGTTCATAACGGCCTCCTTTTTTTAAAGGAGATGCCCGGGAATCCTCCCGGGCATCCTTATCATTTGTTTTCCGCAATCCAGGCATCCAGGGACTTCTGGTTCTCCTCGATGATCCGGTTGATCCCGGCGCTCTCCAGAGCGCTGATAAACTGAGGCAGTACCTCCTCCGGATCCACGGATCCGCACTCCAGGGCGGTCCGGTAGGTGGTGATCACGTCTGTTACGGCCGCATACTCGGTCTTCATCACCTGGGGATTGAAGGAGTAGCCCATGAAGGCAGAGGTGTTGGATTCATCCACCTCGGCATTGTACGCCAGCAGCTGATCATGGTAGTCCACGGGCAGATCAGACCAGGTAAGACGTTTGGTGGTATCCCCGTAAAGGCCGAACCACTGCCTGTAGCCGGTGGTCTGGGCATTCTGTCCCTCTATATAGTCGATTCTTCCGTCTTCCAGTACCTGGTAGTTCTGGCCTTCGATTCCGTAGTATAAAAGGTTGATGATGTCCTCATTGCCCCACATCAGATCCATGAACTGCATGGCGGCTTCCGGATTCTCACAGGTGTAGGGGATGCACCACTGCTGCATGCCCACATCGGTCTGCATCATGTAGTGACCCCGGGTATTTAAGGAAACCATCTCCACCCCGTTGGCAGCGGACTGGCTGGGCACCATGTCCAGCTCGGAGTACAGAAGGTATCCCAAAGCCGTACCGGCCGTCACCGCGCTCTGACTGGTATCCGTGTTGGTTGCCGCATCCTGGTTGATGTATCCTGCCTGATACCACTCTCTCATCTTTGTGCAGTATTCCCTGTACTCGTCGGTGGCAAACACGTTGACAATCTCGGTGTTTCCGTCCAGCCCCGCACCCATGACCGCGCCGCAGGCCGCATCCGCACCCAGGTAGTCGGTGAGGTAGAAGTATTCAAAGTTGGCCAGGCTGGCTCCGCCTCCGGCCATCTGGATCAGCGTCTTATCCGGGTAGGCTTCTTTGGCTTTGGCCAGGAACTCTCCCAGCTCATCCATGGTGAGATCCTCAAACTTGTCCCAGCCCACCGCGTCCACGACTTCCTTCTCGATGAACAGGCCGTAGGTTCTGCCGTACTTTTCTATGGAAGGAATCCCGTAGAGCACGTTGTCGACATAGCCTCCGCCCAGGACCGGTTCGGCGCTCTCCTGAATGCTGGGACCGTACTGGGCATACAGGTCATCCAGCTCCAGGAGCATGTTTTTGCTGACAAGGGAGAGAAACTCACTCTCCGTGGGGGTTACGACCAGATCCAGCTGATCCCCCGCCGAGATCATCAGGGACACCTGAGAGGCCGCATCTGAAAAGTTCAGGGGGTAGAGTTCCACTTCCACGTTGATCTCGGGGATGGTGATCTCATTGATGGCCGCCTCCACGGCCGCCAGATCCGCCGGCTCTGAGCCAAAAAACAGGGACTCCACCACGATGTGCACCGGATCATCCGCTTTTACCTGCGCTGCCGGTGCTGCCAGGGAGCCAGCCGCCAGGGCCGCCGCCAGAAACAGTGCTGTCGCTTTTCTCTTCATTTCCTTTTCCTCCTTACGAAGATTTACGATCTTTGTGTCTGCATTCTAACCGAAGCCCCGTAAAAACAAAATCCGGTTTCTCCACCACTTCCATGCGGTTTTTCCACCTCTTCTACTCCTTTCCCCCTCTCCACTGCTCCGGGGACACCCCGTAGGTCTTCTTAAACATGTTTACGAAGTGGGAGTAGTTGTCGTATCCCACCAGCTCCGCCACCGCATAGGCCTTCAGATTGCCCTCCTGGAGAAGTCTGGCCGCCAGCTGCATCCGCTCGTTGATGATAAACTTGTTTACCGTCTCCCCGGTTCTGGCTTTAAAGAGCTTGTTGAAGTAGTTGGGATTTAAGCCCGCCCGGGCTGCCAGGTCCGTAAGGGAGAGCCTCTCCGAGAGGTGGGTGCGGATGAACCGGACCTGTTCATCGATAAGAGCCGGGGTGTTGGGGGGATCCTTCTCATACTTCTTCCCGTCCAGCTCCTTCTCCTGCAGGTACCGTCTGCCGTATTCCTCCACCTGACGCCTTTCGGCATCATCCGCAAAGCTCTCCACCATCCTTCGCACCAGATCCTCCACCTCCGCCGGGACCGCCGGTTTTAAGAGATAGTCAAAGCACTCCAGGCGGATGGCGGTCCTGGCGTAGTCAAAGGAAGCGTGACAGGTGAGAAAGGCGCAGGGGATGGAAAGCCCCGCGTCTTTGCGGATCCACTCCAGCAGATCCAGTCCGCTCATCCCCGGCATCTCGATGTCTATAAGGGCCAGATCCACCTTTTCCTCCCGGAGAACCTTTTTGGCAGCCCCGGCCGAAGGCACGTCCAGCACCCTGCCAATCCCCAGCTTCTCCCAGTTTACCCCGGCGATGAGAGCCTTTCTGGAGATGCTCTCATCGTCCACGATCAACAGTGTGAATGTTTTCATCTTCATTTCCCTCCAGGGGCACGCCAATCCGCATGGTGGTCCCCTCCGAAAGCACCGACTCCACCTCCAGGAAGCTCTCCTCCCCGCAGAACTTCTTTAACCGGTACACCGCATTCCAGATCCCCACATGAGTCCCGTCCTTCTTGACGATCTTCTCTCTCCTTCTGATCCCCTCGGCGATCTCCGGCTCCATGCCCGGTCCGTCATCCTCCACCGAGAGAACCGCAAAGTTTCCCTCCCGGTACAAGCGAATACGGATCAGGGTTTCCGTCCCCTCCTGGACCGCGTACTTAAAGGCATTCTCCACCAGGTTGTGCAGCATCAGGGGAGGAATCCGGGCGGAAAGAAGTGTCTCGTCCAGATCCCACTCTGTTTCAAAGCAGTCCGGGTAACGCAGTTCCATGGTCTCGATGTAGGACTTTACAATCTCCACTTCTTCCCCGATGGAAGCCGTCTTCCCGCTGTGGAAGAGGTAACGGAAGTACCGGGAGAGATAGAGGCTCATCACCTGGATGCCCTCATAGTCCTCCAGCTGGGCCATGCTGAAGATCTGGTTGAAGAGATTCAGGAGGAAATGGGGGCCGATCTGCAGCTGCAGGTTCTGAAGCATGACCTGTTCCTTTTCCAGTTCCTGTTCATAGGCTTCTATTTTCAGGCTGGTGATCTCATCCGCCATGCGGTTAAAACTCTTCTGCAGGTTTTCAAACTCAGCGGAGGAGGGAAAGTCGGGAATCCGGTAGTCCTGTTCCCCCGCCGCCAGACGGTCCAGGGCCTCCTCGATGCGGTGCAGGGGTTTCACGATCCCTCTCCAGGAGCCCAGAAGCAAAAGAGGTACAAAGAGCACGCTTAAAAAGGAAATGACATAGACGATCCGGTGCACCAGGGGGATCCGCTGATAGATCTCATCCCGGTTTAAGTACACGCACACCCGGTGAGAGGTCTTGCGGATCTGCGCCGAAAAGGGCAGGTAATGGTCATCCCCCTCCAGCTCCTCTACGGGATCAATGCTGACCACCGCCTGTTCGTACCCCAGCGTGTCCTCCAGCTCCTCCGCAAAGGATTCCAGGTTTAAGGCCGCTCCCGTAAACACCTGGTTGTACCCGAAGGAATGGGCCAGGTACTTCTCTCCCCCCAGGGTGATCACCTGCCACTGACAGGTCACATGGATCAGAGGACTTTGCAGGATGTCTTCCTTCACTTCCTCCTTCTCCTCGTGGAGGGAATCGGACACGGTCACGTAGTGGAAGTCGCTGTCCTCCACGTTCATGAACATGACTCCCCCGTACCGGCAGGCCACCAGCTGCTGGCGCAGCCTGGCATTGGAATCCAGAAAAGACAGAAGATACCTTCCGGAGTCAATGTCTGTACGCCTCTGGAGGGACACATAGTCATCGTTCGCGGTGGTAAAGTTATATAAGAACAGGTTGATCTGGCGGATCTCCTGATCCAGGGAGCTGATGTTCAGGGTCAGGATGGCCCTGGCAGAGCTCACCGCCTGATCCCGGAGGGAATGCATGTACCGGCTCTGCCCGATGATCAGCAGGGTGTACAGAGGAATCAGCAGACAGAGGTAGCCCAGCACCATGCGAAAGGAGATTCCCCGGACGATTCTTTTCATCATGCTCACCCCGCTTTCCTGATATCAAATCTCTCTCCGCAGCGTTACCTTCCCCACAATCCCCGCAGGAGACAAAGGCCTGGGAATGGTCATCCCGTTTAAGGGGACACCCTCTTTATGGAGCTTCCTCTCCAAAAGGGTAGCCACTTCCACCCGGATCACCGAATTCGGTCCCCCAATCCCCTTCGGGATCCGGAAGCGGCAGGGCCTTTGTACCCGACTGCCCACAGAAACCCCGTTTACAAAGACCTCCGCGCTCTCATACACCTCCTGAATCTCCAGCAGGTAAAAGGCCCCGGGATCCAGATCCACGGCCGTCTCATACACGTAAAAGCCGGAGAAATCCGGAAACAGCTTTTGCATGCCGGTAAAAGGGGACTTTGTCAAAACAGGAGGGCAAATGCCAGCTGCATTGTTTTCCAGATGGTCTTTGGCCTTCACAGGAACCACGGTAAAGGAGGAGATCTCCCTCTCCGGGCCCCAGGACACAGAATCTCTGACAAACGGTGAAAGGGGCCCGGAGAGGTTCTTTCCCCATACCAGAACGGTAAGCTCCAGGGGATCAAGGGTGAGATTTACCCGAAAGCC
>CAZJYM010000012.1:9058-15092 GCA_964550245.1 uncultured Blautia sp. | reverse complement strand
CTGGGAATAACCTCTTCCTTTTGGATCAGCTCCCGGAAGGCGGCATTCTCTTCCGGAGATGCAAAGCTTACACCCACCGGCTTTTTATCCAGGAAGATCACCGGAAAACCGGTCTCCATGGCCTTCCCGATAAAGCGGGCTGCCGGGGGACTGATAAAGTCACAGCCGGAAACGGCCAGGAAGCGGTATTCCACCCCGTTGACGGTGAGTACCTTCCCGTCAAAGGAGGTGGGATATTTCTCATCCGCAAACACATCGGAGGGCAGGATGTGAAAGTCCACCTGAGAACAGGTGAGGGATCTGGCCGCCTGTACATTGGGCATAGCGCCCCCCGCCCAGCGGCTCTCCCCGTTGTAGAGCAGGGCTCCGTCCGGGCGGGGGGTGCCTCCGTTAATCAGATGGCAAACACGGTTACAATAAGTCATCAGCTCTCCAAAAGCCCCGTAAAGCGGATTCTCTCCGTGGGCGTAAAAGTGGGGCGGACAGTCCGGATCCGGAAAGGGAGCCGGGGAGAAGGCATGGGGCACCAGGTGGTTTACGCCCCGGACCAGGAAGTGATCCGCCAGAAACTTCTGTTCTCTCACCCCCGACTGCCATCCGTAAGCCCCGAAGTTTTCACACAGGCACCTTCCCTTCTTTTTCGGATCCACCGCAGCCAGAGAGGCTCCCAGCTTTCCACAAACATAGTGGTAAAAGCCGGCCTCGTCGTAAACCTTTGGATCCTGCCTTCGGGCGGCGTTTTCACCGTTTATCATCACCTGGCCGCCGATGTTGTCGACTCCCGCCATGTGCTGGCCGGAAAGCCCCCGAAAGTAGTGTCCCAGACTGATGCCCAGATCCGAGTTGAAGTCGCAGTCCTCCAGCATGTGGCCGATGTACTCCACGCCGTGATCCGTACACCACCCTCCGATCTGTTCCGAAAAGCACTCCTGCACCAGACGGGAGGCCATCTCCATAAAACTGACTCTCTCTCTGGCCTGCATCACCTTGTCTCTGGCCTCTCCCCAGAGATAGGGAAGATAATGCTTCCATCCCTCACCTCCAAAGATCCGGGACAGTCTTTCTCCCGCTTCCCCTGACCAGGGCAGGTTTTGTCCCGGGGTTCCAATGGGTCCGGCCGGGGTGTACCCTTCCGTGTTGCCGATGGGAGGTTCATCGCTGAAAAACCCGGCGATCACCCTGCCGAAGTACTTCCCGTACCGGGCATAGTGGGGTTCATACACCGCATCAATGAGGATCCGGCAGGACTCCCGGTCTAAAAGGTTAATGTAGTCGTTTCTCCCTTTGGCATTACGGGTCAGATACACCACAAAGATCTTCCAGAACCCGTCCCCCAGGTCAAAGTCGATCTTCATCTCCGGATCCATCCCGGGGGTGAGGTCAACCGGTTCTCCCAGTTCCCCCATCTCCAGTACGGGACAGGCCAGCACCGCCACCAGCTCGTCATCATCAAACACCCTCGCGGGTTTTTGGGGAG
The DNA here is from genome assembly GCA_964550245.1 of uncultured Blautia sp. Taxonomy (GTDB): domain Bacteria; phylum Bacillota; class Clostridia; order Lachnospirales; family Lachnospiraceae; genus Blautia_A. Next base: position 13,615 of record CAZJYM010000012.1, on the reverse strand, counting down.
CCGGCATCCAGGGGGGAAGAGGTTCCGGCTTCATGTATTCTTTCACATCCAGCTCCAGATGGGAAGCCGGTCCCGGGATCTCCAGGGTGCGGTACACCAGGTACTGATGGGTGAGTTCAGCCGGAGCGCTGGCCATCGCTCCGTTGGCATAACCGGTTGGAAAGTGGGAGTCATCCAGAATCCACACCTTCATGTCTCTCTTTTGGGCTTCCTCCAGGATCACATCCAGATCCCGCCACCATCCGGGGCCGCAAAAGTCCGGGTGAGGCCGGCTCTCCAGGCATACGGCCCCGATGCCGGCGTTGTGGATGGCTTCCATGTACTCCCGCAGTATGGCCTCATCCTCCCCGTGCTGCCAGAAAAAGGGAAAGATGTAGTTGGCGGGTTTCCCCTCCAGGGCTTCCAGTAGTCGTTTCATAATCATTACCTCCTGCCAGACAAACTTTTCCGTTCGTATCATAGGGCAGTTTTCCCCTTTTGAACATGCCGCAAGCGGTCAGAAAAACAGTCCAAATCTGACAGAAGTTTTTGCTTGCTTTCCGGGATGAAAGAATTTATACTCTAAAAAAAGAGGAAAGGAGGGGAATATCCTGGAAATTTCTTTTGAGCTTTCAAAAAGCGAGCGTCTCTTTAAAGAGATGTACCATAACCACCCGGAGCTTCACCTGGACGAACCCCGGTCCCTGGAAGAACTGGAGAGGATCACCTGCTCCCTTCCGGAGCATAAGAGGCTTATGAACCTGCAGAGTTCCTATCCCCCGGATTCGGTCTTTCCCGAAACCTACTTTCCCGAAAACACGGACGTGATCGTCAACCGGCATCTCCGGTACAGCCCCTGCTTCTTTCACTCCCACGACTTCTTTGAACTCTCCTACGTGGTTTCGGGTCAGGGCCTTCACTATCTCTCCGGGGAGAAGATTTTTCTGAAAAAAGGGGATCTGAGTCTCATGTCCCTGCACACCCCGCATACGATCAGCGCCTTTCGCGACGACACCCTGATCGTCAACCTGATGCTGCGGGCCAGCACCTTCCACCAGACCTTTTTCGGCATCTTAACGGGTCAGGACATCATCTCCTCCTTCTTTTCCCGAGCTTTGTACACGCCGGATGCCCATGCCTCGCTTCTGTTTGAAACCGGCGGGGATCCCGTAATCAGAGATCTGATCCTGCGGATCATGGAGGAGAGTCTCTCTGACAGGGAATACAAAGACCAGATGGCCACTGCCCTTATAACGGAACTCTTTATCCATCTGCTCCGGAACCACTCCCAAAGCTTAAGCCTTTCCAATTCCTCGGGAAAGAGACAGGACTCCACCATCCTGGTGATCATCACCTACATGATGAAAAACTGCAGGGACCTGACTCTGGGGAGTCTCTCCTCCTTCTTCGGGTACAGCGAACGGCAGATGACCCGGATCCTGCAGGAGTACACCGGGAAAAACTTTACGGAGATCCTGAAGCAAATCCGGGTGGAAAAAGCCTGTGAGCTTTTACGAAACCCCCACATCCCCATCCCGGAGGTGGCAGAGACGGTGGGGTACTCCAACCCCAGCCACTTTTACAGCGTCTTTCGGGAAAAGCTCCACATGACGCCCGCCGTTTATCGGAAAGAGGCCCTGGAGGAGAAGGAGGTGATTCCGTGAACATAGAAGCTTATGATGCAGAGAGCCTTCGTGCCCTGGTAAGAGCCCTGGAAAGAGAAAACAGCCGCTTAAAGGCTCTCCTTAACGAAAACAAGATCCCCTTTACCGAAGAAAACCCTTTTGAGAAGGAGCCGGCACCTCCGGAGGAATACGACCCGGATCAGGCCTCCCGGATCCTTCCCAGGGAAGAGTTCACCCAGGATGATGTCAATAACTATTACAGGATGTTTCGGGGAAGAAAGGATGTGTACGCCAAAAGGGGGAGTATGGGCGGGTACTATCCCAAATGCGACAACTTCTACAAAAGTATCTGCCCCAGAAAAAAGGACAAAAAGTTCCGCTGCAGTGAATGCGGGCATTTTTCACCTGCCAGACTGATGGGAAATGACATTCAGGCCCATCTCGAGGGCCACGAAGTAATCGGCATGTATCCTCTTCTGGCCAATGATACCTGTAACTTTCTGGTCTTCGACTTTGACAACCACGAGAAGGATTCCAAAGATCCCGACTTTGCCAATCCGGATAACACCTGGCAGCAGGAGGTGAATGCCCTGCGAAAGATCTGTGTGGAAAACGGCATCCAGCCCCTGGTAGAGCGGTCCCGCTCCGGCAGGGGAGCCCATGTGTGGATCTTCTTTGCCGAGGCCATATCTGCCCGGACGGCCAGAAACTTCGGCTCCCTTCTTTTAGACCGGGGATCTTCTTCCGTAAATCTGAAGAACTTTCAAACCTACGACCGGATGTATCCCTCCCGGGATACGGCGGACAAGTACGGGAACCTGATCGCCCTTCCTCTGCAGGGGGAAGCTCTTAGAAAGGGCAACAGCGCCTTTGTGGATGAGAACTGGAATGCTTATCCCGATCAGTGGAGCGTCCTTTTAAACACCAAAAAGCTTACGAAAGAGGAACTCTCGGCCTTTATCGAAAAATGGCAGCGGGAGCTCTCCGAACTTCCCGGATCTTTGGAGGACCGGGAACGGCCCCGTCCCTGGAACCAGAAGAGAAGCTTAAAGCCGGAGGATGTATCCGGAAAGCTGCACCTGGTCCTGGGCAACGGCATCTACGTGGACACCCTGAACTTAAAGCCCCGGATCCAGAACCAGATCCGTTCCCTGGCCGCCTTTGACCTCCCTTACGCCTACAAAAGGCCCGGCGCCTGGATCTCCCCCTACTACAAGATCACCTCCGTCTACCTGGGGAAGGATACAGACGGATACATCCGCATCCCCAGAGGGCTGCGGGAGGATCTGCTGGAGAAATGCCGAAAAGCAGGGATTGAAACCGAGGAAACGGATGAACGGGAAAAAGGCCGGCCCATCCGGGTAGCGGCCAATGAGAAACTGAAACTGCAGATCAACCAGGAACTGGAGGCCCAGGATCTCCTCTCCCATGAGGACGGGGTCTTAAGCGCCGCCACCGCCTCCGGAAAGACGGTGGTCTGCATCTACATGATCGCCCGGCTTAAAGTCAGCACCCTGATCCTCGTAAACGCCGTGAGTCTGGCGAATCAGTGGGTGGACCAGCTGAATGAATTCCTGGACATTGAGGAGGAACCGCCCACGTATCAGACTCCCACAGGGAAGACAAAGCAAAGAGAAAGCCCCGTGGGGATTCTCTACGCCGGAAATGAAAAGCTCACCGGCATCATCGATGTGGCCCTGATCGGCTCCATGTACAACAAGGGAGAGTTTCGTCCCGAGTTTAACTCCTACGGCATGGTGATCCTGGATGAATGTCACCACGGAGCCTCTCCCACCTGCACCAGTCTTCTCCAGGAGGTAAACGCCCGCCATGTGTACGGGGTTACCGCCACCCTCCCCAGAGCCGACCGGATGGAAAGGGCGGTGACCATGCTGGTGGGTCCTGTCCGCCACCGCTACACCGCCCTGCAAAGAGCGGAGGAACAGGGAATCGGCCACTACTTTGTTCCCAGGTTTACCAGGCTGGTGGACACGGAAAAAAGCCGGGAGGACATCAATGCCGCCTATGATCTCATCGCCGAAAGCCCGGTGCGAAACGAGATGATCATCCGGGATGCCAGGGAGTGCGTGGCCCAGGGCAGGACACCCCTCATCCTCACCCGGATGAAGGAACAGGCCAGACTTCTTTTTGAAGAGCTTAAAGACTCCGCTCAGCACGTATTCCTGCTCTACGGGGACAACAAAAAGGCCGAGGATGACCGGATCCGGCAGGAGCTGCAGATAACTCCCAAAGAGGAATCCCTGATCCTGGTGGCCACCGCCCAGAAGGCGGGGGAGGGTTTTGACTTTCCCAGGCTTGACGTACTGCTTCTCACCTCCCCCGTATCCGCCTCCGGAATACTGGAACAGTACACGGGAAGACTGAACCGGGACTACCCGGGAAAGGAGGCGGTTTATGTTCTGGACTACATCGATTCCCACATCCGCTTCTTTGAAAGGATGTATTCCAAGAGGCTTCGCACCTATAAACGCCTGGGCTTTACCCTCTGGAGTCCGGGAACGGAAGGAAAGCAGACGCCCAATGCCATCTTTGACTCCGGAAATTACACGGAGAAGTTTGAGCGGGATCTGATCGAAGCCGATAAAAACATCTGGATCTCTTCTCCCGGGCTGGACTCCGAAAAGGTGGAGCGTTTTCTGAGCCTGATAAAACCCCGCCAGGAGGCGGGGGTGGAGATAACCGTCGTTACTACAGATCCGGAAGAGATCACCTTTGGAAACCCGGATGAAGCCCACCGGATGGTCCGTGAGATGAGGCAGGTTGGCATCACCGTCATGGAAAAGAAGGAGGCCCAGGAGCACTTCGCGGTGATGGATGACCGCATCGTCTGGCACGGGGGCATGAACCTTTTGGGAAAGGCGGATGCTTATGACAACCTGATGCGGGTCATAAGCCCTTCCGCTGCTTCGGAGCTTCTGGAGATGACTGTGAT
>CAZJYM010000012.1:3745-8958 GCA_964550245.1 uncultured Blautia sp. | reverse complement strand
TTTTTTATCTCCCTTCTTCACTTTTTTCGGAGAGATGAACAACCAGATGCTGGTAGGGGATCAAAATCCCGTTGGCGTCAAACTCCCGCTTGATGTTTTCGTTAAGCCTCCACTTGGCCTGCCAGTAGACTTTGGTGTCCACCCAGGCCCGGCAGCCCAGCACCACTCCGCTGGATCCCAGCTCATCCACAAAGACCACGGTGTCATCGTTTACCTGGATGTCCGGATCCTGTTCCATCAGCCGCAGGATGATCTCTCTGGCCTTTTCAATGCTGGACTGGTAGGAGATGGTCACCTTCACATCCAGCTTTCTCTGGTCGTTGGCGGTCACGTTGATGATGGTGCTGCTGGAGAGGGTGCCGTTGGGAATCACCACCTGCCGGTCATCCACGGTTAAAAGGGTGGTGTAGCAGATCTCGATCTTGGAGACGGTGCCCTCATTGCCGGGCTGACCGCTCTGGATGATGTAGTCCCCCACCTGGAAGGGCTTGAAGATCAGCAGCATCACACCCCCTGCCAGGTTGGAAAGACCTCCCTGCAGTGCCAATCCTACCGTGACGCCGGCGGTTCCCAGAAGGGCTGCCACAGAGGCGGCGTCTACCCCCAGGTATCCGGCTATGGCAAAGAGGAGGATGGTATACAGGCCAAACTTTAAAAAGGAGCCTGTAAACTGAATCACCCCGGTGTCCGCACTGGCCTTTTCCATGGAGCGGCGCACCACCTTCAGGATCCAGCGGATCAGTCTGCGGCCCAGGAAGAAGAGCACAAAGGCCAGCACCACCCGGATGCCGAAGCCGATCACCGCGGGGATCTGTTCCTTTAAGTAGTTCATCAGGGCATCGTAGAGCTCTCCCATGGAGGATACCTTCTGTCCCAGCTCCTCCATTCCCGCCTGTTCCAGGGTGTTCCCCAGGGATTCCCCGATGGTGTCGATGGTCTCCCCCAGGTTGTCCACCGTTTCTCCAAGCGCTCCAGTCTCCATAATCCTTCCTTCTCTCTAAAAGACAATGGCCGGCATCAGGGAGTATCCCAGGCTGCCGGGGGGCATGCGCAGATCAAAGTTGTCGGCGATGGTGCTTCCCACCACCCCGAAGGTATCCTCGGAAGCCAGGCGGCCTCCCTGCTTCATCCCTCCGGCGTAGAGAAGAAGCGGCACTCTCTCCCGGGTGTGATCCGTTCCCACGTAGGTGGGATCGTTTCCGTGATCTGCGGTGATCATCAAGAGATCATCCTCCCGGAGAAGCCCCAGAAGCTCTCCCAGCTTCACATCAAAGGCCTCCAGCTCCCTGCCGTACCCCACCGGGTTTCTCCTGTGGCCCCATAAGGCATCAAAGTCCACCAGGTTTACAAAGCACAGGCCGTGGAAATCTTCCTTCGCCAGCTCGATGGTCTGCTCCATGCCGTGGACGCTGCTGTGGGAGTGCAGACTCCGGGTGAGGCCCTGACCGGAAAAGATGTCGTGGATCTTGCCCACCCCGATTACATCCAGGCCGGCTTCCGATAATACATCCAGGGCGGTTCTGCCCGGGGGCTTTAAAGAATAGTCCCTCCGGTTTTCGGTACGCCGAAACTCTCCTCTCTTCTTTCCCACGTAGGGACGGGCAATGACCCGGCCCACCTTCCACTCATCCCGCATGGTGAGCTCCCGGGCGATCTCACAGTAATGGTAGAGAGTCTCCAGTCCCATGGTCTCCTCATTGCCGCAGATCTGCAGCACCGAATCCGCGGAGGTATAGACGATTAATACCCCCTGTTCGATCTCCAAAGGACCGTACTCCTCCAGGATCTCCGTGCCGCTGGCGGATTTGTTGCCCACAATCTTCCTTCCGCAGCGTTTTTCCAGTTCCCGGATCAGTTCCGGGGGAAAGCCGGTATCCGTAAAGGTGCGGAAGGGTTTGGGCACGTAAAGCCCCATCATCTCCCAGTGGCCGGTCATGGTGTCCTTGCCGGCGCTGGCCTCATACAGATCCAGAAAATATCCCCTGACCGCATCCGTAGCCACCCCGCACAGGTTCCCCAGACCCAGCATGCGCAGGTTGGGGATGTCAAGCCCCTGGGAGGCGTTCCACACATGGAGGAAGGTATTGACTCCCACATCCCCGTACTGTACGGAGTCCGGCATGGCCCCCACACCCAGAGAGTCAATTACAATGGTAAAAATTCTCTTAAACTTTCTCATTTTCCTATTCACCTGCCGTTTATAATCCAGTCTCACACTCCATAAGCATACAGGATTGGTCCGGGCATTTCCATTAGCACATTCACCTTTTTTCCGTGTTTTTTTAGTACTCTTGCACATAAAAGGCTTCCCTCCGGAAGAAAAATAAAAAAAATCCTGTTTTCATAAGACAATGACAGTGCTATAATAGCTTTGCTTAACCGGAGGGAGGAGTTTCCCCCGGATGAAAGGAAAAAACCACAGCGTGATCAGGAGGATCATATGCAGATAATAATCGTCGGATGCGGCAAGGTCGGACGCACCCTTGCAGAACAGCTTCAGGAAGAAGAAACCGACCTGACACTCATCGACATCTCCGCCAGAAAGATCAATTCTCTCACGGAGGATGTGGATGCCATGGGCATTGTGGGCAACGGGGCCAGCATCAACACCCTGATGGAGGCGGGGATCGAGGATGCGGACATCCTCATCGCCGTCACCGAATCGGATGAGCTGAACCTGCTGTGCTGCCTCATCGCCCAGAAGACCGGTCACTGTCAGACCATCGCCCGGGTACGAAACCCCCTGTACAGCAAGGAGATCAACTTTATCAAGGAGAGGCTGGGGGTGACCATGATCATCAACCCGGAACTGGCCGCAGCCCAGGAGATCTCAAGGCTTTTACGTTTCCCCTCCGCCATCAAGATCGACTCCTTCGCCAAGGGAAGGGTGGAACTGCTCAAATTTAAGGTTTTGCCCGAGTTCGGCCTGGACGGCATGTCCGTATCCCAGATTTCGACCAAGTTTCGCAGCGACATTCTGATCTGTGCCGTGGAGAGCAAAGATCAGGTCTCCATCCCCGGAGGCAACTACGTGGTCAAAAACGGAGACTTTGTATCCATCCTGGCCTCCCCCATCAACGCCGCCTTCTTCTTCAACAAGATCGGTCTGAAGACCAACCAGGTAAAGAACACCCTGATCGTGGGAGGAGGAGAAATCTCCTACTATCTGTCCCAGATGCTGCTTCCCATGCGCATCAAGGTGAAAATCATAGAGAAAGACAAGGATATCTGTGATCAGCTGTGCGATCTGCTTCCGGATGCCACCATCATCAACGGGGACGGCACGGACCGGGCCCTGCTGATGGAGGAGGGGCTGGCAGAAGCCGAATCCTTTGTAACCCTCACCAACATGGACGAGGAAAACATCTTTCTGTCCCTGTACGCCAGAACCGTCTCCAAAGCCAAGCAGGTGGCCAAGATCAGCCGTCTCTCCTACGAGGACATCATCGATACCCTGGATGTGGGCAGCGTGATCTATCCCAAGTACATCACCGCCGACTACATCCTCCAGTATGTGCGGGCCGCCCAGAACAGCATCGGCAGCAACGTGGAGACCCTCTACCACATCCTGGACAACAAGGCGGAAGCCCTGGAGTTCGCCATCCATGAGAATTCCCCCGTGGTGGGAATTCCCCTGGCGAAGCTGAACCTGAAGAAAAACCTGCTGGTGGGCTGCCTGAACCGAAACGGCGTGGTCCGCATCCCCAGAGGCCAGGATTCCATTCAGGTGGGGGATACGGTGGTCATTGTCACCACCAACCGGGGTCTGAAGGACATCCGGGACATCCTGGAAAAGTAGGCGGACGGGTACGGAAAGGAGAGTAGCTAAGTAAAAGGATGAATTACTCCATCATTTGGTACATTATCGGCTGGATCCTGAATTTTGAAGCCATCTTTATGATTCTTCCCTGCATCACGGCCGTGATCTACGGGGAATCCTCCGGGTTCTCCTTCGTGATCACAATGGCCCTCTGTCTGGCGGGAGGAATCCCCCTGACCAGGAAAAAGCCCACCAACCGGGTCTTCTATACCCGGGACGGGTATGTCACGGTAGCCTTAAGCTGGATCGTGCTCAGCCTCATGGGGGCCCTGCCCTTTATCTTCAGCAAAAGCATCCCCCATCCGATAGACGCATTATTTGAGACCATCTCCGGGTTTACCACCACCGGAGCCAGCATTCTCTCCGATGTGGAGGCTCTTCCCCACTGCATGCTGATCTGGAGAAGCTTTACCCACTGGATCGGAGGCATGGGGGTGCTGGTGTTTCTTCTGTGCCTGCTTCCCCTCTCGGGAGGATCTTTGATGAACCTGATGCGGGCGGAAAGTCCGGGGCCGTCGGTGAGCAAGCTGGTGCCCAAGGTACGGTCCACCGCCAAGATCCTTTACACCATCTACTTTGCTCTCACTCTGCTGGAGATGTTTTTCCTGCTGATCGGGGGCATGCCTCTTTTTGACACGGTGTGTACCGCCTTCGGAACCGCCGGTACGGGAGGCTTCGGGGTGAAAAACGACAGCATTGCCGGATACAGCCCCTACCTGCAGACGGTAACCGCCATCTTCATGATCCTCTTCGGGGTGAACTTTTCGGTCTACTACCTGATCCTCACAAAAAAGTTCCTGCAGGCCTTCAAGATCCAGGAACTGCGGTACTACCTGGGGATCATCCTGGCCTCCACCCTGATCATCGCCTTTGACATCCGCAACCTCTTTGACAGTGTGTGGGAGATCCTGCGCCAGGCCCTGTTCCAGGTGGGATCCATCATCACCACCACCGGCTTTGCCACCACGGACTTTAACCAGTGGCCGGGGCTTTCCCGGACCATCCTGGTGATGCTGATGTTTATCGGAGCCTGTGCCGGAAGTACAGGCGGCGGCATCAAGGTCTCCCGGTTTTTAATCATCGGCAAGGCCCTGAAAAAAGAGTTCCAGCTCTTCCTTCACCCCAATGCGGTGACCAAGGTGAGGATGGACGGCAAGCCCGTTCCCCATGAGGTGCTGCGCTCCACCAACAACTTCATCATGATGTACGCCCTGATCTTTGCGGTGTCGGTCCTGATCCTAAGCTTTAACGAGTTTGACCTGGTCACCAACTTTACGGCGGTGGCCGCCACCATCAACAACATCGGTCCCGGTCTGGAGCTGGTGGGACCTACGGGAAACTACGGCATGTTTTCGGTGCTCTCCAAGTGTGTGCTGTGCTTTGACATGCTGGC
>CAZJYM010000012.1:0-3645 GCA_964550245.1 uncultured Blautia sp. | reverse complement strand
AAAAAATCCTGAACCTCCCGGTTCAGGATTTTTTTATCTACTTTAAGAAAACTCTCTGACAGGAGATATCGGAATACAGCTCTCTCCCCTTCACATCCACCACCCTGACCACATCGGAGTAATCCGCTGCCTCGGGAAGGATCTGACCCAACAGGTTTTCTCCCATCAGCTTCTCCTCCCGGAAGATCACGTTGTCCTGCTCCTTAAAGAGAGCCAGGTAAAAGACCCCGGATTCCACCAGATCCTGGAAGAAGTGGCTGCCGTAGGAGAGTTCCGGCATCAGCCCCTCGGACTGATAGGAGATCTCGCACATGGCCGCCATGTGGCTGATCTCCGTAAAGTGCACCGGTACTCCAAGGGACGGTGTGGTGGTTCCCCATCTCCCCGGTCCCATGAGGATCACATGCTCGTTCTTTAAAAGCTGGTTTAACTTGCCGATGATTCTGGCCACCTGATACTTTTCCTGTTCCGGACGGGCCAGGTAGGCATGGACGTCCACAAAGATCACCTTGTCCACCGGGATCCGTAAGTTCCCGCCCATAAAGTTCCCTTCGGAATAGAACACACAGTCCTCGGTGCTGTCCAGTTTGGGAATCTCCACGGTCTTGCCCAGACCCCGTGTCTGGAGGGGACGGCACTGTACCAGGTTGAAGAAGAAGTTTTTCTCATCCTGGAAGTTCACGGTGAACTCCACATCCACCGGGTAGTCGTAGGCATCGGAGAGGAGTTTTAACATCTTTCTCATGATCACCGGGAAGGCGGTATCCCGGAGCATACGACGGAAGTTTACGGTAAAGGGCACGGGCAGGTTGGTGTATCCCAGTTCCCGCAGTCTGTCGGCTTCCGCGTAGTCCAATGTGAGAAAGAGAGTCTTGGGAACTCCGATATCTTTTTTTACCAGCTCTCCGATGTCCCGGCTGCACCACTGATTGTTTCTCAGGTCCAGCACGTCCGCATTGTGCTGGGAGTACTTTCTCTCATCCTGGGCGGTAAGAAGAGGAAGCCGGGTGGGATCATCCAAAGCCACGATCTTTACATAGTCCCCGATCACCCGGTCCACGGCCCTGGTTCCCAGACCGAACACCAGACGGAGCATCCCCGCATCCATGTCCATGTTTTTGTCCCACACGTAGAGGTTGGAGGAATTGCCCACACCGGCCGCATGGGGGAAGAAATAGTCCCCGTAGTAGTCCCCGGACACTCTCTGGACCAGGATGGCCATCTGTTCATCCTTGAACTCCAGTCCTCTTTCTCTCCTGTACTGCAGGGCATCGGGATTCATGGTGCTGGCGTAGACCTGGCGCACCGCATCCTCAAAGGCCCGGAGTCTCTCTTCCGGGGTTCCCTGGTTTACACAGAACACGCTCTCATACTTGCCCGCAAAGGCATTGCCGAAGTTGTCCTCCTGCAGGGAACTGGAACGGACAATCACCGGAGACTGGCCAAAGTACTCCAGCAGATGGACAAACTCCTCCTCGATGATCTCCGGAAAGCTTCCGGTGAGCAGCTTTTCTCTTAAAGGCTCCGCCATGGTAAAGAACCCTTCGGGAGTCTTCTGCTGAAGGCGCAGTTCCCACCAGCCGTTCTGCACGATGTAGGTGTAGTACACATCGGCTCCGATAAAGAAGGAGTCATCCGGCTCCAGGTACTCCTTGATGTCCCCGTATTCTCCTTCCGCGTTCTTGATGATCTTGCGGGCCACCAGCATGCCCACGCTCTTGCCTCCGATGTAGCCGGTTCCCACTTCCCGGGATACGATCTTGACCAGATCCCGCAGGGTAAAGTTCTTGCGGCACAGATCCCGAATCCGGGTCTCTTTGCCGATAAAGAGGCTGATCAGCAGGTTTTTCATCCTCTCCTGCTCTTCTCCCGGCTCATCCACCACTTCCCGGGCATGGTTCATGGTAATGTTCCAGTAGTCCAGCCTCTGCTTGTCCCATTCAAAGTTGGAGAAGAGCTCTGCGGCCTGGGCGCTGGAGGTGATGCTGGTAAATTTGTCCCCCTGAATCCAGTGAGGGAAAAACATGGTGGGAGAATACCTGCCGTCCGCCTTCAGGGGATGGATGTACATCTCCCCGTCGATCATGTAGAGGTCAAAGAGGCACTGGGTGGTTCCCCGGATCCGGGCCACCGTGTCAAACACGTGCCGGTTGCGCATGATGGCAAAGTAGGCCACCGTATCCATGTAGTAGAGGTAGGGGCAGGTAACCCGGAAGAAGTTGCCGATCATCAGATCCGAATACCAGAACTCAAGCAGTTCCGTGAGACAGTCAAATACGTAGAAGGCCTTTCTCCCTTCCTTCTCGGCGATCTGATGGATGGTGGTGGCAAACTGCTCAAAGCCCTGTCCCGCATCCACGTGATACACCTTGATGTCCTCTTCCTCCTCGTTTACAACCGGGGGATGGCTTCCGAAGCGGAAGTAGATGATCTTTCTCTGATCTTTCCGGGCCTGGGCCACGTAGGGCTCCACCACCTTCAGATAATCCTCGATCCGGTTGATCTGCCACACCACGTTGTCTCCCATGCGGAGCATGTCAATGGTTTTATCAAAGCCGGGCATCCCCGTGCTGACTCTTTCGTGAAACTTCATTCGATCCCTCCTGTCCGTTTTTCCGCAAAAAAAGGACGTAGTGCCCCTGCAGGCAAACGTCCTTGTTCATGACTCCATGATAGAACCCGGGACTTGAAAAGTCAAGGGCTTTTCACATAATTTTCAAAAGACAAACACAGTTTCTTCACATTTGTTGGGTATCCTGTGTTCATGGAAGCGAAAAGCTTTCTAATATTTTTCTTTTTCATACGCGCCGGTACGGAAGTACCGGCCTCCTTCCTTTTAAAAGAGCTGTGGAAAACATAAGGCTGTTTTTCACAGCTCTTTTACCGTTAGAGCCCTTCCCCGTCAAAAGCCGGGATAAAGCTCTCTCCCACCGGATCCCCCTCCTGAAACCAGCCGTTCTTCATACCCATCTCCAATGCGAAGTCCAGGACCTTCTCATACTCCCGAGGGGTTACCGGCCTGTTAAGCTCCGGATACTCCGGGATTTTCCACACCGGGGTGTACTGGCTTAAAAGGCTTACAAAAAGATCCTCTCCAAAGGTTCCCAGAAGAAAGCGGAGAGCCTCCAGGGAGTTTTTCGTATGTCCCGGTAAAATCAGGTGGCGGACAATGGTCCCCCTCAAAATGTATCCCTCTTCATCAAAGACACATTCTCCCGTCTGGCGGATCATCTCTCCTATGGCCGCAGCAGCCCTCTCCGGGTAATCAAAAGCTTTAGAAAACGCCAGAGCCAGATCCTTATCCGCGTACTTGTAGTCCGGCAGGTAGACCTGTACATACCCCTCCAGCATCCGCAGCGTCTCCACCGACTCATACCCGCTGCTGTTGTAGACCACCGGAAGGGAAAATCCCCTCTCCCTGGCCAGATCCAGAGCCCGGATCACCTGAGGCACAAAGTGGGCGGCGGTGACCAGGTTTAAGTTGGCAGCCCCCTGCTCCTGCAGTTCCAGAAAGATTTCGGAAAGACGGGAAACAGAAACCCTCCTGCCAACCCTTCCCCTGGCAATCTCTCTGTTCTGACAGTAGATGCACCGCAGGGAACACCCGGAGAAAAACACGGCCCCGGATCCCCGTTTCCCGGAGAT
>CAZJYM010000011.1:11654-27517 GCA_964550245.1 uncultured Blautia sp. | reverse complement strand
GTAGTTTCCATTACCGGGCTTCCTCCCCGGGGGCGGACATTTTCAGGGTCCCGTAAACTTTTGGGAACTTTTTTTCATTTGGGGTTGTTTTTTCTGATAAAATGCACTATAATGCCAGTATATTAATTCTTCTTTTTGTTGAAAATTAATAGTATGGTGCCAGGCACGGCGTAAGCCCCAAAGGCCCTGGAAGGAGCAGGGCAGGAGAGAAGTGATCCCCGTCTTTGGGCCTGAATCATAATCAAACTGTCTAAGGAGGAAAAAAACAGGATGGTTGAGCTTATCGTAGGAAGGAAAGGCAAGGGCAAGACGAAAGTACTGCTGGACAGGGTAAACGAGGCAATCAAGGAAGCGGAAGGCAGCATCGTTTACCTGGACAAGAGCACGAAACACATGTATGAGCTGAACAACAAGGTCCGTCTCATCGACGTATCTTCCTTCCCCATTAAGAATCCGGACGAATTTGTGGGATTTATCTGCGGGATCATTTCTCAGGATCATGACCTGGAACAGATTTACCTGGACAGCTTTCTGATCGTCTCCAAGCTGGGAGAGGACCAGGATGTGACCGGGACTCTGGACCAGCTGGATGCAATTGGAGAGAAATTCGGCATTACCTTTGTTATCAGCATTTGCCTGGATCAGAGCGAAGTTCCAGCCTCTTATCAGGATAAGATCAGCGTAGCAGTTTAATACAGACAAAAAGAGGGAAACCGGACGGTTTCCCTCTTTTTGTCTGTTATTTCCTCTTTTTGTCTGTTAAGTTAAAATGATTTAGTGAATTGTGCATTCATGGCAAAGAAGATCAGAACCGCCTGCTGGCAGAGGATCATGGGGATCCCCACTGTAAAGGCTGCCTGCCGGGTCTTGTGGTGCAGGAGATACATGGCCAGCCAGGCTCCAATGGAGCCGCCGGCAAAGGCCAGGCAAAGAAGTACGGAAATCCGGATCCGCATCTGGTGATGTCTGGCCTGGCTCTTATCTGCTGCGTAGACGGCGAATGTCAGGACGTTGATCAGCAGGAGATAAGCCGTCAGGAACTGGTTTTCCCCGAAAAACTCCCCAAAGTTGAAATTGAGGGGATCCCGGTGAAAGCCGTGGATCATCAGGATCACAGCCGGTTGAGAAAGCAGGGCGCAAAGGATGAAGACCCTGGAGAGTGCGTTTTCTCTGGTAAGCTTTCTGTCAAAGAGCCAAAGCCCCAGAAAAGCCCCCAGGGAGCCTCCCAGAAAAGAGAAGAGCATCAGCAGCTTTTCTTTTGGGGCATGTCCAACCGGGAGGCAACAGAAAAATCCGGCCAGGTTGATCAAAACCAGGTAAAGATCAAAGGCTTCCATCTAATCCTGGCGCAGATGCACGGCGCTGGCCGCCTGGCGCCTTCTCTGATCATCCATCTGGGCATAGTGCTTCTTGGTGGTATTGACGTCCCGGTGGCCCAGCACATCCGCCACCAGATAGATGTCTCCGGTCTCCTGGTAGAGGGCGGTGCCGTAGGTACTCCGAAGCTTGTGGGGAGTAATCTTTTTGGTGGTGGTGATTTCCCGGGCATACTTCTTTACCAGGTTTTCCACGGCCTGAACTCCGATGCGCCGCCGCTGGGTAGAGTAGAAGAGAGCGTGTTCATCCCCCTCCACAGGAGTAATTCCCTTGCGCACCTCCAGATAGCGCTTTAAGGCTTCCTCCACCTCCGGTCCGAAGTAGACGATCATCTCGTTGCCGCCCTTGCGGGTGACCTTGATGCCGTTGTTCTTAAAGTCCACGTCCTCCACATCCAGTCCCACACACTCGGATACACGGATTCCCGTGCCTAAAAGCAGGGAAACCAGGGCCAGATCCCGTTCCCGGGTCTTTTCATAGTACTTTTTCTTCTGACCGGTAAGCGTATCCCCGCAGTGCTCGATGTAGTCCAGAAGCATGGCCACCTCATCCGCATCCAGGCGGATGATGGCCTTGTCGTGGACCTTGGGCATTTCCACCAGCAAGGTTGGATTGGTGTGGATCATTTCCCTCTTAAAATAGTAGGCATAAAAGCTTCTAAGGGAGGAGATTTTCCGCTTCAGGCCCCGTTCCCCGTTGGTTTCCTGTTTGTCCCCGCTGTCGTAGACCTTCAGGTATTCCATGTATTCCTCGATGTCCACCGGCTTGACCATATCCAGAATGTCTACGGTGAGAGAATCCATGGTGGCATCTTTAAGGGCGGGATTTTCATCAAGCAGAAACTGAAAGAAAACCCGGATGTCGTAGGCATAGGAAATCCTGGTTTTGGTTGTGGTTGTGGAATCAATGGCCCGGAAGAAATCCCTGCAGAAAGGCGGAAGGGTTTTTAAAACCTCCCGGAGTCTCAGGGTATTTTCAATGTCCATGTGTTCATGATAAGTAACCCGTTTGTCAGGATTGGGGCTTTCCATGGCTTCCTCCGTATAGATCTATTGGAAAAACTCGCATTTGTCGTATAGATCTCTGTATCTCAAAAACCGCTCTCACATCAGGGATTCATCCAAAATGATGGTAAAGGGACCGTCGTTTTCCAGGGAAACTTTCATCTGAGCTCCGAAGACTCCGTGTTCAACTACCGATACGGTTTTTCTGGCTTCCTGGATCATGTACTCATAGAGAGAATTCGCAAGGGAAGGATCCCCGGCCTCAATGAAGCTGGGGCGGTTCCCCTTCTTACAGTTGGCATAGAGGGTAAACTGAGAAACAAAAAGTATCTCCCCTCCCACATCCTTTAAGGAAAGGTTGGTCTTCCCCTCTTCATCTTCAAAGATCCGCAGTCCCAAAAGCTTTTTAAGGTATCGGTCCGCAACGGCCTTTGTATCCGAGGCTCCCACGCCCACCAGTACCAGAAAGCCTTTGCCGATCTTTCCCACAACCTGGTCCTCCACGGTCACCGAGGCATGGCTAACCCTTTGAATTACAAGTTTCATACGATTATCCTCATTTTCCCCTGGAATTGATGTTGTCCCGGAATTCCAGGGCTTTCTTCCTTAAGTATCTGCCGGCGCTGATCAGCAGGTCCCCGCACTTCTTTAAACCCTGACACAAAAGTTTCAGGATTTTCATGACAATGTTCTGGGCAGTACCCCAGATCTTCATGAACAGGTTGTCCGGGTTCTCCCTTCTGGTCTCCCGTTTCTGTTTCTTTTCCGGCATTAAGACCACGTTGCCGGTTTCTTCGTCATAACAGTCTATGTTCACGTAGTCGGAAGTCTCCTCCGGCATCTCCTTGCCCCGCAGCTGATGGCGCAGCAGATTCCAGACGGTGGCATAGATCACCGCACACAGGGGAACACCCACGATCATGCCCACCACGCCGAAGAGTCCGCTTCCGATGAGGATGGCCACAATGACCATGAAGCTGGAAAGCCCGGTGGAGTCACCCAGGATTTTAGGTCCCAGAATGTTTCCGTCAAACTGCTGTAAAATCAATATAAAGATGGCAAAATACAGGCCTTTCATGGGGTTTACCAGCAGGATCAGCAAAGTGCTGGGTATCGCTCCGATATAGGGGCCGAAAAAGGGAATGATGTTGGTAACGCCCACGATCACGCTGATCAGGATGGTATAGGGCATATTCATCAGTGTGACGCCGATATAGCAAAGTACCCCGATGATGGCGGAATCCAGGATCTTGCCGCTGAAGAAGCCCCCGAAGGTCTGATGGGTAAAGCGCATGGAGTGAATGATGGTGTTGGCCGTGGATGTGGAAAAAACGGCATACACCACCATCTTGCACTTGGCGACGAAGATTTCCTTGTCCGCCAGCACATAGATGGAAACAATGGCTCCGATGAGGAAGTTCTTCACAACGGTGATCACATCAAACACGCCGTTGGAGATGTTCTTAAGAAGGGACTGCATCTGGGGAAGGATGTTGTTGGTCAGGTAGTCCTGGATGTGACCGGAGATCTGGTTGATCATCTCCAGGATCTCTCCGTCCGTATCCCACCCTCTCTCCACGATGGAGTCCAGCCAGCTCCTCACCACATCCACATAGGTGGGGAAGGCATAGATGATGCTCACAATGCTGCGGATCAGCTGAGGAAGGATCATCATGATCAGGGTGTAGATAACCAGAATCAGCAGAACCATGGACAAAAGGACGGTACACCAGCGCACCACCCGTTTTCCTCTCTTGGGCAGGGTTACATTTCTCCTGTTCAAAATGGGGTAGATCATGGAACCTTCCATGAAGTTTACCACCGGGCTTAACACGTAGGCGATGACCAGGCCGTAGATGATGGGAGCCATAATGCCCAGCAGGGTTTTGATTCCCCTGATAAGGGTATTCATATGGAAGATTCCGTAATAGAAAAGCATGCTGGCGGCTATGACCAGAAATGCGGTGAGCCCGATATGAAAGTACCGCTTATCCCAATTGAACTTCATAAATCCCGTTCCCTCCAGACTCCAGCTCAGCCGCCCTGTGAAGAGGAGATCTGCAGTTTTTTCCTTCCCAGGCGTCTGTTTACCATTTTGTCATGAATATTGTGAAGCACCAGTATTTCATGAGACGAAAGTCCCAATCCGCATTTCAGCAGGATATGATCAGTATATTCAAAAATTTTGTCCTGCTCTCCCGCTCTCTGCCATGCGTCGATGCGGACAAAATCAAGTGATTCCGAATTTCTCATGGGAATGCGGACTCTGCGCATTTCTCCCGGTTCAAAAGTGAGGACTCCGCCTCCGTAGGTTCTGCCCAGGGTTTCACAAAGGGCCAGGGTATAGGTGTTTAAAAAGGCTGCCGTCACCATCCTGCCGTCCACTCTGTCCAGAAAGCGCACCTTGTGCAGGGTATCCGTGACAAGAGTCCTCCTGCTGTTCAGGATCATTCGCGGACAGAAACTGGCCTGCCGGATTAAGAAGGCGTCCGGAACCCAGCTGTCGGGCACACAGTACCAGGGCTTTCTGATGCGGCACTTGTAGTTCCTGTCAAACCCCTGCTCTTCTCCCCAGCGGATATAGTCTCTCACAGGAGCATCCAGCTGTTCGAAGGGACAGTTCGCCGGTGTAAAGAGAAATACCCTTTTGTCCTTTTGAACAAGGGCGTCAAAATCAGGACCGGTTAAAACGATGCCTTTTACCTGATCCGTTCTTCCAATGACCGGCGTAACCGAACCGGAGAGATTTCTTTCCCTTACGGTAGTCTGATTGATGAGAAAAAAACTGTTCTCGCCGCTGACCAGTCCCACATTTACCTGGTAAAGATCACAGGCGTCGCTGATTCTGCTGTCATGAGACAGTCTGTCAAGAAGTTCTGATTCCTCCGGAGAGAGAAAATACCGGATCCACTTTTCACTGCTGTGTTCAAAAGGTCTGATCAGGACATGTTCGAAATCAGAAATGCACGCAGAAGTCAGGCTGTTCATTCCCTCCAGTTCGATGAGCCGGATCCCTCTCCGGGCAGACTGTCTCTCTCCCAGCAGAAGCACCACCTCCTGCTGAATCCTTTCAAACACCAGATGCCGGAAGGTTACAAGAGTAAGCCTCTCAAAGAAGGTGCTTAAAAACTTTCTGGTCTCCGCAGCATAGTTGACCTGAAAAAGCTCTGCCGGAACAACCATGCCGATTCTGCCCTCCGGCTTTAAGGCCAGGCAGGACAGATCGAGAAAGGGAAGCCAGATGTTGGTCAGCCTGTCGGGATGAAAGCCGTACTTCTTCATCAGATCAAAGGCAACCTTCCGGTATTTTTCATCAAAATTCTGATACCGGATGAACGGCGGATTCCCCACTACGGCGTCGAATTTCTTTCTCCCTTCAATGTTGTCACGGAAATAAGCGAAAAAATCTCCCTCAATAATGTTTCCCCAGGCGTTACCGGGCTTTCTGGCCTCTGTAGCGTCCAGTTCCACTCCTGTGATGCGGCTTGGGATTTCATCGGGTGTAAGTCCAAGACTTTCAAAAAGTTTCTTCGATGCCTTTACAAAGCTTCCATCTCCGCAGCTTGGCTCCAGAACCTGATCGGCAGAAGAACGGATCGCCCATTTCGCGATAAACTCTGAGATGACCGCAGGGGTATAGTATCCCCCTCTCAGCTTGTTGTATTCATCTTCAGTTTTCATTTGCCAGTATACTCCTTCCAGTATAAAGCCCGGCACGGCACTGGGAAAATCAACTGTGCCATGCATTGTCTGCTGTGCAGCCGTACTCTAAGCTTTTTATACTGTGGAGTCATACCGGAAATGCAAAAAAACGTTCACTAAGACGGCAAAGCTTATTTTCAAACCATCAATGGTCTGTCCATGTTTGTGTTTAAATATCAGAAGGTATCCGGCAAATGTGCTCTTCCAGGTCAAAATCTGCCCGAATCTCTCCTTATTACTATATCATACGCAACCTGATACTACAAATGGATTTTGCGAAAAAAAAATTCATCCGGGGGTTCCCCGGGTGAATTTTTTCTCCCATGCTTTCAGTCTGATTTCCCCGGGATTACGCTGTCTTGGTGGCATCAAAGAGCTTGATGGCCTGCACGATCACGGAGACAGTGCCCTCGATCCCAAACTTGCTGCTGTCCACACACAGGTTGTAGCCGGAGGCGGCTCCCCACTTCTTGTTGGTGTAGTAGTTATAATAGCTGGCCCGGCTCTTGTCCGTCTTCAGGATAATGTCCCTGGCCTCCTTGGCGGACTTTTCATACTTGGCGGAGATGTGGCTGATTCTCCAGTCCAGAGGGGCGTGAATAAACACATTGAAGCTGTCCTTGTTGTCCGCCAGGGCATAGTCCGCACAGCGGCCCACCATGACGCAGGGCCCTTCCGCAGCCAGCTTCTTGATGGCGTCGAACTGGGCCAGAAACACCTTGTGGTTGATGGGCATGTCCGTAAACCCTGCCGAGGAATACCCAAAGGAATAGGTATCCATCACAAGGGAATAGAGGAAGCTGTTGGTAGGCTTCTCATCATGATTCTCAAAAAGTTCCCTGCAGATACCGCTGTTGTTGGCAGCATGCTCCAGAAGTTCCTTATCGTAGCATTTGATCCCGAAATACTTTGCCACTTCCTGGCCGATCTGACGGCCTGCGCTGCCATATTCCCTTCCAATCGTAATAATCGAGCTGGTGCTCTCCATAGTCCGACACTCCTTTCTGAAACATGTTCTAACTGCAACCTCATTATACTATAGAACTCAGAAAGATTTCAACTATTTTCGGAGTTTTTCCAGCAAATTCAGGAAATAATCCGGCAAAGGCGCGCAAAATTCCATATATTCCCCCGTGTGGGGATGGACAAAGCCCAGAATCATGGCGTGAAGGGCCTGTCCCTCCAGGTGCCAGGGGTTCTTTCCGCTTCCGTACACCGGATCTCCCAGAAGGGGATGGCCGATGTGGGACATGTGAACCCGGATCTGGTGAGTCCTTCCGGTTTCCAGGCGGCATTCCAGATAGGTCACATCCCCGAAGCGCTCCAATACCCGGTAATGAGTCACCGCTTCCTTACCGTTTCGGGAAGTGACGCTCATCTTTTTCCGGTCGGAGGTGCTGCGCCCAATGGGGGCATCTACTGTGCCTTCATCCTCTTTAATGTTTCCCCATACCAGAGCCCGGTACCGTCTTTTGATGGTATGCTCTTTTAATTGTTCCGCCATGGCCCGGTGGGTACTGTCATCCTTGCACACCAGCAGGGCACCCGTGGTGTCCCGGTCAATCCGGTGGACAATGCCCGGCCTCAGGACACCGTTGATTCCGGAAAGGCTGTCCCCGCAGTGGGCCATGACCGCATTGACCAGTGTGCCTTCATAGTGTCCCGCAGCGGGATGAACCACCATGCCTTTGGGTTTGTTTATCACCAGCAAATATTCATCCTCATACAGGATGTCCAGGGGAATCTCCTGGGGTTTGATGTCCGGTTCCGTAAGCTCCGGAAAGGAAATCTCCAGCAGATCCCCGGGGGAAGCCTTATAACTGGCCTTCACCGGTTTTCCGTTTACGGATACCAGCTGATCCTTTAAGAGCTTCTGGATGTAGGAACGGGAGTGTTCCGGAAACCGGTCCGATATAACCCGGTCGATGCGCACCCCTCTCTCCTGCTCTTCTGCCCTGAAACGGGCGTTTTCCATAGGCTCCTCCTTACCTGGCGGATTTGCCGCCGGGGAGAAGAAAGGTGAGTTCCTCCTCCCTGTACATGAAACAGACGATAAGCACCATCAGGATCCCTCCGGAGACCACATAGGTGTCCGCCAGGTTAAAGATGGGAAAGTCAATGAGGGAAAAGTAGATAAAGTCCACCACAAAGCCCCGGAACAGACGGTCCATGAAGTTTCCCAGGGCCCCGGCTCCGATCAGGGTAAGAACACCCACCAGAGGGTAATACCGGGGAATGGGCGGGGTTTTCCAGTATACATAGCCGATCAGAAGAAAAAAGAGGAGGCCAAACCCCAGAAAGAGAAGTCTCTTTCCCTCCAGCAGTCCGAAGGCCATCCCCCTGTTTTCCAGATATTTTAATTCCAGTACCCCGGGAATCAGGACAATGGAGTCCTGTCCCCGCAGATAACGGATGCTTAAAGCTTTGGTCCACTGATCCAGGAAAAGAAGGACGGCCATGATCAACAGTCCCGCCGCCCCCATCCCTGCCTTTTTTCCCCTCATGGGAGGATCTCTCCGATGCCGGCCAGGAGTTCCTGATCGGTCACGGTGGGATCGATGATGCCGTGACCAATCCCGTCCATGAGCACAAACTTCACCCGGCCGTTTTCCATCTTTTTGTCCCTGCGGGTGGCAGCAAGGATCTCTTGCGCTGTCAACCCCTCCACCTTATCGGGAAGACCGAAGGTTTTACAGGCCTTTTTGATCTCCCCAAACTCCTCATCGGTCAAAAGACCTCTGGACCGGGAGATGGAAGCAGCCGATAAAAGCCCCAGCCCCACACACTGTCCGTGGAGAAGCTGGAAGTTTTTCAGCTTTTCCACCGCATGGCCCACGGTATGCCCCAGGTTTAGAAGGGCTCTCTCCCCCTCCTCCTTTGGATCCCGCTCCACCACACCGGCTTTGATGGCACAGCAGCGGCGCACCATAAGAGAAAGCATCTCCGGATCCAGGGACTGGATCCGTTCTTCCTCCCGGCAGACCAGGCGGAAGAAATCCCCGTCTCCTAAAAGACAGGTCTTTAAGATCTCCCCCATGCCGCAGACAAACTCCTGCCGGGGCAGGGTTTTCAGGGCGTTCATGTTCATGTAGACCAGCCGGGGCTGATGGAAGGCTCCAACCATGTTTTTGTACTGACGGAAGTCCACCCCGGTCTTTCCCCCCACGCTGCTGTCCACCTGGGCTAAAAGAGTGGTGGGAATCTGAATAAAATCAATGCCCCGCAGGAAGGTGGCGGCCCCGAAACCGGTCAGATCTCCCACCACGCCTCCACCCAGGGCGGCCAGGAGACTTTTCCGGTCCAGTCCCTGTTCGATGAGAACCTGATAGAGATCCTGGACCGTGTCCAGGTTTTTGCTGGCCTCCCCCGCGGGAAAGACAAACTCCGTCACCTGGGAACACACGGTTTCCAGGGCTTCTTTTACTGCCTTCAGATAGAGAGGGGCCACGTGGGAATCCGTCACAATACAAAGCTTCTTTCCCCCAAGCCCCTCTTTTAATAAAGCCTCCCCAAGGGAGGCAAAATCCTGTTCAAAACAGATGGGGTAGGAAAACTCCCCCCTGCGGCTTACCTGCAGTACTTCTCTTACCATAATGCCTCCCCTTCAGACATACCTGCGAAGCGTAACGCTTTTGCGGCCCTTTCTGGTCTCATGTCCCACTCCGTCAAAGACGAAGCGGCCCTTTCCCCGGACGGAGATGATATCCCCCTCTTTGGGTTCGTACCCGTTGGAAGTGATCTGCCTGGCGTTTACGTAGACCAGGCCCTTCTCGATACAGGATACCATGCTGCTTCTGGACTCTTTAAAGGCCAGGGCAATCAGGGCATCCAGCCTGGGAGAGGCGCAGGTTCCCCGGATCTCTAAAAAAGAAGGCTGGGGCAGATCAGCCGGATCCTCCACCAGGGAAGGAATGATCACCGTATGCCGGACCCGGTTGAACTCCTCCAGAAAGAAACCGGTCATCCTGCGGTGGACAAAGATCCAGGCCTGTTTTTCCCGCACCAGGATGTCTCCCACCACCGCCCGGTCCACCCCCAGGTTTAAGATGGCTCCCAGGTAGTCCCGGTGAGTCAGTTCCTCCCCATACTTCTGGGAGACAGGGGAGATTTTCAGGCAGTCCAGGGGATATTGGGGGGTAAAGACAAGAGCATCAGGATGAAAGGCTATCATCTGACGCTCTGCACTTGGGTAACCGCCGAAGGAGTCCATTTCCACACCGGGGAACTCCTTCCTGTGGCAGGTTAAAATATTCTGTTCATCCAGATTCAGGAAATCCGTATAGGTGACAAGGTCTCTTTTCCAGGCCGTGTCAGAGAGATCCTTCATCCTTCGCAAAAAGAAGTCGTCTGTCCTCAATATCCCGCCCTCACGGAGGGAGTGACGCCGCCCAGGATATTGCTCAGGTCTCCTGTGATGTCCACGTTGGAGGAACCCAGCACAAATATGTAGCTGGATATCTGTTTCACGCTGCCGTCCAGAAGATAGCAGGCGCCGGAGGTAAAGTCTATGATGCGTTGGGCCAGCTCCATGTCGATTCCTTCCAGGCTGAGGATCACGGCACAGTTTTCCGCCAGCGTATCGGCGATCTTCTTGGAATCGTCCATCTTGGTCGGCCGGATCACACAGACTTCCACATTGGATGAGGAACTTCCGCTTCGCCGGCTGCTGCTGCGCATGGGCGTGATTTTGGAAGAAGTACGGGATGGTTTATCCGTCTGTGGGGCGGACTTTCCGGAACTGCTTCGGATGTCCTCCTGCTCTTCTGCTTCCTCCTCGTCGGATTCATCCACCTGGGTATTTTTCTTCCCAAATATGTCCATGAATCTCTTTTTGGGCCGGTTCTCCGGTTCTTCCTCCAGGAAGTCCTCGTCGTCGTCCCCGTCCATCAGATCATCATCTTTTAGATAATCCTCGTCGTCGTAATCGTCATTCAGCTTGATGGCATCCAAAAATCTGTCTAAAACGCCCATAATAATCTCCAATCCATTTTTTATCGTTCACCGTCCCTAAAAGAAAAACGGCGACATTGTCGATTTTCACGCGTCAACCGAATGAAGGCGGGTTATCTGCCTCTTTCGCCAAATATTCCCGTGCCCACTCTCACCATGGTGGCGCCCTCTTCCACGGCTACTTCGTAGTCTCCGGTCATTCCCATGCTCAAAACATTCATACTGATATTATTAATGTTTTTCCTTCCAATGTCAACACTTAATTTCTTTAATTGACGAAATATTTCCCGGTTCTCCTCCGGATCCGCCACCAACGGGGCGATTGTCATCAGGCCCTGCACGTCCAGATGAGAGAAGGGCTCCAGTTCCCGCACAAAAGAGTAGGCCCGGGCTATGGTAATCCCAAACTTGCTCTCCTCCTCCGCCACGTTGATCTCGATCAGCACCGGAATCTTCATTTCCCGGGCTTCGGCCTCCTGATCCAGAGTCTGGGCCAGGCGGATGGAATCCAGGGAGTGAATCATGGTCACTTTATCGATGACGGATTTTACCTTGTTTCTTTGCAGGTGTCCGATCATGTGCCATTTTATGTCACCGGGCATGGCCGGCACCTTTTCCACGATCTCCTGCACATGGTTTTCCCCGAAGACCCGCTCTCCCGCCTCATAGGCCTCCATGATCAGGGATACCGGTTTGGTCTTGCTCACGCACACCAGGGTTACTTCCGACGGATCCCGTCCCGCCTTTTTGCAGGCTCTTTCTATGTTCCGGCGAACCTTTTGAATATTTTCTGCTACCATATCCCAAGCCTCCCGCTTTCGCTAGTAGAGGATATCCTCCTCCTTGACTCTGTCCGCATTCTTCACGATGTGATCAAACCGGGCCACCCCGTAGCTGGTGTTTTTGGAGATGATGGCGTATTCCTCGTTCTGATCCAGGATCTGGATCCTGCGGAAAACCGCGTAGCCCTGATTGATGCAGTACACCCCCTCCAGAACCCCCACGTCCCCGATGATGTACCGGCTGCGGTCCGTGAGGTTCACGATGGCGTCCCCCTCCTTGAAATCCGTCTTGTTCACGTAATACATGTACTGGGTTTCCTCCTGGGTTCCCCCGGGAGGAGCCGTGCTGGGGATCTCCTCGCTGGCGTAGATGGTGGCATTGACAAACTGCGTGTCCTCGTTCCCCTTGGCATCCCGGACGGAAATGAGAAATCCCACCTCCCCGCTGCTGGCGTCGGTGGTGGCAAACCGGGAGGGGATGGTATAGAATTCCTTGGTCACAATGGAGGTGAGAGGAATTTTAAGACCGTTTACCGTGTTGGTCACCAGCTCGATCTCTAAAAAGCGGTCGGTGGCATAGCGGATCAGGCCCCGGTTAAAATCAATCTTCCCGTACTTGTTCCCCTCGATCTCCATGATGGAGAAGTCTCCCATCTGGGTGATGTTGTCCTTTAAAAACCTGACCCGGATGGAGGTGCGTTTTTCCAGCTTCACCGCCTGCCGGGTACTTAAGGGGATTAAAAGGCTCCATCTCTCGTCGGTGATGATGGTGTATACGTTGTCCCCGGCCTTTACCGGCTTTTTGGTCTTCAGATCCGTCTCATGGTAGGAGTTCTGGTCAAAATCGGCGGCCGTTACCGTCTCCGCCGTTTTTCCCTCGTATCCGTCCATGGAGTAGAGAATGATGCCGTCGGTGCTGGCTTTGCTGATGGTCTGATTCCCCAGGGTGTAGGTTAAAGCCTCGTCCCCGGAGAGGGAATCGGTGGTGACTCCCGCGTACTGAAGAATGTTTCCCTCCAGTTCGTACTTGAAACTGTAGGTGGAATTAAAGTTGCTGGGGGTAAACCCCTTGGAAAAGCTCATCATCTGCCGGCGGATCCGGGAGAGATTCTCCTGGCTCAGCTCCGTCTCCACTTCCGGGATCTGGGTGCTGCTGATGCCGTACACCGCTCCGTTGGCATTGATCTTGCTGCCCTCCCTGGCAAAATAGGTGATGTATCCGTTGGACTCGGCCCGGTTCACCGTCTCCTGCCGGATGGCCAGGCCGGTATAGGTTTCATTTCTGGAGAGAGGTCCTGCGATCACCTGGTAGGACTCCGTCTGACCGGTAGTCATGTAGAGAACGCCGTAGAAAACCATGTAGATCAACAGCAGGGTAAACATGACCGTGACGATGTTCAGGCCGAAGATTCCCCGCAGTCTGGACAGCAGCCGGCTCATGGATGATTTTGATGATTTTCTTCTGTTATCAGGCAAGGCAAAGACTCCTTCTTTTGTTGAGACCATTCACAGGCGTCAAAAGCACACATCCTTCGGATGTGCACATTCTGCACAGGGAGCCATCCCGACAGGCGGGCCTGCCGGATGGCTCCTGTGCAGAATGCCCATGCCGCCGCTGGCGGCATGGTCTTTTGACGCTTCAAGATTACGCAGGGATGGTCTCAACATATTCTAACATTTTCTGTCCCTTTTTACAAGGGAATCACATAACGCTCACCCGTTTCACGGCCCATTTTCCGTATACCTTTTTGGTTCCGTCCATGGTGTAGGCCCGGACTCCCAGATACCAGACTCCCTTTGTCAGCCCGGTAAGGGTGCCGGTCTCATAGTTCCTTCCGCTTACAGTCCGAACCCGGCGGGAAGGATTGAAGGAGGCCGCCTTGAACTTCTGGGAAGTCAGCACGTACTCATACTGCACACGCCCCTTCACTTTGGAATAGGTAAAGGAAAGGGTTCCGGCTCCCGGAGTCACAGAGGTAAGTACGGGAGTCTCCGGGGTGGTGCCGGTTACCTGCACCTGCAGCACTTTTGTCCAGGAGCTGTAGATCTTCTTTCCGTTTACCAGGTTGAAGGCTCTCACAGCCGCATAGTAGGTTCCCTTGGGAACATAGTCGAAGGTGGCCTTTCTGGCTCCGGTTACCCGCATGGATTTCACATATTTGCCCTGACTGATAAAGTCCGGGGTGTTTCCCAGGGCGAAGACCAGGGTGCCCTCTCCCACGGAGGCAGCCTTTACGGCTACGGTTACCCGGTTTCCGGAAGCTTTGGCAGAGGAAATTTTGGGAGCTGCCGGAGCGTTGATCTCCACTTTTACAGTTGTCACCTGCGACCAGGGGCTGTAGAGGATGGTGCCGTCACTTCCCTCCCGGTAGCAGCGCACGGCCGCATAGTAGGTTCCTTTGGCCAGGTGGGAGAAGGAGGCGGCAAGATCCAGGGTGTTGGCCTTCTTGGCAGTAAACTTTCTGGTGGTGAGGAAATCTGCGGTG
Source organism: uncultured Blautia sp. (assembly GCA_964550245.1). Lineage (GTDB taxonomy): Bacteria > Bacillota > Clostridia > Lachnospirales > Lachnospiraceae > Blautia_A. The sequence continues at coordinate 13,216 of CAZJYM010000011.1, read as the reverse complement.
GTTCCCACCACATAGCTGTATCCGTCAATGCCCACATCGGCGTTTTCCACGGTAATCTTCAGCGTGTTGTCCCCGGAAAGGCCTGCCTTTACGGTGGGAGCTTCCGGATTTAAGGTGATGGGATCGGTGGTTCTCTCTCCCGTGGCCTTGATGCACAGGTTGCAGCCGTAAGCTTCTCCCGAATTGTCCCGCAGATCCATCAGATCCACCCAGGCCTTGCCGTCGTACAGATAGCTCTGGCCGTAGTCCGCAGTGTACTGCCGCATGGTGGTTTTGCCCTTTTCATGGGGCACATAGCCGTTTTTGTTGTCAAAGGTAAGCTGGACCGCAAACTTTTCCCCGGGAGCGATGGGGACCGGCTTTTCCAGATCCACGGTGTAGTATCCCGCATAGTTGTTCCGTCCGGAGACCGTAGCCGCCAGAAAGCCCGTATCCGGGGCACCGGAGACGTTGCGGTAGATGGAGATGCTGTAGGGAAGGGCCGAAGCTCCCGCGTAGAAGCTGACGGAGGTCAGGTACTGGGCTTCTTTGGCCTGGAATACATTGGCGCCGGAGATCCGCAGGTCATCTCTGGGAGCTGCGGGACGGATCACCGAGTTGTAGCCGGTTCCGTCATACTGGTGGAGGATCACATCCTTTACCTGTCCCACCGGTTCATCCTTCATCTCATAGAAGGCCGGGGACTTCATGGAGCAGTCCTGATAGGAAAGCCAGAAAAGTCCCTTCTCTCCCCCGTTTTCTCCCCAGCTGTTCTGAACCAGGAAGGCGCCGGGTTCCGGGGCTTTGGTGACTTTTTCGTCATCCCATCCCACCAGAGCCACGGAGTGGTTGGGGGTTGTCTCCATGTCGGGTGCGGTATAAAAGCTGTTGGTCTCCGCATCGTAAGGCGCATTGTATCCGTTTACCCGCAGACCGGTTTCCACGGCTCCGTAGCGGTAGATAAAGCTCTTGACCGCGTTGACTCTTTTCACCCTGTCCTCCGCCGTTTTGGCAGCGTTGATGTCCAGCAGCCAGTAGGCGTTCTTCAAGCGGGAGACGGAGCTCTTTTTCAGATCATCGGTGATGACGGAATCCAGGATGCTGGTCTTGCTGTCCAGGGTATCCGAAGCGTCCGCCTGGTAGGTAAGGGAAAGGGGGAAATCCTTTTCATAGGCGACTCCGTAGCCTCTGGCCAGGGTGGCTGTGGCGTAGAACTTGTTTCCCCCCAGCCTGGTCCAGCGGTTTTCGCTGGCTATAAAGGTCTCTCCCGCCGTGGGATCTTCCGGATCTTTGGTGGTTCCGTGGTAAGCGCTGTAGGACAGATGAGTCTCCGAGAGATCCAGTCCCGCCGGAGCCAGACTTCTTTTCATCAGGCCGCTCTCTACGGATTCCAGGGTACTGAAGGCCCAGCAGATTCCCAGGTTCCCCTGGTTTTCCACCGGGGATCCCCAGCCGTTTTCGATCAGGCTGTAGTGTGACGGAAGATCCGAAGCCGTGTAAAGAGAGGGACCCGGTTCCTCCTCTTCTGATATTTCAGAGGGATCCGAGGAAAAGGTGATGGTCTCCTCTCCCGATGATACGTC
>CAZJYM010000011.1:7838-11554 GCA_964550245.1 uncultured Blautia sp. | reverse complement strand
ATGATTACAACCGGGGATCCGGCGGGATCCGACATCTCCTCCGCCGGGTCAACGGCGGGAATGTAGCCGCTTTCAGACACCTCCCCCTCGGAGAGTTCGAATACCTGGTAGAGCGTGGAGGCGGACACGGGACCGGAGGAGGCAAGGATTCCGGCCGTACAGAGTGCGCCGAGGCGCAGATACAGTTTTTTCTTCATGATATAATTCTTCCTTTACAGTGATTGACGTTTTTTTGAGAAAATTCCTATTCATTATAAAGGTACTGCTCTCTTTTTGCAAGGGAAAATGCCATGGGTTGTCATAATACTGTTATGGTTAACTTATATAAAATAAAAGATTACATAATACTATTATGGTTAACACATCGGGAAAAACAAAAAAGGTATGAACCATCCGGGGATGATTCATACCTTTTTAATTAACATAATACCATTATGGTAAACTTACTTCCCCAGTTCTTCCATTTTGACTTCCTTCCCGTCTCTCCAGATCCTCTCCAGATCATAGAAGCGGCGGTTCTCCTCGTCAAAGACGTGCACGATCACATCTCCGTAGTCCATGAGAATCCAGCTGGAATTTTTCGTCCCCTCGATCTGTCTGGGTGTGAAGCCTGCACGGCCCAGCTGCTCTTCCACGCTGTCCACCATGGCCTGCACCTGGTTCTGATTGCTGCCGGTGGCGATGATGAAATAGTCTCCCAGCACGGAAACCTCATGGATGTCAATCACCTTGATGTCCTTCCCCTTCTTTTCGTCCAGGGCCAGACAGGCCAGACGGGCCATCTCCCTGGAATTCTCCATAGAATCGCTCATATGCCTTTATCCCTCCTTTCCTGATATTTTTTCATAATGCAGATCTCTGTAATAATGAAAGGCTTCCTTCGTGGTCACGTCCAGATCCTGGGGATTTTTCTCCAGGTACTCCAGAGAATCCTTCAGGATCTCATACATGCACTCATCCAGGTCCTGAAAGGCCAGCTGCCGGATAAAGGGCAGCCTGGGCGCCTTGTCCCGCATGGGTTCGATATAGTCCGCGATATAGACAATCTTTTCCAGGGTTGTCATCTTTGGCTTTCCCGTGGTGTGATAAACGATGGCGCTTAAGATATGGTTATCCGTAACCCCGTACTTTTTCCTGGCCAGAAAGGCCCCCAGCCTGGCATGAATCAGAAAGGGATGACTCCGCTCAAAGTCTGTAATGGGGATCTGATGGCGGTCGCACATCTTCAGCTTCTTCTTGTTGGGGATGCACTTGGCGCAGTCATGGAGCAGTCCCGCAACCAGGGCATCCTGCAGATCCTCCCCGTGGGCCATGGCCAGGGCGGCGCTGGTGTACATCACCCCCATGGTGTGGGCGTACCTCTCCTCATCCAGGGCTTTGGCCAGCTTTTTTTCCATCTTTCGAAGGTCGTAGTGTGGCATTTCGTCTTCCTCCCGGCCGGGCTTTACGCGCCGTAGATCCTGTTCTTTTGAATATAGGCAATCACTTCATCGGGGACGTAGTATTTCAGGCTCTTTCCCTCTCCCGCCCACTGTCTCACCAGACGGCTGGAGATATCGATGTTCAGGGTGTCCAGCTTGACAATGTTTCCCTGAAACTTCTCCCGCAGCATCTCCATCTCCCGGTCCAGGTCCTGCTCCGGCACATGGTTGCGAACGGCAGCCACCAGGGTGCAGGCCGCACAGATCCTCTCCGGCTTCATCCAGGAGGAGAAGGTGAAAAGGGAGTCCGCTCCGATGATGAAAAAATAGTCCGTGTCCGGGTTTTCCTCTCCCAGTCGCTCCAGGGTGCGGTAGGTGTAGGTATAGCCCTCCTCGTTCATCTCCAGAAGAGAGAGGGCAAAGTGGGGGTTGTCCCGGATGGCGATTCTCACCATCTCCGCTCTCTCCTCATCTGTGGCCCTTCCCTCCCGGTTCTGCTTGTGGGGAGGATTTCCGGAGGGCATAAACCACACCTTATCCAGAGAAAGCTGTTCATAGGCCTTCTCTCCCAGAATCAGATGTCCCACATGAATGGGATCAAAGGTTCCCCCCATGATCCCGATGCGTTTCCTTGGCTCTTCCATGCCCTTCCCTCATCCTTCCCCTACCGGGGCAGCACAATCTTCTTTTTCTCGTCCTTTCCCTCCCGGTAAAGGACGATCTTTTTCCCGATCACCTGTACCACCTGGGAATGAGTCCGCTCGGCGATCATCTGGGCCATCTCCCCCGGATCAAAAAGGCAGTTGTTCAAAACCCCGATCTTGATCAGCTCCCGGGTGGAAAAGGCCTCCTCCACCGAGGCGGTGGTCTCCGGCGTCACCCCGTTCTTTCCCAGATGAACGGTGGGGGTTACCTCCATGGCCAGACTCTTTAAATAGGCTCTCTGCTTGCTTGTCATGGTTATCCTTCCTCTCCTTTCCTGCCGGTAAGGAGTTTTACTTATAGTAGTCAAAGGCCAGCCCGTACATCCGCACCGTATCGCCCTCCTGAATCCCGGCCTTCTCCAGGTCGTCCAGGATGCCTCCGTCTTTCAAAAACTTCTGGAAGAAGGCAAAGCCCTTCTCGGAGTCCAGGTTGGTGTACCCCAGCATCTTTTCGATCTTGGGGCCTTCCACGATGTAGACGGACGGATCCTCCGGGGAGCGCTCCACCGTGTAGGGAAGATTTTCCCGAATAAGAAGATCCTCGGGGAAGAACTCCTGGGGGAAGATCTCAGCCTCTTTAGGAACTTTGGAGAGCAGTTCCTCCACCCCGTGGAGAAGTTCGGGAATGCCCTGGCCGGAGACACAGCTGATGGGGATGACCGAGATCCCTTTGGGTTCGAACTCAAGCATAAGCTTTTTAACGGGATCCTCTCCCTCCGGGGAGAGACAGTCGATCTTGTTGGCGGCAATGATCTGGGGCAGGGCTGCAATGCGGGGACTGTAGGATTCCAGCTCCCGGTTGATGGTATAAATGTCCTCCACCGGATCCCGGCCTTCTGCCGCAGAGGCATCCACCATGTGGATCATCACCCGGGTACGTTCGATGTGCCGCAGGAATTCAAATCCCAGGCCGGCACCGCTGGAGGCTCCCTCGATGAGTCCCGGAATGTCGGCGATGACAAAACCGCCCTCTTCCCGGTCCACCACCCCCAGGTTGGGAATTAAAGTGGTAAAGGGATAATCGGCTATCTTGGGCCTGGCGTTGGTGACCCGGGATAAAAAGGTGGACTTGCCCACGTTGGGGAAACCCACAAGGGCCACATCCGCAATCATCTTCAGCTCCAGAGATACCTCCAGCTCCTGCCCGGGAAAGCCGGGCTGGGCGTATTTGGGGACCTGCATGGTGGGGGTGGCGTAGTGCATGTTTCCCTTGCCGCCCCGGCCTCCGGAGAGCACCTTCTGTCGCCTGTTCTCCCCGGACATGTCGGCGATCACCCTTCCGGAGGCCGCATCCATGATCACCGTTCCCTCCGGTACTTTCAGGATCACGTCCTCCCCGTCGGAGCCGTGGCGCCGTCTCTTTCCTCCGGGTTCCCCGTCCTGGGCCCGGTACTTTCTTTTATGCCGGTATTCTCCCAGGGTGTTCTGCCCCGGATCCACCTGAAAAATCACATCTCCGCCCCGGCCTCCGTCGCCTCCGTCGGGTCCTCCCGCGGGAACATACTTCTCTCTGCGGAAACTTACGTGTCCGTCTCCGCCTTTACCGGAGCGGATGATGATCTTCGCTCTGTCTGCAAACATGGGTCACCTC
>CAZJYM010000011.1:0-7738 GCA_964550245.1 uncultured Blautia sp. | reverse complement strand
TAAAGAAAGGCTCCAAACCCCAAGGATTTGAAGCCCTTCGCAAACATCTTTTCTTACTCGGCAGCTGCTGCTTCCACCGGCTCCGCGGGTGCTTCCACGGGGATGATGGAGACCTGTTTCTTGTCCCGTCCCTTTCTGCTGTATCTCACAATGCCGTCTGTCAGGGCAAACAGGGTATAATCTTTTCCGCATCCCACGTTTACACCGGGATGGATTCTGGTTCCCCTCTGTCTGTACAGGATGTTTCCGGCCTTGACGAACTGTCCGTCCGCTCTCTTGGCTCCCAGTCTCTTGGACTCGGAATCACGGCCGTTCTTGGTGGAACCAACGCCCTTTTTATGGGCAAAAAGCTGAAGGTTCATATTCAACATGGCGCTATACCTCCTTGACTTTTACAGTCAGATATCGATTCTTATATGTATGTTCAATCTCCGTCAGCCCCAGCACCAGAGAATCCATGAGAAGAGTCCCCTTCTCGGAAGGAGGCTTTAGAAACCGCAGGGATACAAATCCCTCTTCCTGCTTCACCTCTGTCTCATCCTCCGTATAGGTCTCAATAGAGTTTACGGCGGTGATTACAAGGGCGGAGACTGCGGCACAGACGATGTCCTGCCCTTCCCGGGCATATCCCGCATGTCCTTTGCAGGTAAAACCGGTATAGGATTTCTGATGGGTGCCGACTGTAATGGTAATCATGGATCAGCCGTTGATCTTGTCAATCTTCACTTCCGTGTACAGCTGACGGTGGCCGTTCTTCTTGTGGTATCCGGTCTTTCTCTTGTACTTGTAGACGATTACCTTCTTTCCCTTCCCGTTTCCGGTCACGGTGGCCTCTACGGTGGCATTCTCCACGTCGGCGCCTGCTTTGAACTGTCCGTCGCCGCTGACTGCCAGAACCTCATTGAAGGTTACGGTCTGTCCTTCCTCCACTCCAAGCTTCTCTACCCGGATGACGTCGCCTTCCTCCACCCGGTACTGCTTACCGCCTGTTGCAATAATTGCGTACATCATGTACCTCCTGAAAATTTACTCGCCAAATACGGTGGCCTGCTGGCACTTCTACCTCTTTGTGCGGCATACCCGTAAACTATAACACGGAAAAATGCGTTCGTCAATATTCTTTTTTCCCAAAATCCTCCCCCAAAAACAGGAAATTTCCGGAAATCTCCACCACGGGAGAGGCAAAATAATAAACCGTCCCTTCAGTGAATATCATAAACGCTTCGAAGCACAAGCCCTTTTGGTTCCCCGGAGAGGATCCGCACCCTCTTTTCATCACCGTTCAGATCAAAGAAGTTGTCGGTAAGAATCAGATCGTCGTTTTCATTGCGGATCTCAACGCTGCGGGCATAAGTACCGGATTTCACCAGGATTTCGTCTCCCTCCAGGGTGAAGGTAAGAGCGGGATCCAGGAAGCGGAAATATTTGGGGCTGGAAAAGAGCACCGTGCCGCCGGAGACCGTTTCTCCCTCTTCGTTCTCGAAAGAATAGGATACATACTGGTTATAGATATCGATGTCAGGCAGAAGAACCTTGTTAAGCCATAAACTGGTAAGAGCCGGTACCGTAACGTGGGTCTCCTCCTGCCTTTCCACGGAGGCATCGGCGTTTCTCACCTCAAAGCGGACGGTTCCCCTCACATCCTCCCGGGTCTCATTGGCCACGTTCAGACGGATGGACTTTTCAAATTCAAAGGGCAGCCAGTTCAGGTTCTGCCCGGCGCTCATCATGCCCTCCTCCTGACAGGAGATCATCACCGGGGCAAAGAACCTTCTGGCGGCGTAGTGCAGGGCTTTCAGCCTTCCCGTATAATCCACCGAGGACCAGGAGGCCACGGGCCAGCAGTCGTTTAACTGCCAGTAAATGGCGCCCATGCACCTTCCCCGGTTTCTGCGGAAGTGCTCCACCCCGTAGCGGATGGCATCCGCCTGCAGAAGCTGGGAGGCGTAGATCACCGTGTTGAAGTCGGTGGGATACAGGTAGGTCTGCTGCATGTAGTTCATGATCTTCCCGTTGGCGGAACCGTTTCTCTGATGCTTTTCCATGATGTAGGAAAAGATGTTTTTGTCCCGGGGATCATCGGTAAAGGTATCAATGGTGGCTTCTGACGGGAAGGACTGGAAGCCGAACTCGGAGGCATAGCGGAAGTAGTACTTCCGGTAGTCGGAGAAGGGCCTGTTCTGGTGCCACACTTCCCAGTAGTGCACGTCTCCCCGGTTGGGATCGTTGGGGTAGTCAAAGGTTCCCCCGGAGGAGGGACTGGCGGGCCAGTAGAAGGTATCCGGATCATATTTTGCCAGCATTTCCGGAATGATGCGCTCGTACATCAGTATGTAGTCCCTGGTCTCGGAGGGCTTGGATACCCAGTTTTTCTGGGCCACAAACATCTCCATCTCGTTGTTGCCGCACCACAGACAAAGGGAGGGGTGATTGCGAAGCCGGATGATGTTGTCCTTAAACTCTGCGCGGATGTTGGCTTCAAAGGCCGGGGTGAGATCGTAAACCGCACAGGCAAACATGAAATCCTGCCATACCAGAAGCCCCAGTTCGTCACAGATGTCGTAGAACCAGTCATCGGGATAATACCCGCCGCCCCAGACACGAATGGAATTAAAGTTGGCAAACCTGGCCTTCTCCAGTAAGGCCCGGGTGGTCTGCGGGGTTACCCTTCCCAGAAGGTGATCCTCCGGGATGTAGTCTCCTCCCATGGCAAAGATCTGCACCCCGTTTACCGTGGCCGCAAAGCTCTCTCCCCACTGATCCTTCTCCCGGGTCATGGTCAGGGTGCGAAGACCGATGCGCCGCTCAAACACATCGATTTCCTCTTCCGCACTTTCCATAATGAAGCGGACTTTATAGAGGGCCTGTTCCCCGTAGCCGTTGGGCCACCAGAGTCTGGGGGAGGGGATCTCCACAGAGGAGGGGGAGCCTGAAAAAACGGTCACCGTGCCATCCGGGTCGGTGATTTCCACCCGGTATTTGGCGGATAAATCCTCCTTTAGCCATTCAAAATCAACATCAAAATCCAGTTTTACCAGGTTCTCGAGATGTTCCTGATGAAAATAGACGCTGCGGAATCTCCCTGCGGTTACGCCCTGCAGTTCCACCGGGCGGAAGATCCCCGCATCCGGCAGGTGAGCGCCCCAGTCCCACCCAAACATGCAGTGGGCTTTGCGCAGATGTACAAACCCTCTCATGGCGTCTTCGCTGCCAAGGGTGGGGGCTTTTTCAAAGGCTTCCGCGATAAACTTTGTAGGGGAATAAAAGTGAATCCCAAGCTCATTTCCCTCTGCCCTTAACAGGGATTTCACCGGGTATTCCCACTCCCGGTGCATGTTTTCGGCATGTCCCAGAAAGTGCCCGTTTAACGAAATATCCGCCAGGGTATCCAGCCCGTAAAAGTGGAGATAGACTTCATCGCAGGAGAGCAGTTCCTGCCCGCAGTCAAAGTGATCCACGTATTCATAATCCTTGTCCATCAGGGCCAGTGCCCTGTCCTCATTGTCCTTCCAGAAGGGATCCTCCATTTCTCCATTATTCAGCAGATCGCCGTACACGCTGCCGGGAACGGCGGCGGGGCGAAGCCTCTCCTCCCCTGCAGGGCGCATCTGCCAGTTGTCATCCAGTCTCTGTCTGATCATAATCTCTCCTTATCCGGACATACGTCCCTTTGATTTGTTGAGGGTATTATAGCATACCGGGGCGGGTTTTCATAGGAGGAAAGAGATGCTGATTCTACATTTCGCATCGGGGTAAATGCTGATCTATTCCAAAATCCCCGGAAAAGCCCGGCAAAATCACTTTTCTTCGGGAATATAAAAAACCGGATACCCCGCAGGATATCCGGCAGTATAACAGGATTTAGCATTGTGGGAAAAGGTGCTTTACTCCTCTTCCATCCCCCTGATTTCCCTAATGTCCTCCAGCACCGGCCTTCGAACCTTCTTTCGCGTCATCTCACAAATGTTCAGGGGAGTGAAGTCCACCGCCCTGCCCCGCAGGGGGTCCTTTTTCAGGAGCTTTTCCAGCACGCGGAACAGTTCCTGCTGGTGCTCCGGTTCCTCCAGGTTAATAAAGTCCACCAGGATGATGCCCGAGAGGTTCCGGAGACGCACCTGGCGCACCACCTCCTCGGCGGCCTCCAGGTTGATTTTCATGTAGGTCTCCTCCACCTTTTTCCTGCCGGAATACTTTCCGCTGTTCACATCGATGGTGACAAAGGCCTCCGTCTGCTGGATCACCAGAAAGCCTCCGCTTCGCAGCCATACCTTTTCATGCTGGATCTCGTCCAGAGCCTGCTCCAGGCAGTAGAGACTGCGCAGGGGAAGCAGGTCGTCATGGTAGAGATGAAGCTTGCTCTCCTGCTCCGGAGCAGAATCATGGAGATAGGATTTGGCCTTTTCATAGACCTTCGGATCGTCGGTGATGATCTCCTCCAGGTTTGTCTGAGGGAAATCCCGGAGCATGGACAGATACTCCGGCGGAGATTCGTAGAGAAGACTGCAGGGAGTCCGGCTGCGGCCCTTATCCGTTACCCGGAAGAAGACCTCCTTCAGCTCCTCCAGTTCCCGGTACAGTTCCTCCCAGGGGGCTCCGGCGGCGTTGGTGCGCACCACGATCCCGTAATCCCTGTCCTCCGGGGCAGCTTCTATAAGCCACTGGGAGAGGAAATATCTCTCCCTGGGGGGAAGCTTGTTGGAGACACCCAGGGTTTTGTTGCCCGCGGTGAGAACCAGGTAGCGGCCGGCAAAGTTTAAGTTGGCGGTGAGGGCCGGAAGCTTTCCCTTCATGGCGTCCCGGCTTACCTGGACCATGATCTGGTCTCCCGGCCGCAGGGGCCCTTTTTTCTTTCTTCCGGCTCCGTAGATCAGCAGATCCTTTTCGTTTAAGGGAAAGAATCCCTTGAGATCAGGACTCAGCCTTACAAAGGATCCCCCGATGTTCTCCGAGACGGTTTCCACCTGTCCCAGATAGATGTTGTGGAGGACAGAATCCGCCTTCCCCGCAGGGTGAATGCGGACCTCCACAATGTTCCCGTCCTCCCATGCAGCACATACCATGCAGGGATGATGATAGATCTTCATGTTTGTAAATATCAGTCGGTTCATTCCGGTTTGTCCTCATCCTCCCCCAGGTCCTCCAGGGAGACAAAGCAGTGTTCCTGTTCCGTGCCTGTGTCTGCATAGACCTCCAGGCGGTGGACCTGATAACAGTATGCAGGGGCCTCCTCCCCAAGCCATGTAAGAAAGGTATCCATCACCAGTTCCGGTTTGGTGAAGTTGCTGCTTGCGGAGGCCAGCCGTAAAAAGACGGCCTCTCCACTAAGTTCCATCCGGTAGATCCAGGGACGGATATCCCTCTCCTCCTGCCCCTTTTTGGTCTTTTTAAGGGCGGGAATGGAGGGAAGAGCCATAAACTCCTGTACTTTTTCTTTCCAGTTCCCGGAAGGAATCCATCCCTCCCGGAAAGACACCAGATAGTCGGCGGCCGCCACCAGGGACATGGCGTTTCCCCCTTTTCCGTCCGGAATTTTCCTCACGGAAAGGACCTGAAAGCCCTCCGCCATCACCTGATTGAGTTTTTCCCTGATCTCCCCCAGGGGCACAGTTTCCGCCAGTTCCAGGTCAAAGTACTCTCCCACGCTGCTCACTCCCACTCCCAGAGGGGAGGCAAAGGAGAGAATCATGTGGGGGCTGTAGCCGCCGGAGAAGGCGGCGGGAAGTCCTGCCCGGCGGACGGCTTTCTGGAAGTAGCGCATGGTATCCAGATGGCCGATGAACTTGACGGGGCCTTCCTTGCTGAATCGAATTCTTACCTTCATAGCGCTTCCTCCCCGGCTTCCCTGGGCTGCATGCACACCCCCGTTTTATAGCACATCGCGCCGCATCCCGAACATTTCCAGGCACAGTTGGGTGTGATCTCCTCCTTTTTAGAGCGCTCCCACTCCCGGAGAAGAAATTCTTTGGTCACACCCGCATCGATGAAATCCCAGGGCAGGATTTCCCTGGGGGAGCGTTCCCGCCTGGTGTAGAAATCCGGATCCACCCCTGTCTTTTCAAAGGCTTCGTTCCATACGGAAGCCTTAAAGTTTTCGGTCCAGGCATCATACATGGCTCCCTGCCGGTAGGCCTCCAGAATCACAGCGGCACACCTGCGGTCACCTCTGGCCAGAAAGCCCTCCAGCACCGACACATCCGGCTCATGATAGCTGTAGTGAATGCTTTTCTGGTTTAACTGGGAACGGATCTCGTTTTTCACCGTCCTGGCCTTTTCGATAAAGTCCTCCTGCCGGTCCATGGACACCCACTGGAAAGGAGTAAAGGGTTTGGGAACGAAAAAGGCGGTGCTTACATTCACCTGAACCTTTCCCTTTCTCTGATCCTTTGGGAGGTCATAGTACTCTTCCGCGATCTTCTCTGCCAGATGGGCAATCCCCTTAATGTCCTCCTCCCTCTCCGAGGGAAGGCCCAGCATGAAGTACAGTTTTACCCGGCTCCATCCTCCCCGGAAGGCCTCTCCCGCTCCGTGCAGGATATCCTCTTCCGTCAGCCCCTTGTTGATCACGTTTCGCATCCTCTGGGATCCGGCTTCCGGGGCAAAGGTCAGGCTGCTCTTTTTCACATCCTGTACCCGGCTCATCACATCCAGGGCGAAGGAATCGATCCGCAGGGAGGGAAGGGAGATGTTGACCGCCTGGTCTTTTGTCTCTTCCATTAAGAAGGAAAGCAGTTCCTTCAGATGGCTGTAGTCGCTGGAACTCAAAGAACTTAAGGAGATCTCCTCCTGACCGGTGGAGGAGAGCATCTCTTTTGCGGAAGCTTTTAAAGTCTCCAGTCCTCTCTCCCGCAGGGGTCTGTAGATCATCCCCGCCTGACAGAACCGGCAGCCCCGGATGCAGCCCCGCTGAATCTCCAGGGTAACCCGGTCCTGGGTAGCCCGGATAAAGGGAACGATGGGGTTTTTGATGGTCCGATAATTCTTATCCAGATCCGTTACCACCTGCCGTTTGATTTTCTCGGGTACTCCCTCCCGGTTGGGGGTAAAGGAAGCGATGGTTTTGTCCTCCCCGTAGGTCACATCGTAAAAGGCGGGCACGTAGATCCCGGGAATTTTGGCAGCGGAAAGGAGAAAGGACTCTTTGGTTCCCCCTGCCTTTTTGTTGGCTTTATAGAGATCCAGGAGAGGGTCAAACACGGTCTCTCCCTCTCCGATGTAGAAAAGGTCAAAGAAAGGTGCCAGGGGTTCCGGATTGTAGGCGCAGCTTCCCCCTCCCATCACCAGGGGATACTCTTCTCCCCGGTCTTTGGCCAGAAGAGGGATTCCGCTCAGGTCCAGAATCTGCAGCACGTTGGTGTAGCACATCTCAAATCCCAGGGTAATGCCCAGAAAGTCAAAGTTTTTCACCGGATCCTGGGATTCCAGGGCAAAGAGGGGAATGTTTCTCTCCCGCATGATGGCGTCCAGATCCGTCCAGGGAGAAAAGAGCCGCTCACACCAGGTGTCCTCCCGTTCATTGAACATGTTGTAGAGGATCATCATCCCCAGGTTGCTCATGCCGATCTCATACACGTCCGGAAAGCACATGCAGAAGCGGATGTCCACCCCGGGATCCTTCATCACCGAGTTGATCTCTCCTCCGATGTAGCGGGCGGCCTTGTCCACCCTCATCAAAATGTCGTCGCTTAATGCCAGTTTTCGCATGGTCAGATTTTCTCCTTTTCGCGGTCGACAAAAACCG
>CAZJYM010000010.1:20033-29521 GCA_964550245.1 uncultured Blautia sp. | reverse complement strand
TCAAATATCCGTTGACAAACACTTTTTCGCTATGTATAATGGGTAAAGTGTGGATAGGAGATTGTTATGCAGATACATTTATCCGAACTTTCATCCGTGGATGGAGCAAGCATCCGAGTACTGGCGGAGCCTTCCCTGGATTTCCTGGAGATTCATCATGGAAATCAGGAGGGGGAGCGGTATCCCGTCCTTTCCAGACCGCCCCTGGATCTGACCGTCACCAACGTGGGTGAACAGGTGCTGGAGATTGAGGGTACCGGTGAGATCACCCTGGGGATCCCCTGCAGCCGCTGTCTGCAGGAGGTAAAGGTGACGCTGCCCCTTTCCTTTTCCCGGAAGGTGGATTTGAAGCTCACGGAGAATGAGGAAGGATACGGCCTGGATGAAAACAGTTGTCTGTCCGGAACGGATCTGGATGTGGACCGGCTGGTATACCTGGAGATACTCACCTGCTGGCCCGAAAAAGTCCTGTGCAGGGAGGACTGTAAAGGGATCTGCAGCCGCTGCGGAAAGAATCTCAATGAAGGTCCCTGCCACTGCCAGGAAGAGCCGGGGGATCCCCGGATGGCGGCTATCCGTGATATATTTCGAGAATTTAAGGAGGTGTAAGCGATGTCCATCTGTCCCAAAAATAAATCATCCAAAGCAAGACGGGACAAGAGAAGAGCCAACTGGAAGATGGCCTCTCCCAATCTTGTAAAGTGCAGCAAATGCGGCGCTCTGATGATGCCTCACAGAGTCTGCAAGAACTGCGGAAGCTATAACAAAAAAGAGATCATTAAGATAGAGGAAAGCTGAAAGTAAAGCAGGTATCCGCCCAAAGCGGAAGACCTGCTTTTTCTTTTTGTCGAAATATGTCGAACCGTGTCGAATCGTGTCGAACCGTGTCGAATCATGTCGATGGGATCTTTATTCTTTGCCGGTGTCGAATCGTGTCGAATCCCAATGTCGAAATATGTCGATGAGATCTCTTTGACTTTTTCCTGGCGCTGATGTAGCATCAATGCCAGCAACAGGGAATCCTGTGTAAATACGAACCGGCATCATCTGAAAATCTGATTTTCTGAAACGTTCTGTTCTCTGGTATTTTCATGTCACGGAATTTTCGTTGTTACCCCCGGGGATTTATCTGTTCATTTCTTTTATGACCATTTCTCTATGGTACAGCATGCTATTAATCATTTCATATGGAACTTTAGCGACTTTTTTCACTCCCGCAGTGTACTTTGAAAGGAGGTTTATGGCTAAAACTGTAAGAAGCCGGGCCCCTCCCGCACGGATTTCCCAGGGATCAGACAGAAAGGAGAGACATTATGAGGAAATTTTTGCGGAGTGTCCTGCGCACCCTGGGCACATTTCTCCTTATTGGAGGGCTGGCGTTTTTTGTCCTGCGTCTCCAGGGGATCTGTCCCTTCATCGTCCTTTCCGGTTCCATGGAGCCGGGGATTCCCGCAGGGGGACTGGTGTTTACCGATACCAGGAACCGGGTACCTTCCCGGGGAGATGTGATCACCTACCGGTTAAGGGACGGACTGGTGACCCACCGGGTTGTGGGGAAAAAGGACAACTGCTGGATCACCCGGGGAGACGCCAACAAAGGGCGGGATCCGGTGCCGGTGGAACCGGGACAGATTCTGGGGATCGTGCGGTTTTCCCTGCCCTTTGCGGGGTATCTGTGTGCCGCCCTTCAGAATCTCCCCCTTCCCCTGCTGATTCTGATCATGATTGTGCTTTTGTTTCCCCGGGATTTCCCGGGAAGGATACCCGTGTGTAAGTTTTCAAAGAAAGGAGACCGCGCCGAAGGGCGCGGCGGGTTCAGGTATGAAGATGAAGAAGAACCTTTTGAAGGGGGCTGCGGTTCTGGGCCTGGTTGCCGTACTGGCGGCAGGGGGAACCATCGCCTATCTGACGGACTATGACAGTTCCGTCAACGAGTTCACCGTGGGCAAGGTGGAGATCGAGCTGAAGGAGCCGGGATGGAATCCGGACAACCAGACCCAGACACAGCCCTCTCAGGTGATCTCCAAGGATCCCAAAATCACCAACACCGGCGTCAACGATGCCTTTGTGTATCTGGAAGTTTCCATTCCCACCGCGGAGGTGGTCTGGGCCGATGCCCAGGGCAACCGGCAGGAGAGACAGGAGAAGGAACTTTTCTCCTTTACCGCTGACGGGAGCTGGACCAGGCTTGGTACCGCCAAGGTGGACAGCAGCCAGGTATACACCTATGCCTACAACCAGATCCTGAGGGCCGGGGAGACCACCACGCCCCTCTTTAACAACGTGACCTTCCTCAATGTAGTGGAGGGACAGCTGGACACCCGGCAGTTCCAGATCCCGGTAAGGGCCTATGCCATTCAGACCCAGAACACGGGGGGAGACGGGGGGACCGTTCAGGAGCAGGCTGCCAAAGCCTATGAGAAGTATGTAAATCAGAACACCGATCAGGACGGCAGGGTTACCAGAGCAGCCAGCTAGGATGGATCCAGAAAGGAGGTGCAGCATGAGACTGCCCGCTTCAGGAAAGACATTTATGCTTATTGCGCTGACCGGCGTTTTGTACATGGGAGCAACCGGGGCCTACTTCTCCTCCTTTGACCGGGAGGTAAACCGCATCGCCGTGGGAAAGAACGACACGGAGATCCAGGAGCACTTTCCGGATCCTCCGGATATCACGGAGCAGGAGAATCCCCAGTATGAGAAGAAGGTGTGGGTGTCCAACACCCCCTCCGGGGAGGCCGGCTTTAACGTGGACTGCTTTGTGAGAGCATCCGTTTCCTTTTCCAATCAGGATGTGGGACAGGCCGTGACCTTTATCAACCTGGACACCGTGAACTGGGTGTACGACTCCTCGGACGGATATTACTACTACGTGAAGAAGCTTCGGGAGGGGGAATCCACAACGCCTCTCTTTACCGGGGTTTCCATCGAATCCGCCAGGATTGATCCCCTCTACGGGGACCTGTACCGGGAGTTTCAGATCACTGTCTATGAGGAATCCGTCCAGGCCGGGGGATTTGAGGATTACCGCTCCGCCTGGGATTACTACACTTCCCCTGGGACCGGGACATAACAGGAAGGGGGAAGATCCATGATCGGAAGATTGAAACATGCCCTGGGGGCGGCGCTGCTTCTTTTCCTGGTGCTTCTGGGAGGAGCCGCGGTCTACGGGTATTACACAGATTCAGTGGGAGTAAAGAACCATATTTCTCTTGGGGATGTTAACATCCTTCTCCGGGAGGTCGAATTAAAGGAAGGGGAGGAAGTGCCCCCGGAGAAGGATGCAACTGTGCTTCCCGGGGATGTGCTTTACAGGATACCAAAGATCATTAATTACGGGGAACCCTGCTTTGTTCGGGCCAAGGTGCTCTTTCAAAGCAGCGGGCAGTACCTGGAGGGGCTTTCCGAGGAAAGCCTCTCCGGGATTTCCCCGGACTGGGTAAAGCAGGGGGATTACTACTATTACACCAGGGAACTGGGAAGGCTGGAAAGCGTCAGCCTTTATAACCAGATCAGCATTCCCCCGGAATGGACGAAAGAACACGGGGGACAAAAACTTATTGTGGAGGTCCGGGCGGAAGCGATCCAGTCCGCCAACTTTACTCCGGATTTCACGGCCATGTCCCCCTGGGGGAACCAGAAGATTCAGCTCTGTGTCCATGAGGCCGGGGGACAGGAGACCCTTAGGAAGGAAAACCTGGATCTGGCGGTGGAATTTCAGGGGGAAGCCCACAAACTGGTGGCGGTGCCGGAGGACTTTTTCTCCAACTTCTCCACGGCCATGCCGGGGGATGTGCTTCACGACCAGGTGGAGATCTCCAACACCACCGACAAAACGGCGGAGATCTTCTTCCATACGGGGCTGGAGGATCAGAGCGAAGCCCAGAGGAAACTTTTGCGGTCCCTGGGACTTTCCATCCGCATGAATGGAAAACAGCTCTATGAGGGGGATCTGATGGCTCCGGAACTTTCCAGGCAGGTTTCCCTGGGACTTTTCAAGGCGGGAGAGAAGGGGATGATGGACTTTACGGTGACGGTGCCTCCGGAGCTGGACAATCAGTCGGCCCTTTTAAGCGCGGCGGTGAAGTGGGTTTTCACCGTCAACGAGACGGAAGTCGAACCGGCGCCGGGACCGGACATCACCCCCATCCCCACCATGCCGCCTCTTCCCACGCCGGAGCCCTACGTTCCGTCCGGGTGGAGCGCTCCCGCGCAATACGCCTCCTTTGAGAGCGGACCTGTAAAAACCGGGGATGACACACCTCTTGGGGGATGGCTGGTACTGCTTTGCCTCTCCCTTTCAGTGGGCGGCGCAGTGTGGATTTCCCGGAGGAGAGGAAGGTGACCATGAAAAAGAAAGTTTGCAGCGTACTGCTGGCACTGATGCTTGTGATCTTTTCGGCTGTCCCTTCGGGGGCCGGAGAGACGAATAACCTTACTCTGGAGGAAGCCTTCTCCTGTCAGGAACCCCCTCCCGTGGTGGAGGAATTTACTCCTGCGGAGCC
This sequence comes from uncultured Blautia sp., assembly GCA_964550245.1. GTDB lineage: Bacteria > Bacillota > Clostridia > Lachnospirales > Lachnospiraceae > Blautia_A. The sequence goes on along the minus strand of CAZJYM010000010.1, from coordinate 25,016 downwards.
TTCGGAGGAAGTGGAAGAGATTTTTCCGGAGCCTGAACCGGAGCCGGAGTTTGAACCGGAACAGGACACTTCTCCCTTTATGTTTTTCACGGACGGGGAGGAGGAGAACATCTCCGGGGAGACGGAAACAGATCAGGAGCTGGCGGAAGAAATCCAGGACGGAAGAATCCTGGCGATAGCCCCCATGGGAGAAGCCATTTCGGGAGAGGGGGAGCCTCTTCTTCGAAGCGGTTCCTCTCCCCTCTCCCCGGGGGAATACCGGATTTACAGCGACGGCATCATCTACTGCGACGAGGTCTGGGATCAGGAGTCCGTGGATGCCGGCGCGGTGGATCCCACCCACTACCGGTACGTGGAATACCTGGACAGCGGCGGAAACGTGCAGCGGTCTCCCCTGTACTGCCTGAATGCCCAGAAAACCGGGATCTTTCCCGGAGAGGAGGGCATGACGCTAAAGGATGCGGCAACCCGCTTCATGACCAACTCCAACTTGAAAAAGATGCTTTACTTCGGGTATGGAGGTCCGGGAGACATCTGCAGTAAATACGATCCCACCTGTGAGCATGTGGACTGGTCCAAGACCGGCAACCGCTACTTTTACACCCACATGGCCCTCTCCATCGAATACAGCGGAGAGTACAACGGGGCCACCCGGGACGAGGTGAAACACATCGGGCTTACCGCCTTCATGGACAGGCTGAAGTCCCTGACCATTCCCTCCCGCAGCGCTGTTAAGCTGCGGGGAAAGGATGCTACCGGAAACAACGTGACCTCAGACACCCTTCGCACCCCCATGACCCTTTTCATGTCCAGACCGGAGGAGGGGTACGGATGGCTGGAAAAACCCTTTCAGGACGGCTTTCAGAGAACCGGAGTCCTCACCGTTCAGGATGAGGCGGGAGCCGGCAACGGCATCACGGTGACAAGACCCCCTGGAAGCGAGTATCAGCTGATTTACTGGAACAGCCAGGAGGAGTACAAAACCCTGGGGATGGAAAACCCCCATGTGCTGAAGAAATCGGGACAGGCAAAACTGTACACCGGCGGCCGGTTCTGTCTGATCTTCCCCAAAACGTGGGATAAAACCGAAAACCTTGTCTTCCCCATGCTGCTGTACCCCGCCAAATATCTCTTTGTGGACGGAAACACTCAGATGGGCACACCCGGGGGAAACATTCAGGACTTCGGGGCCTATGTCTACTCCGGGGATCCGGGAAGCCTTACTCTTACGGTCCTGCCGGCCCCCTTTGGAAAAATCCGCCTGGTAAAGACCAGTTCCCGGACGGGGGAACACCTCTCCGGTGCGGTTTATGAGCTCTTTGCCGCCGAAGACTTAAAGTCCGGCAATGAGCTCCAGGTCAGAGCGGGAGAGAAAGTGGCGGAAGGGACCACCGATGAACGGGGCTGGATTGTCTTTGCCAACCTGATCCCGGGAAGATATGAACTGCGGGAGAAAACGCCTCCCCCGGGCTACCTTCCCAATCCGGAACCGGTAAGCGCTCAGGTGACGGAGGACCTGCTGCAGAAGGTGCCGGTGACGGATACCCCGGACATCCGGGGCAGCATCTCCGTGGAAAAGGTGGAGGCGGGAACCGAAAACCATCTGCCGGAGGCGGAGTTTGCGGTCTATGCCTGGAGCGAAAAGGAGGGAAGGTACGGCGCACTTCTGGAAACTTTGCGCTACGATGCCGACAGTGAGCGTTACGTCTCCGGCACCCTTACCTGCACCGACGACAACAAAGGCCGGTTCAGGGTGCTGGAGACGAAAAACCCGCCGGGTTACACCGGAGCCTGGCAGCAGGATGTTGAGCTTACAGAACCCGGAACGGAAAAGACCTTTACCTTCCGGGCGGAGAACACCCCGGTGACGGTAAAGAAGGTGGAGATTCGAAAGGTGGATGCCAGGGACCGGTCTCTCCTGGAGGGAGCCGAGTTTACCATCTATCCCTATGACAGCACTTTGGGAACCTATGAAAAAGACGGCACCCTTCTGGAATACGACGGAAGGACACAGACCTACAGAAGCGAAGAACTCCTGATCACGGAAAAGAACACGGGCCGGTTTCTTGTGCGGGAGACCGGCAGTCCTCCCGGATACCAGGGAGAATGGGAGCAGGAGATCAACATCACGGATGAAAAGCAGGTCCTTTTTTTCACCGTGGAAAACACCCCGGAGGAGACTCCGGAAGGGCAGGCGGAGATCATCAAGACCGACTCTCTGACGGGAGAGTTTCTGGAAGGGGCGGTATTTAGAGTCTATCAGTGGAACAGGGTTTCCGGATCCTATGAGGACACCCTGGGGGAGAAGGGGGCAGTCAGCTGTTCTCCCCGGGAAAAGAAGTACCGTACTGCCCTGCTGGAGATCACCGAAGAGAATGAGGGAAAGTTTAAGGCGGTGGAGATAACGCCGCCTCCCGGGTATTCGGGGACCTGGGAGCAGGAGTTTGTGCTCTCGGAGGATATCCCTCTCGTTGCGCTTACGGCGCAGAACGATCCGCAGCGCCTTCCCGTGGGAAGCATCACCGTAATCAAGAAGATCCCGGAGGGTGACATCCTCTGGGCACATGGGAATCCGGTGTTTCTCTTTGCCGTGGAGGGAAGGGACCAGCGGGGGACTTTCAGAAAATACGAGAAGGCCCTCCGGTTCTCCCCGGAAGGCTACCAGGTGGATGAATCCGGCATGGCCACCCTGGAGATCACCTTTCCCAACATTCCATTGGGAACCTATGAAGTCTATGAAAAGCCGGTGCTTCGCTTTTACCTCAGGGAAGTGCTGGCCAACACGGAGAATGCCTCCGTGACAAAGGGGCAGGCTTCCGGCTACGGCTCCAACCCCCGGGAAGTGGCCTGGGGAAATGCGGTTTTAAGCCTGGAGCATAAAGATGCCTCCTTCACCTTTATCAATGCGGGAGGACGCTATGACGGCTACTCCCACAAGGATGTGGTTGAAAACACCATCTCCTGGGGAGTGACTGCTCCCTGATATCATCCTCCCCTGCCCTTGGGGCAGGGGAGGATATGAAAAGCTGAACGAAAAAATACTGATTCGGGTGGGACCAAATGCCAGTTTTTGTGGGACGGCAGTATTGTGATGATCACACCATAATGAAAGACAGAAAGTAATAGAGCTGGATGGTATGAAAGGAATTATGAGACGGCGGTAAGGTTTTTAAATCGACAGAATTTGTATGTACCGGGGAGAATTATCGGAGGAGAGTATACGGCAAACTGTTAAAAAGAAGATGAACAGATTGAGACAGATACAGTTTGACATTGATAGATACTTACCGCTGGCGAACAGCTCACTGGAATAGAGGATAAATTTTTCAGTATCACTTTTATATCTTACTCTATCTTTGCTTATGTCTGCGCTGTGCTTCCAACAGGGAAGCCACTGCCTGGTGTAGAAAATTCGTGGAAAAGCCTCATCGGGTGATGCCACGGGGAATTCTGCCTTGCCATTTACAGCATGGGATGACTAAAGCAGACAGCAAACTACAGCACATGACGGATTCAGAGAAAACATTTATCCGGTGAGAAACAGGAAAATGTAAACACTCTATTGAAAAATGTTCCCCGGAAATTTTTAACGGGATGAAATCTGCTGCCTTTCTTAATTCATGGGGATGTTCCCGGAACAGCCATGAAATACTACAGGAGGCATCAGAATAGATACTTAACAGGCTACATGAACACGGAGATGCAGCTTCTTTTGCAGTTCCGGCAGAACAGGAAGGGAAAATCAGGAAAGATCCGGAAGGCCCGGGGAGTACCCAGGTGCAGGTTCCGGTTATCCAGGCAACTGAAAGGCAGGAGAAATACGGGCATGAAATTTTCAAAAACCTCTTGCTTTTCGATGTGCAGGGTGTTAAAATAAAGAGGAACACAAATGGCAGATTCGAAAAAAGGAAACAGGGATCAGGGTTCCGACTCTTCGAAAAAAGGAAACAAGGATCAGGGTTCCGGTTCCTCTGATGAGGGAAACATTCAGTGGGAGTCAGGATACACTGAATGCATGAAGGTAGAGTTCTCAGATTGCGGCTCTTATGAATATGAACATGAAAAAGCGATGCATAAGCTTCCGATCAGATTGGATTTGCTTATCACCAGCAATGACAAATTTTCCGGGTCTAACAATGAACTGGCAAAACATTTCAGGAAGTATAACATCATCGAATTCAAGTCTCCGAAGGATGACTTAGATATTGATGCTTTTTTCCAGGGTATGGAATATGCATGCAGTTTAAAGCGCAGTGGCAAGAATGTTGACCAGATTCAAGAGGAAACAATAACGGTTACTTTCATTCACTACGGATATCCTGAAGCAATGTTTGAGAAGTTGGAAAAAAGTGGGAGAGAGATCACAGAGACTGATCCCGGTATTTTTCACGTTTCAAATACGATGTGCTTTTACACCCAGGTTGTGGTGATTTCCATGCTGCCTCGGGAACAGCACAGTGCACTTTGGCTAATCACCAAACATGCAACAGAAGAAGATTACCATAATTTCCTGGATAATGTTTCCAAGTCCACGGAGTTACAGACAAAAGAGGGCAGGGATGCTGTAATGACGGTTTTGTCTGTGAGTAAGCGGTGTAACAAGGAGTTGTTTGATAAGATGAGGAGTGAAGGTGGCATGTGTAAAGATATGATTGAGGATCTGTTTGGCGAGGACATTACGAAGCGGTCTGAGGAGAGGGTGCAGATTGCCATGCAGGAGGCTGCAGATGCCAACCAGAGGGCTGAGAAGCTTACGCAGGAGAATGCGGAGCTCATGCAGGAGACTGCAGATGCCAACCAGAGGGCTGAGAAGCTTACGCAGGAGAATGCGGAGCTCAGGAAAAAGGTCAGTACTACCGAGAAGAAGGTTGAGCAGGAAAGACACCATACAATGCTGGAGTGTATCCAGTCTTTGATGGCACGTATGGAAATGTCATTCGACCAGGCCATGAATATTTATAATATTTCCCCTGCGGAAAGTGC
>CAZJYM010000010.1:0-19933 GCA_964550245.1 uncultured Blautia sp. | reverse complement strand
GAGCTGTTTGGCGAGAAAATCAGGGAACTGTCCGAACCGAGGGTGCAGATTGCCAGGCAGGAGACTGCGGAGTACAGGAAGAAGGCTGCGGAGATCAGGAAGGAGAATGCGGAGCTCAGGAAGAGGATCCAGATCGCCGAGAAAGAGGTTGTGATGGAAAGACATCGTACGATGCTGGAGTGCATCAGGTCTGTGATGGATTACAAGGCAATTACTGCAGATCAGGCCATGAATTTGCTTGATGTTCCCACCGCTGAAAGGGATTATTACAGGAAGGAACTCGGGTAAGACGGAAAGTTCATACCCATCGGGATTTCGGGAATGGAGGGACAGATCCTGTGATTACCCCGCCATATCCATTGCTTCGCAGCTGTGAACCACATTCCCGGTTTTCTTTTTCACCTGCACTCTTCGGCAATGTTCTGTTTTTCCGAAAAAACAGAGAACATACACAATTTTTGGAATATGTCTCCGTTCTCTCTCACATGCATGGCGACAGCGTCAGAAGTCTGATTATGCGGAGGGCTCTTCTCTCCAGCACATTTGGCAGGACATGCCGGAGATCCTGAGCATGGCAATTTCTCGGATTTGTTCGGAAAGATTCGGCGCAATTTGGGCTTTTACCAAATGTGTGACTGAGAGATTACATTATGCCGGAAGAAATCACGGAGTCAGGGACACAGGACATAAGAGATTGAACCAAATCTTTTGACAGGCATGGTACGGGGCAGGGAACCAGGAGGAAACACGATATGCATGAATTAGTTGATCTGTTCGCAGATGAGATTTGGGAACTGTCTGAAGAGAGAGTACGGATCGCCAGAGAGGAGACGGAGAAGTTTCGGGAAGAGGCTGAGAGGGAAAGACATGATACGATGGTAGAGTGTCTTCAGTCTGTGATGAATTCCCTGACAATGACTGCGGAGCAGGCTATGGATGTACTGAGTATTCCTCCCTCGGACAGGGCTTTCTTCATGGAATCGCTCGAGTAACTGGAAGCCTGTATCCGTCAGGTTTGAATGGTTTTCTGTGACAGGGAAGATCCTGAGGTTGTTTCGTCAGCTTTTCCTGTTGTCCGTGCTCCCGTTTCATTGATTTGCCAACACCCTTCGGAAACTCCGAAGGGTGTTTTGATTTACTGGTGGAGCAGTAACAGTGTTCGGGATCCCTTATTCAGACTCGTGTGATCATCCGGTACTATCCGGATCCTGGATCTGCATTCATAAGTAAAGTGCAAAGGTAAATTTCATATTAAAAAAATGACCGTCATGGAACTTCCCGGCTGCAAAAATACAATGGAGAGATTGACAGGAACAAATAGTTTTGATATAGTAACTTCAGTTAGGCATTCCTAATTACGAGGCAAAGCCGGGATGCCTTTTATTTTGCCCCATGGGTTAGGCGTTTCTAACCGTTATGGAAGGGCAGATACCGGCTGGAAGGATGGTCCAGTATGAAAAAGAGAGCCGGCTCTGCTTTGTCATGGACCGGATTTTCCAGTGCAGCGCATGAGGTAAAGAGCATAATCAGCAGCATTTCCCATTTTCCCCGGCGCATCCCCCATTTGGGTTCATGCTGCCGGCAATCTCCAGGAGGTATTTAAAACATGATGATCAACAAACGGCTCATCGGCGTGGTGCCGGGCAGTAAGAAATACATTGCCGGAAATGTGTTCCTGCAGTGGTGTTCTCTCCTGGCCAATATCGCACTGATGACTTCTCTGGCACTGCTTTTGGAGGCACTTTCAGAGAGAACGGCAGGAAGGAGGGAGATGACGGCTGCTCTTTTGGCGGCGGGTGTATCCATCCTGATACGGTTTTTCTGTACGGTTGGTTCTTCCCGCTTAAGCTACCTTTCCTCCAGGGAGGTCAAGCGTACCCTGCGGGAAAAGATCTATGCCAAGCTGCTTCGTCTCGGGGCTTCCTACGACACACAGGTGAAGACTTCGGAGGTGGTGCAGGTGTCGGTGGAGGGAGTGGATCAGCTGGAAACCTACTTTGGTTCCTACCTGCCCCAGTTTTTCTACGCCATGCTGGCTCCGCTGACACTGTTTGCCTTTCTGTGCTCTGTAAGTGTTCCGGCGGCGGTTGTGCTGCTGATCTGTGTCCCCCTGATTCCCGTATCCATCGCTGCGGTACAGACATGGGCCAAAAAACTGCTCTCAGGATACTGGGGACAGTACACGGCTCTGGGAGACACTTTTCTGGAAAACCTGCAGGGATTAACCACCCTGAAAATTTATCAAACGGATGAGTTCAAGAACGAAGAGATGAACAGGGAAGCCGAAAAGTTCCGCAGAATCACCATGAGGGTGCTCACCATGCAGCTGAACTCCATCACCATCATGGATCTGGTGGCTTACGGCGGTGCTGCCGCCGGTGTGATTCTGGCGGCGCTGCAGTACAGGAGCGGCCATGTCTCCCTGGCCGGCGCACTGCTGATCATCCTTCTTGCGGCGGACTTTTTCCTTCCCATGCGGCAGCTGGGCTCATATTTCCATGTGGCCATGAACGGGATGGCGGCCAGCGACAAGATCTTCGCCCTTTTGGATCTTCCGGAGCCGGAGAGGAAAATCCAGACCGTACCCGAAGACTGTTCCATCTCCTGCCGGGGACTGAGATTTTCCTACACGAAGGAACGGGAAATCCTGCAGGGACTGGATCTGGAATTCCCCCAGGGCAGCTTTACGGCCATTGTGGGAGAGAGCGGCTGCGGAAAGACCACACTGGCTTCCATTCTCACGGGACGCAGCACTGGCTATTCCGGCTCGGTGACCGTGGGAGGGCGGGAACTCTCCGGGCTTTCCGAAGAGAGTCTGCTGCAGAACTTTACCTGTGTGGGCAGTCAGAGTTATCTGTTTAAGGGAACCGTGCGGGACAACCTGCTTCTGGCAGCTCCCGGAGCGGATGATCAGACACTCTGGGCTGTTCTTGAAAAGACCAGTCTTGCGGACTTTTTGAGAAGCGAAAAAGGTCTTGATACGGTTCTGACCGAAAGGGGAGCCAACCTTTCCGGAGGCCAGTGCCAGCGTCTGGCACTGGCCAGGGCTCTTCTCCACGACAGTCCGGTCTACATCTTTGACGAGGCCACCAGCAACATCGACCTGGAAAGTGAAAACGACATCATGCGGGAGATCCGCGCTCTGGCCCGGACCAGGACGGTTATCCTGATCTCCCACCGTCTGGCGAATGTGACGGATGCTGCAAACATCTACGTTCTGGATGAAGGCCGGGTAACGGAATCGGGCAGGCATGAGGAACTTCTGAAAAAGGGCGGACAGTATGCGAAGCTGTGGGAAACCCAGCAGAAGCTGGAAAACTACGGAAAGGAGGACGGGGAAGAATGAAAAGGAGAAGCGGTTTTGTGGTGATGGCCAGGCTCATCGTTCTTGTGAAACCTCTGGTGGGTCTGATGGCGCTGGCTGTCTGCATGGGGCTTATCGGGAACCTGTGTGCATCCTTTATCACGATTTCCGGCGGATATGCCGTTTTGAACCTGCTGGGATCTGACACGCCGCTGCCTCTGGGGTGGATTTTTGCCTCCGTCTGTGTGATGGCGGTGCTGCGTGCCGTTCTGCGCTACGCAGAGCAGGGGTGCAATCATTTCATTGCCTTCAAACTGCTGGCCATCATCCGGGATAAGGTGTTCCGGGCTCTGAGAAGGCTTTGTCCCGCCAAACTGGAAGGGCGGGACCGGGGAGATCTGATTTCGGTCATCACTTCGGACATTGAACTGCTGGAGGTATTTTACGCCCATACCATTTCCCCCATTGCCATCGCAGCGCTTTTTACCCTGATTATGTGTCTTTTCATCGGCTCTTATCACTGGATTCTGGGAATCCTGGCCCTCTGCGCTTACGCGGTGGTGGGAATCGTGATTCCCCTTCTTGTCTCCAGATTCAGCGGGGATGCGGGAGAAAAATTCAGAAACGGCTCCGGTGCTCTCTCCGGCTATGTGCTGGATTCTCTGCGGGGACTCACCGAAATCCTGCAGTACGGTCAGGGCGAAAAGCGGCTGGAGGAGATGAACACCCGCACGGACGCCCTGTCAGGAGATGAATGGCGGATGAAGCGCAATGCAGGCCTTGATTCGGCCCTGACCGGCATGGTCATCCTGATCCTGGATCTCGTCATGCTTTTTGTCTCCGCCGGGCTCTATCAGAAGGGAATGGTGGAGTTTGACGGAGTTTTAATTCCCACCATCGCCCTGTTTTCCTCTTTCGGTCCCTGTGCCTCCCTGGCTGCATTGGGCAGTACGCTGCAGAACACCTTTGCAGCCGGAAACCGGGTGCTGGATATTCTGGAGGAAAGGCCGGCGGTGGAGGAAGTGACCGGGAAAGAGGAGATCGGCTTTACTGGGGCCGATGCCAGTCATGTCACCTTTGCCTATGAAAAGGAAACCGTCCTTTCGGATGTCTCGGTTGTGATTCCCCGGGGACAGATCATCGGCATCACGGGAAAGAGCGGAAGCGGCAAATCTACGCTTTTAAAGCTTTTCATGCGGTTCTGGAAGGTAAAGGAGGGTCAGGTGAGACTATCCGGTACGGATGTGTCGGAGATCAACACCTCCAACCTGCGGGATCTGGAGAGCTACATGACCCAGGAAACGCATCTGTTTCACGACAGCATCAAGAACAACCTGCGCATTGCCAGACTGGAGGCTTCCGATGCAGAGATCGAAGCCGCCTGTAAAAAAGCCTCCGTCCACGACTTTATCATGTCCCTTCCCCAGGGCTACGACACCCCGGTGGGAGAACTGGGAGATACCCTCTCGGGAGGGGAGAGGCAGCGGCTGGGGCTGGCCAGAGCCTTTCTCCATGATGCGCCATTGATGCTGCTGGACGAGCCCACCAGCAGTCTGGACAGCCTGAATGAGGCGGTCATTCTCAAATCTCTGAACGAGGAACGGGAAAATAAGACGGTGGTGCTGGTATCTCACCGCAAATCTGCCATCCGCATCGCGGATCAGGTTGTTTCGGTGGAAAGCGGCAGGCTGTGCTGAGAAGAGGTTTTGAAGACAGGCTTTAATATAGAAGGGACAGGGGATGCATCCCCTGTCCCTTCTGTTTAAACTGTCATGTCACATATTTTCCACAGAGTCTCCTCTGTCACCGGATACGGTACGTTCTTCAGCTTGGCCTCATTGGAGAGCATTCCCGCAACAGCCCTCTTCATCAGCTCCTCATCCCGTTCCATGGGGCCCAGCATCCCGGTGATGAATTCTCCAAAGGCCTGCACATCCGGGAATCCGCTGAGGTTCATCACTTTCTGCTGTACGTCCCTGTCTGCCTGAGCCACATAGCCGGGCAGGAAATACCCCACCGCTTTCCCATGGGGGACACCCTTTTCAAAGGTCAGATAGTAGCTGAGTCCGTGGGGCAGGGCCGTACCGGTGTGGGCAATGGCCATGCCGGAGAGGGTGGAGGCGAAGAGAAGACGGTCTCCCTCTTCCGGGGTAACCGCTGTATGGGAGAGGATTTCCCGGGCATCGGCCCAGGCCTTCATGCCGTATTCACAGATCATGCGGGTGAAATCCGTGGCGTTGGCATTGATAAAGCTCTCCAGAAGGTGCCCCAGGGCATCAATGTAAGTATTGACCAGCACTTCCCGGTTCATGCCCTTCAGATACTTTCCATCGACAAGAGCAAAGGCCGGATACATCCTGTGGGAGATGCTGGACTTGGTCCTCCTGGCACGAATGGTGAGAACCGCGTTGGGCGTTACCTCCGATCCGGTGCCGCAGGTGGTGGGAACCTCCACGACGGGAAGGGCCGGACATTCTCTCTTTTCATAGAGAAGTTCCGATCCCGCATCCTGGTTTGCGATCATCAGAGCCGCCGCCTTGGCCGCATCCATGGGAGAGCCTCCGCCAATGCCGATCACGAAATCCACCTTTTCCGCCACGCCCTGGTCCCGGATCTTCATCACCGTCTCGATGGAGGGGTTGGCTTCCGTCTGGTCAAACACGGAATAAGCAGCTCCGTTTTCCTCCAGGGCCTCTTTTACGTCGGCAAGAGATCCGTTACGGGCGGAGCTTCTGCCCGTGACAATGAGGGCCTTCTTTCCGCAGCCGGTCCACTCCCGGGCATGCTTCTTCACACAGTCCCGTTCGCTGTAAATCTTAGTCGGAATATAAAAAAACATTCGCTTCTTCCTTCTGTAGCGCCGCCTCAGGCGTTGTAGATCAGGGCCATGAACACCAGATCTTCATCCGTGTTGTTCTCCATGGAATGGCTCTGGCCCGGCTCAATGATGCACACATCCCCGGGACCTACTTCCACCCGGGTTCCGTCATCCTCCACAAAGGTTCCATGTCCTTCCAGAACGTAGAAAGGCTCTGTCTCCCCCACGTGCTGATGTCTGCCGATGCTGCAGCCCGGTTTCAGGCGGATCTTGGCGTACAGCCTTCCGACACCGTTTAATTCCTCTTTGGAGAGCACGTGCTCAAACTCCACCTGGCCGTTTCCTCCCCGCATTTTCTCTCTCACTTCGGATGTGGTTTTTCTTACCATAACTTTTTCTCCCTTCCCGAAGCCCTGCAAATGACGGGCTTCCCTTATGTACTCATCTTAGAATAATTCCTTCCGGTTGTCAATCACATTCAGGGTGCGGAAGGAAAATCAGTCTTACCGCTTTTTGAGGCGGATGGGTTAAAATATCTGTCAATGCGGATCCCCGGGGGCAATTGCGTTTTTTCGGGCCAGACGTTGACGTACCGGGGAAAATCATATATATTTAAGCGAAAAGGTGAATCGAGATGATCAAAAATCCCATGACCACCCTGTGTTATCTGGAACGCGACGGAAAGTTTCTGATGATGCACCGGGTGAGAAAAGAGGAGGATGTAAACCGGGGAAAGTGGATCGGTGTGGGCGGACACTTTGTCGAGGGGGAAAGCCCGGAGGAGTGTCTTCTGCGGGAAGTGCAGGAGGAGACAGGCTACACTTTGACATCCTGGCGGTTTCGGGGACTGGTAACCTTCTACCAGGAGGGGTACGGAACGGAGTACATGTGCCTCTATACCGCCGACGGCTTTACGGGAACCCCCAAAGACTGTGACGAGGGGGTTCTCTCCTGGGTGGATAAGGAGAACATCGGGGAACTGAATCTCTGGGAGGGAGACCGGATCTTTCTGGAGCTTTTAAGACAGGATGCTCCCTTTTTCTCCCTGAAGCTGGTGTACCGGGGGGATGATCTGCTGGAGGCATCCCTGGACGGAAAACCCCTTGTGCCCGGCGGGGTTGGGAAAAAGAGCCCCTTCTATTGACTTTACCGGGAAATGTTTAGTATGATGATGGTTACAGTGTCAGAAGCTGCGAGGCAGCGGGAATTAAAGGAGGCTGGAAGATGGAAGAAACTGTAAGAGTGGCAGTAGACGTGATGGGAGGAGACATGTCTCCCTATGCGCAGATCAATGGAGCCGTGGAGGCTGCCAGGGAGAGAGAGGACATTCAGGTGGTTCTGGTGGGCGACCGGGAGGTAATTCACGACGGACTCCGGGGGATTTCCGACCTTCCCCGGGAGAGGATCCGGGTCCATCACACCACGGAGAGGATTGAGACCGCGGAGCCTCCGGTGAGAGCCATCCGGACCAAGAAGGATTCCTCCATTGTGGTGGGCTTAAACATGGTTAAGAACAAAGAGGCGGATGCCTTTGTCTCCTCCGGCAGTACGGGAGCCGTGCTGGTGGGAGGACAGGTGATTGTGGGCAGATGTCCCGGGGTGGAACGCGCCCCTCTGGCTCCCCTGATTCCCACTACGCGTGGAGTATCTTTGCTGATCGACTGCGGAGCCAATGTGGATGCCCGCCCCTCTCATCTGGTGCAGTTTGCCAAGATGGGTTCCATCTACATGGAGCATGTGGTGGGGGTTCATAACCCTTCCGTGGCCATTGTGAACAACGGAGCGGAGGAGGAGAAGGGCAATGCCCTGGTCAAGGAGACCTTTCCTCTTTTAAAAGCCTGTACGGGCATCAACTTTACCGGCAGCATCGAGGCCCGGGACATTCCCTACGGCATGGCGGACGTGATCGTCTGTGAGGCCTTTGTGGGCAACGTGATCCTCAAGCTCTACGAGGGAGTGGCCCAGGCTCTCATGCAGGAGATTAAAGCGGGCCTGATGAAAGATATGAGGAGCAAAATCGGGGCTTTGCTGGTAAAGCCGGCCCTGAAGGAGATCTCAGAGTCCTTTGACGCCACCTCCCACGGGGGAGCTCCTCTTCTGGGACTTAAAGGACTGGTGGTCAAGACCCACGGCAACGCCGTAGCCGAAGAAATCAAAAATGCCGTCTTTCAGTGTGTCCAGTTCAAGCAGCAGGGCATCAATGAGAAGATCGCCGAAAGGATCAACCAGGTGTAAAAACCCGGGAGTAACGTAGCAATAAGGGAGGAAACGCGTATGAATACGGAAAAACTGGAACAGCGGATTGGTTATACCTTTCACGACAAGAGTCTCCTGGAACAGGCGCTCACCCACAGCTCCTACGCCAACGAAAAGAAGCTGGGCAAAGGGGGCTGCAACGAGCGCCTGGAGTTCCTGGGAGATGCGGTGCTGGAGCTGATCAGCAGTGATTATCTCTATTCTTCCTGTCCGGATGTGACGGAGGGAGAGCTGACCAAGCGCAGAGCATCCCTGGTCTGTGAGCCCAGTCTTGCCTTCTGTGCCAGAGAATTTGGTCTTCCGGAATTTCTTCTTCTGGGAAGGGGAGAAGATCTCACCGGAGGCAGAACCCGGGATTCCATTATCTCGGACGCCACGGAGGCCCTTCTGGGGGCCATTTACCTGGATGGTGGGTTTGCCAGCGCAAAAGAGTTTGTGCTGAAGTTCATACTCAACGACATGGAGCACAGACAGCTCTTTTATGACAGCAAGACCATCCTTCAGGAACTGGTGCAGGAGAAGGGAAAAAAGCCGGTGGAGTACCATCTGATCCGCACCGACGGACCGGATCACAACAAGTATTTTACTGTCGAAGCCCTGGTGGACGGCAAAGTGATGGGCAAGGGCACCGGCCACACCAAGAAGGCGGCGGAACAGGCCGCAGCCTACCAGGTGATTTTAAAGTTTCGGGATACGGGTGTTAAGAGCTGAAACCTTTTAACTTCTCCTTCCCTCACATCCCTTCTTCCTCCCCTGCCCGGCAGGGGAGGAAGAAGAAAAAGATTTCAGGAGGACTATGTTTTTAAAGAGTATTGAGGTGTACGGGTTCAAATCCTTTGCCCAGAAGATTTCCTTTGAGTTTCACAACGGCATCACCGCCATTGTAGGACCCAACGGCAGCGGAAAGAGCAACGTGGCCGATGCGGTGCGCTGGGTGCTGGGAGAACAGAGCGCCCGCCAGCTCCGGGGCGGAAACATGCAGGACGTGATCTTTTCCGGAACGGAAAACCGAAAGCCTTTAAGCTACGCTTCCGTGGCCATCACCCTGGATAACGCCGATCACTTCCTGCCGGTGGAATACCACGAGGTGACCGTAACCCGCCGTCTTTACCGGTCCGGGGAGAGTGAATACCTGATCAACGGCAGCACCTGCCGGCTTCGGGACATTAACGAGATGTTCTACGACACCGGCATCGGCCAGGAGGGGTATTCCATCATCGGCCAGGGCCAGATCGACCGGATCTTAAGCGGCAAGCCGGAGGAGAGAAGGGAGCTCTTTGACGAGGCCGCGGGAATCGTGAAATTCAAGCGCAGAAAGGCGGCCACCATCAAGAAGCTGGAGGAGGAGCGCCAGAACCTGGACCGGGTGACGGACATCCTGGGAGAGCTGACCAGACAGATGGGGCCATTGGAGACTCAGGCGGAGACCGCCAGAATCTATCTGGAAAAGCGGGATACCCTGCGGCTTTTTGATGTAAACCTGTTCCTCCTGGACTACGAAAACTCGGGAAAGATCCTAAAGGAGACCGAAGAAAAGCTGGGAAGCGTCACCTCCGACCTGGAGGAGAGCCGGAAGGCCTACGAGGAGACCAAAACCGAGTATGACCGGCTGGAGAGGGAGCTGGAGGAACAGAATCAGCAGATGGAATCCCTGCGGGAGGAGATCCAGAACAGCGCCCTTCTTCGGGGGCAGCAGGAAGGCCAGATCAACGTGCTCCGGGAACAGATCTCTTCCGCCGAAAAGAATGAGGAGCTCACCCGCTCCCGGGAGAAAACCGTGGAGGAGGAGCTGGAAAAGAGAAGGGAATCGGAGGAAGCTCTCACGGATGAGAGAGAGGAGATCCGGGGAAACCTTCTGCACACCCGCAAAAAGATGAGATCCCGGGAGGAGGATCTGGAGAGAGTCCGGGAAAACCGGGAGTCCTGTGCCGCTTCCGTAGAAGACGGAAAGAACGAGATCATCGAACTTTTAAACCGCAGAGCCACCATCCGGGGGGAAGCCCAGCGCTTCGACACCATGATGGAACAGATGGAGGTGCGCAGATCCCAGATCAGCCAGCGACTTCTGCAGCTTCACAGCGAGGAGACGGATCTGAAGAAGGAAAAGCAGGAAGCCAAAGAGAGATACGAGTCTGTCTCTTCTCAGATCTCTTCTTTGGAAGAACAGACCACAGCCCTGGAAAGTCAGGTAGAGTCTCTCTCGGAGGAGATCAAAAAGGAGAGCGAAAGGGCGGAAGCGGGACAGGTGGCCTACCACCGGGAGGAATCCCGGCTGGAGTCCTTAAAGAACCTCACCGAGCGCTATGAGGGATACGGAAATGCCATCCGCCGGGTGATGGAACAGAAAAAACGCTTTCCCGGCATTCAGGGGGTGGTGGCGGATCTGATCCATGTGGGAAAGGATTATGAGATCGCCATCGAAACCGCTCTTGGCGGCAGCATCCAGAACATTGTCACCGACACGGGAGAGACGGCCCGGGATCTGATCAACTTTTTAAAGAAGAACAGATTTGGCAGAGCCACCTTTCTGCCCATGGACAGTGTAAGGGGAAGGGGAGACTTTTCCCCAAAGGAAGCCTTAAAGGAGCCCGGTGTCATCGGCATCGCCAGAGACCTGGTCCAGGCGGATTCCCGGTATGAGGGGATCCTCTCCTACCTGCTGGGACGGGTGCTGGTGGTGGATCAGATGGACCACGCCCTGGAGATCGGGAGAAAGTACGGCCACACCCTGCGGATGGTAACCCTGGAGGGGGAATCCTTCAGCCCCGGGGGATCCATGACCGGCGGAGCCTTTAAAAACAACAGCAACCTGCTGGGAAGAAGGCGGGAGATTGCGGAGCTTGAAAAGAGCACGGCCGCCTTAAAGGAGCAGTGGGAACAAAGCCAGAAAGCCCTGGAGGAGAACCGGACCAGGAGGAATGCCCTGCGCGATGAGATCAGCAGGTGTAAGGAAAACCTGCAGCAGCAGTATGTCTCCAGAAACACGGAAGAGATGAACCTCTCCCGCATGGAGGAAAAGGAGAAGGAGATCCAGGAGAGCCTCACAGGAGTCTACCGGGAACAGGAGGAGATGAAGGGCCGTCTGGAGGGAATCCGGGAGGATCAGGAGCGGATCCGCCAGGAACTGGAAGCCTCGGGAAAGGATGAGGCGGAATTAAAGGCCTTTATCCAGGATAAGCAGGAAGAGCTGGAGCAGTGGACTACTGAAGAAACCCGGGATGAGAAAACCCTGGGGGACATCCGGCTGGAGGTCTCCGGCATGGAGCAGAAGGAAAGCTTTCTGGGAGAAAACTTAAAGCGTCTGGCCGGGGAGATCAAAGCCCTGGAAAAAGAACAGCAGGAGCTGGGAGAAAAGCTCCTGCAAAGCCGGGAGGAGATCAAAAAGAAGGAGGAGGACATCCGGGAACTGGAAGAATCCATTTCGGAGTGCAGATCGAAAGAAGAAGATTCAACCGCCTCTCTGAACGAACTGAAGACCTTCCAGGAGGAGAAGAACCGGGAGTACCGGTCCTTCTTTGAAAAGAGGGATCAGCTCTCGGAGAAGATCTCCCTTTTAGATAAGGAAGGTTTTCGTCTCAAAAGCCAGATGGAAAAGGAGGAGGAGCGGCAGGAATCCCGCATCTCCTACATCTGGGAGGAGTATGAGGTCACTCCCAACAATGCCGGGAAGTTTCGGATGGAAGATCCGGGGGAGAGAAATGCCCTTCGCCGGCAGATCAGCAAACTCAAAGATGAGATCCGCTCTCTGGGGGCGGTAAACGTCAATGCCATCGAGGAGTTTCGGGAAGTATCGGAGAGACATGAATTCCTCTCCGGCCAGTACGAGGATCTGGTCCGGGCGGAAGCTTCCTTAAAGGAGATCATCGCCGAACTGGACGAGGGCATGCGCAGACAGTTTCAGGAAAAGTTTAAGGACATCCAGGAGGAATTCAACCGGGCCTTTCAGGAGCTCTTCGGAGGGGGACGGGGAACCCTGGAGCTGGAGGAGGACGGGGACATTCTGGAAGCGGGGATCCGCATCATCTCTCAGCCTCCGGGAAAGAAGCTCCAGAACATGATGCAGCTCTCCGGCGGGGAGAAGGCTCTGACCGCCATCGCCCTGCTCTTTGCCATCCAGAACTTGAAGCCCTCTCCCTTCTGTCTTCTGGATGAGATCGAGGCCGCCCTGGATGATTCCAACGTGGGCCGGTTTGCGACTTATCTTCAAAAGCTTGCAAAGAATACCCAGTTTATCATTATCACCCACCGGCGGGGCACCATGAATGCGGCGGACCGTCTGTACGGCATCACCATGCAGGAGAAGGGAGTTTCCACCCTGGTATCGGTGGATCTGGTGGAAAAGGACCTGAGCAGTTAGGAGGAAGGACTTATGGCGGAGGAAAAGAAGGGGTTTTTCAGACGGCTGGTAAGCGGTCTGGCCAAGACCCGGGACAACATTGTGGCGGGGTTTGATTCGCTTTTCAATGGCTATTCCAGCATTGACGACGACTTTTATGAGGAGCTGGAAGAGATTCTGATTATGGGAGACATCGGCATCAATGCCACCTCCTCCATTCTGGAGAACCTGAAAAAACAGGTGGAGGAACGCCATATCCGGGATCCGAAGGAGTGCAAGCAGCTGCTCATCGACAGCATCAAGGAACAGATGCAGGTGGACAGCACCGAGTATGCCTTTGAGAATCAGAAGTCGGTGGTTCTGGTCGTGGGTGTCAACGGGGTGGGAAAGACCACCTCGGTGGGCAAGCTGGCGGGAAAGCTGAAGGATCAGGGGAAAAAGGTGATCCTGGCCGCAGCGGATACCTTCCGGGCGGCTGCGGGAGAGCAGCTGGTGGAGTGGGCCGGCCGGGCCGGAGTGGAGATCATCACCGGACAGCCCGGCGCAGATCCGGCTTCCGTGGTCTACGATGCGGTGGCGGCCGCCCGGGCAAGAGATGCGGACGTACTGCTTATTGACACCGCCGGGCGGCTGCACAACAAGAAGAACCTCATGAAGGAGCTGGGCAAGATCTATAAGATCCTGGAAAAGGAGTACCCGGAGGCCTATCTGGAGACCCTGGTGGTGCTGGACGGAACCACGGGCCAGAATGCCCTGGTGCAGGCCAGAGAGTTTGCGGAGGTGACGAAGTTAAACGGCATCATCCTCACCAAGCTGGACGGAACCGCCAAGGGAGGCATCGCCGTGGCCATCCAGTCGGAGCTGGACATCCCCGTGAAATACATCGGAGTGGGAGAGAGCATTGAGGATCTGCAGAAGTTTGACGCCAACGCCTTTGTGGACGCCCTGTTTCAGGAAGTCTAGGCATTAATTATGGAAAAAGGAGAGGGGCCGGAAGATGAAGGAAATGCTGAGCCTGGAGAGTTTTGAGGAAGCATCGGAGATTGTTAAGGACATTACACAGGAGACCAAACTGATCAAAAGCAGCTACTTTTCCGATCTCACCGGAAACAGGGTGTATTTCAAGCCGGAAAACATGCAGAGGACCGGGGCTTACAAGGTCAGAGGAGCCTACTATAAGATCAGTACCCTGACGCCCGAAGAGCGGCAGCTGGGTCTTATTACCGCCTCCGCCGGCAACCATGCCCAGGGTGTGGCCTATGCGGCGGGGAAGTTCGGGGTGAAGGCGGTGATCGTCATGCCCACCACCACGCCGCTCATCAAGGTGGAGCGCACCAAGAGCTACGGGGCCGAGGTGATCATGAAGGGAGACGTGTACGACCAGGCCTGCGAGTACGCCCTGGAGCTCTCCAAAGAGAAGGGATATACCTTTATCCATCCCTTTGACGATCTGGCGGTCGCCACCGGTCAGGGAACCATCGCCATGGAGATCATCCAGGATCTGCCCCTGGTGGACTACATCCTGGTTCCCGTGGGAGGAGGAGGACTGGCGGCCGGAGTCTCCACCCTGGCCAGACTTCTCAATCCCCACATCAGGGTCATCGGGGTGGAGCCCTCCGGCGCCGCCTGCCTGAAGGCCTCCCTGGAGAAGGGGGAGCCGGTGACACTGTCTCACGTGAACACCATCGCCGACGGCACCGCGGTGCAGACACCCGGAAAGCTGATTTTCCCCTATCTCCAGGAAAATCTCGAGGACGTGATCCTGGTGGAGGACGATGAGCTGATCGTCTCCTTCCTGGATATGGTGGAGAACCACAAGATGGTCGTGGAGAACTCCGGGCTTCTCACCGTGGCGGCTCTGCGTCATCTGGACGTAAAGAACAAAAAGATTGTCTCGGTCCTCAGCGGCGGAAACATGGATGTGATCACCATGTCCTCCGTGGTGCAGCACGGACTGATCCAGCGGGACCGTATCTTTACGGTATCCGTCCTGCTTCCGGACCGTCCCGGGGAGCTGGTCAAGGTGGCCCGGGTGATCTCCGAAAAGCAGGGCAACGTGATCAAGCTGGACCACAACCAGTTTGTCAGCACCAACCGCAATGCGGCCGTGGAACTGAAGATTACCATGGAGGCCTATGGGACTCCCCACAAGAATGAGATCGTACAGGCTCTGGAGGAGGGAGGATTCCGTCCCCGGGTCATCAGAGCCAGCCTCTAAGGTTTGTCAGCTGGAAAGAAGGGTTTGAAAAATGGATGAAATCGTAACCATACAGGACTATCAGAAGGCCTACCGGGCGGGGAAGAAGGATTATCAGGACCGGCTCATGAAAGGTCTCCAGCCCACTCTGAAGGTGCTGGACGATATCCTTCCCCCCAGGGGCCACTACCAGGAAGTAAATCTGGGGCTGGTGCAGATCCCCATGGAACAGATCGTGGGGACCAAAAGCGGAGGCCGCAGCAACGCCTTTGCGGGGAATTTCATGCCCATCTTAAGCGACGGCAGCGAGTTTGCGGCCAAGTGGGTTCAGCTGTGCGCCAGCCATGTAAAGGAAGGCATCCGGGATCCCATCAAGGCCTACGAATACATGAATGAATTCTATGTGGAGGAGGGCAACAAGCGGGTCAGCGTACTCAAGTATTTCCAGGCGGTTTCCGTTCCCGGAAACGTGACCCGGATCCTGCCCCCCAGGACAGAGGAAAAACAGAACCGGATCTACTATGAGTTTGTGGACTTCTACGAGGGTTCCCGCATCAACTACATCTGGTTTTCCAAAACCGGAAGCTTTAAAAAGCTCCTGGATGAGGTGGGAAAGGAGCCGGGGGAGATCTGGACCGAAGAAGAGAGACTGGCCTTCAGCTCCGTCTATACCCGCTTCAGCGCCGAGTTTGAACGCATGGGAGGGGGAAAGCTGGACATCACCCCCGGGGATGCCTTTTTAACCTTTATCAGTCTCTACGGCTACCAGGAGGCTGTCAGCATGACCACCACCCAGGTGAGCTCCCTGGTCTCCAAGGGCTGGGAGGAGTATCAGTTAAAGAGCCGGGAGGATACCATCGACTTAAAGATGGATCCCCAGAGCGGGAAGAAGTCCCTGCTTAACAACTTAAACCGCCTGCTGCCCCTTAGCTCCCCCAACTTAAAGATCGCCTTTGTCTACGCCAAAACGCCCCTTTCCTCCGCCTGGACCTACTCCCATGAGCTGGGACGGTTCCACCTGGAAGAGACCTTCCCCAAAGAGGTGACCACCATCTCCTATGAGAACGTGGATGAGGAGGGAGCCGATGAGGCAGTGGAGGATGCCATCCGGAAGGGCTGCAACATCGTCTTTACCACCAGCCCGGTGTTTGCCTCCGCCAGTGTGAAGGCCGCCATCGCCCATCCCCAGGTGCGGATCCTCAACTGTTCTTTGAATTTAAGCCACCGGTACATCCGCACCTACTATGCCCGGATGTACGAGGCCAAGTTTATCATGGGGGCCATTGCCGGGGCCTTAACCGAGAATGACCGGGTGGGCTACATCGCGGACTATCCCCTGTACGGAGCCATCTCCAACATCAATGCCTTTGCCCTGGGCGCCAAGATGATCAATCCCCGGGCGGAAGTGTACCTGGAGTGGTCCACAAGGAAGGAGACGGACCCCATGGAGACTTTCCGGAAAAACGAGGTTGCCATCATCTCCGATAAGGACATGGTGATCCCCGAGGACGGATCCAGGTTCTTCGGCCTTTACTGGCTGGACCGGGGCATTCCCCACAGTCTGGCCATGCCCGTGTGGCACTGGGGCAAGTTCTATGAGAGGCTGATCCGCACCATCATGGACGGCACCTGGAAAAACGATGATAAGAGCTCTGATTCCAAAGCCATCAACTACTGGTGGGGCATGTCCGCGGGAGTCATCGATCTGATCTGCTCCCAGAACCTGCCCATCGGCACCAGACGTCTTATTGATCTCTTAACCAAAACCATCCACCAGGGAGAGTTCAATCCCTTCTCCGGGATCCTCTATTCCCAGGAGGGCATGGTTCAGGGAGATCCGGAGGTCAGTCTCTCCCCGGAGGAGATCATCGAGATGAGCTGGCTGGCCGAAAACGTCAAGGGCTCCATCCCCAGGATGACGGAACTGGAGGAACAGGCCAAACCGGTGGTTTCCCAGCAGGGGATCGAGACCACCCTGGACGAGTGATCGCTTATGCGGATCATGGCCATCGCGGATGAAGAGTCCAAATATCTCTGGGATTTTTACGAGGAGGGAAAGCTGGACGGCATCGATCTCATCATCTCCTGCGGAGATCTGGATCCCCGGTATCTGTCCTTTCTGGTGACTTTTGCCTCCTGTCCCCTTTTGTACGTACACGGAAACCATGACACCAAGTATGCCTCCATCCCCCCGGACGGCTGCATCTGCATCGATGACAGGATCTACGTCCACGAGGGGGTGCGGATCCTGGGGCTGGGAGGCTCGATGCGCTACCGGGACGGGGATTACCAGTACACGGAAAAGGAGATGAAGAAGCGGGTAAAGAAGCTTCGCTATCCCCTTTTCAAAAACCGGGGGTTTGACATCCTGGTGACCCACGCCCCCGCCTATCAGATCAACGACGGCCGGGATCTGCCCCACCAGGGCTTTCAGGTGTTTGTGGAGCTGATGGACCGGTACAGTCCAAAGTTTTTCCTCCACGGACACGTGCACATGAACTACGGGCTTACGCATAAGCGATATGACAAATATAAGGAGACCCACATCATCAACGCCTACGAGCGCTGTGTGTTTGACTTTGAGGCGGAGGATGTGCAGGCGAATCTTTCCATGCTGTAAAGAACTTTTACTTGACAACCCCTTCTCCATGGGTTATGATAACGCGGGTGATGGGAAATGGAGAAATTTGTAGAGCAGACTCTTCTGTACGACTTTTACGGGGAGCTTCTCACGGAACACCAGAAAAAGGTGTATGAAAGCGTGGTGCTGGATGATTCATCCTTAAGCGAAGCCGCGGAGGAGTTCGGCATCAGCCGCCAGGGAGTCCACGACCTGATCCGGCGCTGCAACCGGATCCTGGAAGAGTACGAGGAGAAGCTTCATCTGGTGGAGAAATTTCTGCATATCCGTTCCCAGGTGAAACAGATTCAGGAGCTGGCGGTGAAATATCAGGCTTCGGAGATCGCGGACATTTCAGATATGATCTTGGAGGAACTATGACTCATGGCGTTTGAAAGTCTCACGGAAAAATTGCAGAACGTGTTCAAAAAGCTGCGCAGCAAGGGACGCCTGACGGAGGATGATGTAAAGACCGCCCTGAAGGAAGTGAAGATGGCTCTTCTGGAGGCGGACGTAAACTTTAAGGTGGTCAAGCAGTTCACCGCCTCCGTGCAGGAGCAGGCCGTGGGTCAGGATGTGATGAACGGTCTGAATCCCGGGCAGATGGTGATCAAGATCGTCCATGACGAGCTGGTGAATCTCATGGGTAAGGAGACGGAGGAGCTTCCCCTGCGCCCTGGAAATGAGATCACGGTTCTCATGATGGCCGGCCTCCAGGGCGCAGGCAAGACCACCACCGCGGCCAAGCTGGCGGGAAAGCTCAAATCCGCAGGCCGGCGGCCTCTTCTGGTCGCGTGCGATATTTACCGGCCGGCTGCCATCACGCAGCTGCAGGTAAACGGAGAGAAGCAGGGTGTGGAAGTCTTCTCCATGGGAGATAAGCACAGCCCGGTGGACATCGCCAGAGCGGCCGTGGAACATGCCCGGAACAACCAGTTAAACGTGGTTCTTCTGGATACGGCCGGACGGCTCCACATCGATGAAAACATGATGCAGGAGCTGGTGGACATCAAGGAGAGCATCACGGTGGATGCCACCCTTCTGGTGGTGGACGCCATGACCGGACAGGATGCGGTGAACGTGGCCAAAACCTTCACGGAAAAGGTGGGGATTGACGGCGTGATCCTGACCAAGCTGGACGGTGATACCAGAGGCGGAGCCGCCCTTTCCATCCGGGCCGTCACCGGAAAGCCCATCTACTACGTGGGCATGGGTGAAAAGCTCTCGGATCTGGAGCAGTTCTACCCGGAGCGGATGGCCTCCAGGATTCTGGGCATGGGGGACGTGATGAGCCTGATCGAAAAGGTGGAAGCCTCGGTGGATCAGGAGCAGGTCCTGGAGATGTCGAAGAAGCTCAAAAAGATGGATTTCGACTTCAACGACTATCTCACCAGCCTGGAACAGATGAAAAAGATGGGCGGCATCGGCAACATCCTGCGCATGCTTCCCGGTGTGGGCAGCAAGGTGAAGGACATTGAGGAGCAGGTTGATGAGAAGTCCCTGGAGCGGACCAAGGCCATCATTCTCTCCATGACGCCCAAAGAGAGGGCCAACCCCTCCATCCTGAACGTTTCCAGGAAAAACCGCATCGCCAGAGGCTGCGGCGTGGATGTGTCCGAGGTGAACCGTCTGGTGAAGCAGTTTGAACAGAGCAAAAAGATGATGAAACAGATGTCCGGCATGATCGGAGGCCGGGCCGGGAAAAAGGGAGGCATCCGGCTTCCTTTTTAAGCCGGAGTTTAGATTAGGAGGAATTAAATCATGGCAGTAAAAATCAGACTGAGAAGAATGGGAAAGAAGAAAGCACCCTACTATAGAATCGTGGTGGCGGATTCCCGCTGCAAGAGAGACGGCAGATGCATCGCCGAGATCGGTACCTATGATCCCAACGTGGAGCCCAGCGTATGCAAAGTCAACGAGGAGGAGGCCAGAAAGTGGCTGAATAACGGTGCCCAGCCCACGGATGTGGTAGCACGGCTCTTCAAGATGGCCGGCATTGAGAAATAGGAAACGGGGAATGCCAAGTGTTCCTGGTATGCCCCGGCCGGGGCAGATGAGCGAGGTATGTAATGAAAGAACTAGTTGAAGTAATTGCCAAATCTCTTGTGGAAAATCCGGATCAGGTCGTTGTTACAGAGACCGAAAAAGAGGATGCTGTGGTCATCGAGCTGAAGGTGGGACCCTCCGACATGGGGAAGGTGATCGGCCGCCAGGGCCGGATCGCCAGAGCCATCCGCACGGTGGTGAAGGCGGCTTCCTCCAGGAGCAGCAAGAAGGTAATCGTAGACATTCTGCAGTAGAGAAGAGATCAGGAGCCTGTCAACGGCTCCTGTTTTTCTGATTACAGTTAAAGGAGCTTTTATGGAGGACTTTCTGAAGGTGGGGGTGATCACCTCCACCCA